>CP119138.1:4616518-4968037 GCA_029166985.1 Alicyclobacillus fastidiosus | reverse complement strand
GAACTGCTGGCCCTCCTAAGAAAAAAACATAAAAACATCGCGAAAAGCGTAAAAGGCCCGCCGTTACGCGAATTAGCGAACGTTGTCACCGTCTGGTTGTGGATAGAAAAAGACGGTGATTCACATGTTAACTTGATGTGGGTAATGTTATCCACAGCGTGTGGATAAACTTGTGGATACATGTGAAAAGTCACAGGGTCTGTGGATGATTGCAGCGACTATATTACCAGAAAAGCAGGGAGTCGAGCAATGTCGAAATAAACTATCCACAGAACCCACAAATCGACAAAATTTGCGGGTCGAGCGATGTGGAAATGTGTCTAAACTTGTGGATAAATGTTGTGGATAACGAAAAAAGCGGTTCTTTGCCGAAAGTTGTCCACATGTGGATTGTTTATGGATGGAAAGGGCGTTGAATTGACAAATTGACGTTCATCCTGTAATCTATGAGGCGTCTGTCTGCAAGGGAGGTGTCCTGATGAAACCGACCTATCAACCGAATGTACGGAAACGCAAAAAGAACCATGGATTTAGACAACGTATGGCCACGAAAAATGGTCGTCGGGTTCTCGCAGCTCGCCGTAAACGGGGACGTAAAGTTTTATCAGCGTAAGGCCACGATTCGTGGCCTTTTTTAATGATATTGGTCAGAATCGCGCGGAGGCGGTGATGGTTTGCAGAGTGCGTACCGATTGAAGGACAATCGCGATTTTCGACGCGTATTTCGTCGAGGAAAATCGTTTGCGACGGCGCGGTTGGTATTGTATTATTGCGACAATCGCCTGCCTTCTTTTCGCGTGGGGTTCTCTATTAGTAAGAAGGTTGGCAATGCGGTTGTAAGAAACCGCGTGAAGCGTGCGTTGCGCGCAGGTTTCCAGACCCTTATTCCGCAACTTTCGGACAAGCCAATCGACATTGTGATTGTCTGCCGGAAAAGTGCGGCGGAGTCCGATTTCCACGAATTGATGAACGATGTCATGAAACTCCTGCAGAAAGCCAAAGTCGTGGTATGATTTGGACGAGGAGCTGAGTGGAATGAAGTTCATTCTTCTCGCGTTTATCCGCTTCTACCGGAAATGTATATCTCCACTAACACCCCCCAGTTGTCGTTTTGTTCCGACGTGCTCGGAGTATGCGATGCAGTCTATCTCGCGGTTTGGGGCCATTAAAGGTGGATGGTTGGCAGTCAAGAGGTTAGCGAAATGTGGGCCGTGGCACCCAGGCGGTGTCGACGAGGTTCCGTTACCGAAGTAGGGGGATTCGTTTTGGAGTCAAAGCGTACAAAACGCAGATGGACGTTCGCACTGAGTGCATTCGTAGTGGTTGCACTCACGGGTTGCGGAATGTATCCATCGAAGCCAGGGCAGTGGCCCAACAACGTATGGGGGACCGTCCTCAAGGCCATCTCGGATGTCATCGATTTCTTCGCGAAACATTTGGGTGACAGTTACGGTCTTGCGATTTTGATTGTTACGGTCATCGTGCGTTTGATTATTTTACCACTCTTTATCAGGCAGATGCGCTATCAGAAAGTCATGATGGAACTACAGCCTGAGATGCAAAAGATTCGCTCGAAGTACAAGGGTGATAACCAGAAGATCCAACAGGAAACGATGAAGCTGTACCAAGAGCGGGGGACCAATCCGGCCGCTGGTTGTTTGCCGACCGTGATCCAGTTGCCAGTGCTGTATGCGCTTTACGGCGCGATTATGGGCAACTACGGGCTGCACCACAACGTATTTCTCGGCATCTGGCAGCTCGGGGCGAAAGATCCGCACTTTGTCTTGCCGGTGATCGCGGCGTTGAGCACGTTCCTCTCCTCGTGGCTCACGATGCGAAATCAACCGGCACAGCAGCGGGCCATTCTGTTTATCATGCCGGTGTTCATCTTCATTATCGGCATTCGGTTGCCGGCTGGACTGGTTCTGTACTGGATTTACACGAACCTGTTCACGGCACTTCAAACATATGTGTTTATGAATCGCAGGAACGCGGCGACGGCGACCGCGGTGAGCACGAGCGGGGCCGGATCGAAGGCGGGCAATTCCCAGTCGCGTCCGAAGACGAGCAAGGGTTCGGCAACCAAACCGTCAGCTAAGACGGGTACCGGCACGCCGAAGACGAGTTCGGGAAAGCCCAGCGCAAGCAGTAAGAGCAAAGCCGATGGCAACAAGTCGAAAGCCAAATCGGGACAGGCGAAGCGGCAATCGGCGCCACCGGCGCAAGTGACAGGGGATCAGCCGAACCAGGCGAATGGAACCACGACACCAGTAGACACGAATAGCGACGCGCCAGCTGATCACCCACGGGACGAATAGACTTTATCGCGACTGAAGGGGAAGTCAGATGAAGCGCTTAGTGGTGACTGGTCGAAGTGTCGAGGAAGCCGTGACGTCGGCGCTCGTCAAATTGGGCGTGCCGAGATCGCAGGCTCAGGTGCGCGTGATTTCCGAGCCTGTAAAAGGGTTGTTTGGATTTCTCGGCAGCAAGGACGCCGAGGTGGAAGTGAGCGTGCCGCAAAGCCCGGTGGAGAATGCAAGGGATTTTGTCGAGACGATTCTGGCGCACATGGGCGTCTCCGGTAAGGTGTCTTTGACGCGGGATGAGGAGACGGACGCCGAGTACCTCGTGAGTATTGAGAGCGATGAGGAAGTGTTGCCGTTTGTCATCGGGCGGCACGGATCTACACTCGATTCGTTGCAGTACCTCGTAAATATCGTCGCGAATCGGGAACACGATGGATTCGTCAAATTCTCGGTGGACGCCGGTGAGTACCGTAAACGGCGCAGGGAGAGTCTGCGCCGGGCGGCGGATCACGCGGCGGATCGCGCAGTACGGACTGGCCGCCCCGTTTCAATGGATGCGATGTCGACGGCGGACAGGAAATGGGTACACACGTATCTACAGACGAGAACGGACGTGACCACGCTGAGCGAAGGTGAAGAGCCGTATCGCAAAGTCAGGATCGCGCCCAAGCGAAACTCTTACAAGTCGTAGTTACACAGGTGTGATTGGTGCGTGACAGTTCACGTCAGATGAGGTCGTCTATAGGAAAGCCCTTCTCTGTTCGAGGAGGGTGTCTTTTTTGTTCAGAGAGGAGGCGTATTGAATGAACTTAGAGACGATAGCAGCCATCGCAACGGCCCTGGGGGAAGCGAGTATCGGTGTCGTGCGCATCAGCGGCCCCGATGCGAAGTCGGTTGCCAGTCGCATGGTGCGTACGCCAAGTGGACAAAAAGTGGTGTTTGAGGGACCTCGCCGAGTGTTGTACGGGAGAATCCTGCACCCTGGTACGGACGCTGTCATCGATGAGGGCATTGTGCTGTGGATGCCAGGGCCGCGCAGTTACACGGCGGAAGACGTGGTTGAACTCCAGGTTCACGGTGGCATCCAATTGGTGCAAACGGTGCTCGAGGCGGCGCTTGTAGCCGGCGCGAGGTTGGCTGAACCAGGTGAATTTACGAAACGGGCGTTTTTGAACGGGCGCATCGATTTGTCTCAGGCTGAAGCCGTGATCGACCTCATTCGCGCGAAGACCGATTTTGCGGGACGCGTCGCGCTGCAGCAGGTTCAGGGGCGTTTCAGCGAGGAGATTCGGTCGCTTCGGCGAACGCTCATCGAATTGCAGGCACACGTCGAGGTAACCATCGATTACCCGGAACACGACGTTGAATCGGTCGCATGTCAGCAGGTGCTGGACGTGGGCGCAACATTGATGGCGGGCATCGAGGCGCTGTTGGAAGGTGCCGAGATGGGTCGAATTTTGCGCGACGGTGTCGCTACGGCGATCGTGGGCCGGCCGAACGTAGGCAAGTCGTCGCTGCTGAACGCGCTGTTGCGCCGGGACAGGGCTATTGTCACAGATATTCCTGGGACGACGCGCGATGTGCTTGAGGAGTATGTCAACGTGCGTGGGATTCCGCTCAAGCTCATCGATACGGCTGGCATTCGCGAGACGTCGGACGTCGTCGAGCGAATTGGCGTGGATAAATCGCGCCAGTCGATCCGCGAGGCGGAGTTGGTGCTGGTGGTGATCGACGGAAGTGTGCCGCTCACGCCGGAGGACGAGGACATCTTACGGGACACCGAAGGCTTAAAGCGCGTGATTGTGGTCAATAAAATGGATGCGGGGATCGATGCACAACTGCAGGCGTCTGTCGACCACGTGGAGGCCGCCGCCGTCATCGAGATTTCCGCCAAGGAGCACCGCCATATCGAAGGCCTGGAGTTGCAGTTGGCGCAAATCGTTCAGGGTGAATTGTCGGTCGAGCGCGACACGACTTACATGACGAATGTCCGCCAGAAGAATTTGCTCGAAGTGGCAAGATCAGATTTGCAGATGGCTATAGACGCAGCGCAAGCAGGTGCTACACTAGACTTGATTGCGGTCCACCTGCAATCCACGTACGAAGAATTAGGACTCGTGATAGGCGAGGAGACGGGCGAAGATCTCCTGGATGAGATTTTCTCTCGGTTCTGCCTTGGTAAATAGATCGCAAGAGGGCCCGTTGGGCCGTTGATTGTCGCATATCGATTTAAGTAGAGAACGGTGAGGTGAACACATCGTGAATTTTTTTGCTGGCGAGTACGACGTCATCGTCATTGGAGCGGGCCACGCAGGGTGTGAAGCCGCTCTTGCGTCGGCACGGATGGGTTGTAAGACGCTCATGTTGACCATCAACTTGGACACGATTGCATATATGCCTTGCAATCCATCCATCGGCGGGCCTGCCAAGGGGATCGTCGTCCGCGAAATCGACGCCTTGGGCGGTCAGATGGCGCGAAATACCGATGCCACATACATTCAGATGCGCATGTTGAACACAGGTAAGGGGCCGGCTGTACAGGCGCTGCGCGCGCAGGCAGACAAGGCGTATTACGCCCTCAACATGAAATGGACGCTCGAGGCGGAGCCAAATCTTCATTTGAAACAGGCGATGGTCGATGAATTGTTGACAGAGAACGGCCGTGTGACGGGCGTCGTCACGAAAAGTCGCCAGGAGTACCACGCGAAGGCGGTCGTGTTGACGACGGGTACGTACTTGCGCGGGCGCATTTTCATCGGTGATGTCTCTTACGAAGGCGGTCCAAACGGGCAGATGCCAGCTGTTAAGCTATCGGAAAGCCTGCTCGAGCTCGGATTCCAACTCGTTCGGTTCAAGACGGGGACGCCCCCTCGCGTCAATCGCAACACCATTAATTTTGACAAACTGATCGCGCAGCCAGGCGATCCAGTGCCGAAGCACTTCTCGTTCGATCCCGACACACAACCGCGCGACCAAGTTCCGTGCTGGCTGACGTCGACGACGGAGGACGGGCACTCGATCATCTTGGAGAACCTCGATCGGGCACCGATGTTTTCCGGGGAAATCAAAGGGACGGGTCCGAGGTATTGCCCTTCCATCGAAGACAAGGTGGTTCGTTTCCGCGATCGCCCAAATCATCAGGTCTTTTTGGAGCCTGAAGGACCGAATACAGCGGAGTGGTACGTGCAGGGGCTCTCGACGAGTCTTCCGGAAGACGTGCAGCTCAAGTTGTTGCGGACGATTCCCGGACTCGAACAGGCGGAAATGCTGCGCCCTGGTTACGCGATTGAGTACGACGCGCTCGTTCCCACGCAGTTATGGCCAAGTCTCGAGTCGAAGCGGGTTGAAGGCTTGTTTACAGCCGGTCAGATCAACGGAACGTCCGGTTACGAGGAAGCCGCAGGCCAGGGTATTATCGCGGGAATCAACGCGGCGCGGAAAGTGCGCGGCGAAGAACCGGTGGTTCTGTCGAGATCGGATGCGTACATCGCAGTCATGATTGACGATCTCGTCACAAAAGGCACCAATGAACCGTACCGGCTGCTCACGTCCCGCGCCGAATACCGTCTCCTCCTGCGCCACGACAACGCCGACTTGCGACTGATGGAAATTGGTCACGACATAGGTCTCCTTCCAGAGGCGTCGTATGATCGCATGATGAAGAAGCGCGCCGGGATCGAAGTCGAACTTCAGCGCCTGCGCAGGACGCGCGTCAAGCCGAGCATGGCGAACCCGCAGTTGGAGCAGTACGGTTCGAAGCCGGTTGAAGACGGCGTGACGTTGGAACAACTGCTGCGGCGTCCAGAGCTGACGTATGACCACGTCAAGACACTCGACCCGACCGGCGGTGTGGAACTTGCACCGGAAGTTGTCGAGCAAGTGGAGGTTCAGACGAAGTACGCAGGTTACATTCAAAAGCAGGAACAAGTGATTGAGCGTCAAAAGCGTCTGGAGCACAAGGTCATTCCGGCGGACGTGGACTTCTACAGCATCGCTGGGCTCGCGACGGAAGCAAAGGAAAAATTGACGAAGATTCGCCCAAGGACGGTTGGTCAAGCATCGCGTGTGTCGGGAGTCACACCTTCTGATATCTCGATTCTGCTTGTCTATCTCGAGGCTTGGCGAGGAAAGGCTGCCAATGCTTGATATCCCATGGCCGAAGCCATTAACCGAGGAACAATTGAAGAAGCTCGATGCTTATCGACGGCTCCTGCTCGACTGGAACGAGCGCATGAACTTGACAGCCATCACGGATGAGCCAGAGGTGTATGTGAAGCATTTTTACGACAGCTTGGCGGTATTGATGGTACCGGAGTGGAAGAAGATCGTCCGTCCGGGGCTTCGGGTGATCGATGTTGGGACGGGCGCTGGATTCCCCGGCATCCCGCTCGCGATTGTCGAGGAGGACGTCGAGTTCGTACTCAACGACGCCCTGCAAAAGCGCGTCGGATTTCTCCAGGCGGTTGTGGATGAGCTCAACCTCGCGAACGTGCGCGTAATCCACGCTAGGTCAGAGGACTTGGCGAGGGAGATGGATTATCGCCAGCAGTTCGACGTAGTCGTTTCGCGCGCGGTAGCCCGTTTGAACATCTTGATGGAATTGATGTGTCCATTTTTGCGCGTGGGAGGTGTCGGGTTCTCGTACAAAGGGCCTGGGTTTGACGACGAGCGCGTGGACGGGCTGCGCGCCGCCAAACGGCTGGGCGCTGCGCTCAAGGAACCGATGACGTATACGCTTCCGCTTGAGATGGGCGCCCGCACGATTGTGGCATTTGAGCAGATCACGCCAATCTCGAACACGTATCCGCGCAAAGCGGGTATTCCACAACGAAAACCCTTGTGAACTTCCGGTACTTTGTCGTACTGTGTCGATGAACACATAATCTTGTAATTTCTTGATAACGTTTGTCGACCTGAAGGAAATTGGGGCTTTCGTGGTGAAAACCAGAGAACAGTGTCGAGATATTGTTTGTTCTGTGGAGAATTGAGGGGTAAGAATGAAAGAAGCGTGGGGACGGTTTATTAATCTTCGCGATTCGGGGAACGCGAACACACAAGTTGTGGACATCCCTGTAGGTGACATTGTATCGAACCCATATCAACCACGAACGATTTTTAACCAAGAAGCGATTGAAGAACTGGCGAAAACCATTCATACGCACGGAGTGATCCAGCCGATTGTCGTTCGCAAAAAGGACAACGCGTATGAGCTGATTGCTGGTGAACGACGTCTTCGTGCGGTTCGTCATCTGGGTTGGACAACGATTCCTGCGATTGTACGAGAGATGAATGACGCTCAGACCGCTTCCGCGGCACTCATTGAAAATCTTCAGCGCGAAGGGCTGACTCCCATCGAGGAGGCCGTCGCGTATCAGCAATTACTAGAGTTGCACGGTTTGACGCAAGAGAGCCTCGCGCAGCGTTTGGGCAAGGGGCAATCCACCATTGCAAACAAACTCCGGTTGCTAAACTTGCCTGAAGCGGTGCAGGCCTCGCTTTTGACGAAGACGATCACGGAGCGTCACGCGCGCGCATTGCTCGCGATTCCCTCCGAAGACATGCAAATAGAGCTCCTTCAAGAATGTGTTGACAAAGGTTGGAACGTCAAGCAGATGGAGGAGCGTGTGAAGGCGAAACTTGCTGGGTTGCAGCAAGAGGGACAGAAACGAGGACGTCCGCGCCGGCGCGGCTTGAGCAAAGACGTCCGACTGGCCGTCAACACCATCCGACAATCGCTTGAGATGATTGAAAGCAATGGGCTCACTGTAGACTACGAGGAAGCGGACGAGGAAGAGTATTATCAGTTTACGATTCGCGTGCCAAAACTCAAAAGTACGCCCGTTTCCCAAGCGGAGTAATGCTCGTGTCATCGATCAGCGACCCCTGGGGTCGCTGTTTTTGTTTTGCCCTATGGCTTGGATCGTCGAATATCTGTACATTTTCGTCGCCACATCTAGTCCATTTTGCAGTAGAATGAGAAATAGTCACTTCGGATGTATGTTTCATGAATGAAGGAGGACTGTTTGTGTCCAACGCCCGAGTTATCGCCATTGCAAATCAAAAAGGTGGCGTCGGCAAGACAACCACAGCGGTCAACCTCGGCGCGTGTTTAGCCACTTTGAATAAACGCGTGTTGCTCATCGATATTGATCCCCAGGGCAACACGACTTCAGGGGTAGGCATTAATAAAGCCGACGTGAAGTATTGCGTATATGACGTAATCATTAATGATGTGTCCATGACCGAGGCGGTGATGCCTTCAGGTTTGGAGAATCTATCGTTGTTGCCGGCGACCATTCAGTTGGCGGGTGCGGAAATCGAATTGGTTCCGACAATCCTGCGGGAAGTGCGCCTGCGACGGGCCGTTCAGACCATGCGTTCGCAGTACGATTACATCGTGATCGACTGTCCGCCCTCCCTCGGCCTTCTGACGGTAAACGCGCTGACGGCAGCAGATTCCGTACTGATCCCAATCCAATGTGAGTACTATGCGTTGGAAGGGCTCAGTCAATTGTTAAACACCATTCGCCTTGTTCAAAAGCATTTGAATACCTCGTTGGAAGTTGAAGGTGTCGTGCTGACGATGCTGGACGCCCGTACCAATTTAGGGCTGCAGGTCATCGAGGACGTGAAGAAGTTTTTTGGAGACAAAGTGTACCGTACGATCATTCCGCGTAATGTCCGGTTGAGTGAGGCACCAAGTCACGGTCGCCCGATTATTCATTATGACCCGAAGTCCCGAGGCGCTGAATCTTATATGGAATTAGCCAAGGAAGTGATAGGAATTGAGTAAACGTGGTCTTGGACGAGGGCTGGATGCGCTCATTCCACAGTTAAACGTTTCGGATCATGATCACGTAGTCTCTGTCGACGTGCGGGACTTGCGCCCCAATCCGTATCAACCTCGCCGAGAGTTTAACGAGGAAAAACTTCACGAGTTGTCCCGATCGATTCTTGAACACGGGATCATACAGCCCCTCATCGTCCGAAAGAGTGAAGTGCGTGGTTTTGATATCGTTGCGGGTGAACGGCGCTTTCGAGCGGCTAAACTCGCTGGACTCCAAGTTGTCCCTGCTGTCGTCCGCGAACTCTCGGATGTTCTGCTCATGGAGATCGCCCTCATTGAGAACCTTCAACGCGAAGACCTGAATCCGATTGAAATCGCCGATGCCTACGCGAACCTGATCGATAAGTGCGAATTGACACAGGATGAACTGGCTCAACGTGTGGGGCAAAGTCGAAGTCACATCGCCAACATGCTCCGACTCTTGAATTTACCTGTGGCGATTCGCGACATGGTGTCGCGAGGTAATCTCAGTATGGGCCATGCGCGGGCACTTTTATCCGTCGAAGACAAAGAACGGCAGATTTTACTGGCCAATCAGACGGTGGAAGAGGAATGGAGCGTTCGTAAATTGGAGACTGTGATTTACGAACCCAAGAAACATGTTTCACGTGAAACACAAAAGCAGGTCTTGCCGACGGCCTACCGACGATATGAGGAACAGGTCCAACAGTACTTAGGAACGGCTGTACGCATTCAACATGGGAAAAAGCGCGGCAAAATCGAAATTGAATACTTCTCGGAGGACGACTTAGAGCGCATCATGCACCTCATGTTGTCTAGTATGCAGTAGGCGGTGTCTTAGATGTTTCTGTTGGGGACGATTGTGGATGCGTTGTGTATCCTGGTGGGGTCCGCCATCGGACTAGCGTTTCCACGTATCCCGGACCGTATGAAAGATACGGTCATGAAGGGCTTATCGCTGTGCGTGATGCTCATCGGTTTGAGCATGGCGCTTGGCGACAGCTCTGACGACCTGATCATCATTGTCAGTGTGGTGCTAGGCGCTGTCATCGGCGAGTGGATCAACATCGACAATGCCCTGTTACGATTTGGCCATTGGATGGAGGTCCATGTCCAAAAGATCTACAAGGGTCCGATCGCAGAAGGCTTTGTCTCTGGTACGCTGCTGTTCTGTGTCGGATCAATGGCGATTGTGGGCTCGATTCAAGACGGATTGAGCGACGCACATCGTACGCTGTTTGCTAAGTCTGTGTTGGATATGTTCTCCTCTATCGTGTTCTCGACAACGCTAGGTTTCGGAGTGGGGCTATCCGCCGTTCCGGTGTTTTTGTATCAAGGTGCGATCGCGTTGATTTCCCACTTGGCTGGCAACGTGCTGAACGCGCCTGATGTCATCGCCTGTATTACGGCCACTGGTGGATTACTGATTATCGGAATTGGATTTAACATGTATGGGTTAAAGAAAATTGCCGTCGCCAACCTCCTGCCGGCGATCGTGATCGCTCCCGTCTTAAAAGTGTGTTCGCCGCATGTGCTACATGCGTTTCATGCGCTTTCATGAACACATTTTGAAAAGTAATATTTGGTTGATGTGATGACTGGTTTTCACGCTATACTAGGAACGAGGATTGTTGCAGGAAGGGACGAAGTGACGCAATGTTTTTGCAGTTGTTACAGCCGTATTTGTTGTACATAGCCTTAGGCGCAGGAGTCCTGTCCATCATTTGCCTGATTCTTGCCATCAGTGCAATGGCGTCGAGTCGGCGCATGAAGCGTCGTCTGTTACAGTGGAAGGATATTAGCTCCACGTCAGACCTGGAGGACGTCTTCGCGAGCACAAAGCAAGCGGTGAAGTCGATTCAGCTGCAGATGTCTGAAGTGGAAACGGCCTTGTCACAAATGCACGAAGCCCTGCAACATAAGGTCTCTACCCCCGTCATGCAACGGTACAACGCGTTTGCGGAAGTGGGCAGCGACTTGAGTTACTCGGTGGCGCTCCTGGATGATACGGGTGATGGTGTGGTCTTGACCTCCATCTACGGCCGAGATGACTCTGTGACGTACGGCAAGCCGGTTTATCGTGGCGATTCAGATTACCTGCTCACATCCGAAGAGCAGAAGGTCATCGATTCGGTGATGCACCGTGAATCACCAGCCCGAGTTGAAGTGAAGAGTTCGTAAGCGGAGACTACGTCTCCGCTTTGTCTTTTGCCCAGGATAAATGCGGCTTTGCGGCTACACACCAAGCCGCATCGCCTGGGTGATTTGATGCTTTTGTAAGCTGTTGTGCAGCGACTGTACCACGATGTCACACATTTTCATGACGATTCCAAGACGCGTGTTTTGCAACACAAAGTACTCCATAAAGCCACTGACGTTGACGATTCCCGTCACGGTTAAGTCTCCAAACTCCGGTAAACTCTTCTTCACGCCTGCACCAGGCCGCAGCGGGCCTTGCTCCACCGTAATGTGGCCGACGTGATCGAATTTTCCAAGGCACGCATCCATGGCAATGATAAACGGCGCTTCTTTATATCTCTCCTGGATCCGCTCTAAGGTGTATCCGAGGTTCACAGCGTGTACTGGCTCGTCCAACGTACCGAGCACCTCGACGCCGGGGATGCGGGCCTGTGTCCTCATTCGCGATCCGATGATCGGACCGAATGCATCCCCAGTTGACCGATCCGTCCCCACACAAACAACTAAAATCTGAGATTGTCGGCATAGCGTTAGGCCCTGGTCCAAAAATTCCTCTAACTGTCGAGCAGCGTCTTGTTCGTCAAACGCGACTCGTCCAATGACGCCTCCCGCTGGCACTTCCGTAAAGTCTGTCTGGCTATTTTTCAACGGGAATCCCCCTACAACGGAATATTCCCAGTATACGTACGCGTAGCATCAACTATACCTGTCCTAAGCGTTGAAGAAGAAAAGGGGAACCGTCCTTGGTTGACGTAGTGTTGTTAGGAGAAGTGTTTTGGGCTTGGTTGTGGGTCAGAAATCGGAGTGCGGAACGGGCTCTCTTATATGTAGGCGCGATATTCACGTCGGTGTTCGTCGCGACGCACGTATCGCCATGGTTTGCCAGGCGGTTTATGGAGACCGGCAATACGTTTATGTGGTTGACAGACCGGATGCAGGAAGCCACTCGCCCCGTGGGTGCTGTGGGTGCTGTCATTCCACCTGTTCCGGCGGCCGCCGGGGTGCATGGCGATGCGCACTGGATCGCGCTGCACGTCCTGCAGGGGATGTTCACAGTCCTGATGACGTGGGCGATTTTTATGCTGTTCATGGTGATTGAACACCTCGTGGAGGCGTTTTGGGATGGCCGCCCGAGCGTCATCTGGGGAGACCGCGTGCTCGCGAATCTATCCGGGCTATTGTGTGGCGTCGTTCTCGCTTGGACGAGTGTTTGGTTCATGGCGAATCTCTCTTGGTTATCGCTGTCCGCTTCCGTCGTCCAGGCGCTCAACCATTCCATATTTTTCGTGCTTTCTTCAGAGCTGCTGAGCTTCCTTCCAAGTCTGCATGCTATGTTATCATGGGCATAATGACTTTGGAGGAGGGGGATACGTGCAGGAGAGTTTAACCTGGTGGCAACAGTTCAAGCACGATCTCGTCGATCCCCAGCATATCGAGAGCCTGCTAATAGGTGTGGGGGAAGACCTAATACGGGTGATCGCACTGTATGTCATTGCTCGGATCATCATCCGGCTCGCCCTGAAACTGACGAGAAGGTTATTGAGACTGCAACGCAGCCGGATGGACAAGAGACGGGTGGACACGCTTGACTCGCTCTTCGGGAACATCATCCGGTATACAGTATTCTTTTTGTTCATCGTTGAGTCGCTGGCGGTTTTTCATTTAAATATCGCCACGTTGCTCGCGGGAGCCGGCGTGGTTGGTCTCGCTGTAGGATTTGGTGCGCAAGGTCTGATCAAGGACTTAATCACGGGCCTATTCATTCTATTTGAAGACCAATACGGCGTGGGAGATACAGTGCAAATCAATGGCTTCACCGGAACAGTCATGTCGATTGGCGTTCGACTGACGCGCGTACAGGCCTGGACCGGCGAAGTGGAGATCATTCCGAACGGCCAGATTGAGACGGTGACGAATTACTCGCGTACCAATTCTCTGGCCGTGATCGAAGTAGGCGTGTCGTATGGTGCGAACCTTGCTCAAGCTATGAAGATCATCGAAGACGTGTTAGCGACGTTAAAGCGTGACGAAGCGGATATCGTCGGCGATGTGTCGATTTCGGGCGTTCAGGAGTTGCGGGAATCGGATGTCCTGATTCGCGCGACGGCTGTATGCGCGTCGACCAAGCAAGTGGGGGTTCAGCGCAAGGCGCAACAACGGATCAAAGAAGCGTTTGACGAAGCCGGGATCGAAATACCCGTTGCACATCGAACGGTGGTTCTGAAAGGCGACGTCAGTGCGTTAAACGGGGGCAATCATCATGCCGGTTGAGTATGGGATGCACGATATTGTTCGAATGAAAAAGCCACATGCGTGCGGTGAGAACGCCTGGGAGGTGATCCGACTGGGCATGGATATTCGGATTAAGTGCCAGAAGTGCGGGCACAGCGTCTTGATTCCCCGTGCACGGTTTGACCGGTTGGTTCGAAAGGTCTTAGTGGCGCATGAGGGAAGGGAAGACCTTGACCATCAAAACGGCTTGTCCACTTGATTGCTACGATGGATGCAGCATTCACGCGACGGTGGAAGCAAACGGCCGGCTGCGTCTCGAGGGAAACCCGGAGCACCCGATCACGCGGGGCGCTCTTTGTAACCGCGGCCGCCGTTTGGGGGCGAGGCGCGACGGTGAGGATCGAATCCTACATCCGCTGAAGCGGGAGGGTGGCGAGTGGGTCCAAATATCGTGGGCGCAAGCGTACCGCGAGATCGCAGGCGAGATTCGCAAGGCCGTGACCACGTATGGACACCACGCGATTCTCCACGCGTTCGATTGGGGATCTGGTGCACTCCTCAAGAGCTTGAACCAGCGGTTTTTCTATCAATTAGGCGGCTGCACCGAGACAGTTGGCAGCCTGTGTTGGGAAGCGGGGCTCGAAGCGCAGCGGTATGATTTTGGCCAAGCTCGCAGCCACGCGCCTGACGATATGGTTCGCCACAGTCAGGGCATCGTGGTGTGGGGGCGCAACGTGGCGACGACCAACGTGCACATGATGCCGTTCATCAAAGAGGCGCAGGCGCGAGGCGCCAAGCTGGCTGTTGTCAACCCATTGGCGACGGACGTGGCGCGGCGTGCTGATCTGTGTGTATATCCGAGGCCGGGCACAGACGCCTTGCTTGCGTTGGGTGTCTTGCGGATTTGCCGCGACCAAGGCACGCTCGATGACGCGTTTCTCGAAGATCACTCTGTGGGCTGGTCGGTGTTGTCTGAGCACCTTGAGCAGTATGACGCAGAACGTGTTTCACGTGAAACAAATGTGCCTGTCGAACAGCTACAATCTCTCGCCGATTTCTACAGTCGATTGGGACCCGTTACGACTTTGCTTGGCATTGGCATGCAGCGGTACGCGGGGGGCGGCAATGCCATCCGCGCGATTGATGCACTGGCTGCCGCGACGGGCCACGTCGGGGTTGCAGGCGGTGGCGTAAACTACGCCCAGCGCGGTATGTCGGCGTTTATCGACGAGGATGCGCTGACGGGCCGGAGCCAAGCTGATGTGCGGGAATTCGTGCGCGGCAACCAGGCATTCGAGATCATGGAAGCCGACCCGCCTATCCAAGTTCTGTTCGTCACGCGTACAAACCCACTCACACAGGTGCCCGACTCCGCGTCTTTGCGGAAGGCATATGCGGGGATCGGGTGCAAGGTTGTGATCGATATGTACATGACGGAGACGGCCCAGGCGGCCGATTATGTATTGCCTTGTACCAGCGTATTGGAGGAAGAAGACGTCACCTTCACGACGATGTGGCATCCGTATATGTCGTACATTCACCCTGTGCTTCCACCCAAAGGTGATGCGAAACCGGAGTGGCAGATCTTCGCCGAGTTGGCAGAGGAGCTGGGCATCGGCGAGCGGATGGCGGGAAGCGTGGAGACGTGGTTGCACGCGGCGCTTCGACCCCTCTTCGAGCATGGGGTCACGCTCGAACAGCTGCGACAAGAGGGCTTTGTTCGCTTGCCTGTCGAAGAAATCCCGTTCTCCGACGGCGTCTTTTTAACGCCCAGCGGAAAGTTCGAGTTCGCGTCGGAGATCGCGCGTTCAGATGGGCATTCCAGCGTTGCGACCTATCTGCCGCCGCGTCGCGCCCACGGCGTGGGAGAGCATAAGTACACGTTGTTGACCACGCACCCGCGCAAGCACGAGAATTCACAGCGGCAGCAGATGGCGGCGACGACGGAGCATCCGACGGTCGAGGTGTCTCTACGCGTGGCCGAAGAACGTGGCATCCAAGCGGGCGATCGCGTTCGCGTGTACAATGACAAGGCGAGTCTCATTGGCGTGGCCAAAGTGCGGGAGGAAGGGCATCCATATACGGTCCAGATCGAATCTGGATGGTCCGGGCAGGGTGTCTCGATCAACGACTTCACCGATGTCGATCCGGCCGACTTTGGCCAGCAGACCTCACAGTACGATTGTGCGTGCAGCGTCGATCGCGTCGATCTTTGAGAAGTTAGAAGTAGAGCCCGTCACAGAGGCGGGCTCTGCGCTGTATGAGAAGGTAGGAAGCTCTTAAGATGCCTGGCAGTTGCGATGGGGCTTCACACAGCCTCGCGGCTCGTCTGGCTGAATCGCGAGGGCTTTCGGACTGAGTTTGCGCATTTTGAGGCGACGGAGCAATCTCCGCAGCATGACAGTCACCTCCTTGTCTGTCTTAGTATTCCTTCAAAGCGTAAATATATCCAACGCGATACGCAATCACTGAGGAAATTCGGCGTGTGTCGACGAGATTTGGACGCTACAATATACTATACGCTTTTTAGGCGTACAAAGTTGCATTGTCAAGGACGGAATGTCCCAACTATACTTATCGTGCAAGTGCATAGTGAGGTGTCATGATGCCATTACAGGCTGGAATCGTAGGTTTACCCAATGTTGGCAAGTCGACGTTGTTCAACGCCATCACGAAGGCTGGAGCAGAAGCCGCCAACTATCCTTTTTGTACGATTGATCCCAACGTAGGGGTCGTCGAGGTGCCGGACGAGAGGCTTCAGGGCCTGGCGAACATCGTCAATCCGAAGCGAATTGTTCCTACGGCGTTCGAGTTCGTGGACATCGCGGGCTTGGTCAAGGGCGCGAGCCAGGGTGAAGGGCTCGGCAACCGGTTTCTCGGGCATATTCGCGAGGTCGATGCCATCGTCCACGTGGTGCGCTGTTTCGAAAGTGGCGATATCACGCACGTCGCCGGCTCGGTGGATCCGCTTCGCGACATCGAGACCATCGAGATCGAACTGATCTTGGCTGACCTTGAAAGTGCTCAGAAACGCCTCGACAGAGCAAAGAAGAACATGAAGAGCGGGGACAAGAAGTTCAAGGTCGAGGCGGATGCCTTAGAGCGCTTGGTCCAGGCGCTGGAGGCGGGCCAACCAGGTCGGTCTGTGGAACTGTCTGACGACGAGGCCGCACTTCTTCGCGACTTGCATCTGTTGACGACGAAGCCGATTCTCTACGTGGCGAACGTAGGCGAGGATGAAGCTGAGGACAGCAGCGGCAATCCGCACGTGGAGGCCGTTCGTCAGCGCGCTGCGAGTGAACATGCTCAAGTTGTCGTGGTGTCTGCGCAGCTCGAGGCGGAAATCGCGGAGTTGGAGGGAGAGGACAGAGACGCCTTTCTATCCGATTTGGGCCTCGCGGAAGCGGGTCTGGACAAGCTCATCCGCGGCGCGTATGACCTCCTCGGCTTGAGGACGTACTTTACGGCTGGCGAGCCTGAAGTGCGGGCTTGGACGATTCGCGAGGGCACGAAGGCCCCACAAGCGGCCGGCGTGATCCACAGCGACTTTGAGCGAGGGTTCATCCGCGCGGAAGTCGTCGCGTACGAAGATTTGATTCGTGCCGGCAGCTATAATGCGGCGCGTGAACAAGGGAAAGTCCGGCTGGAAGGTAAGGAATATATCGTGGCAGACGGCGACGTCATGCACTTCCGATTCAACGTCTAACGGCGAGATCCTCGTCGTACAAACACAAACTTTGGTTGTATAAGTCTAGGTTTTGTGTTAGCATTGTTAATCGGCGCATTGAGTTCGTTCTTGTCGCCATTCCATCCTTGCTCCTTCGGGGGCCATAGACCAAAAGGAGGTGTCACGGTATGCGTAAATACGAGACGATGTTTATTGTGAACCCAGCTCTCGAGACCGAGCAAACGGCTGAGTTGGTTCAAAAATATCAAACGCTCATCTCTAACCAAGGCGGTCAGATCGACGAACTGCAGGAGATTGGCAAACGTCGTTTGGCGTACGAAATCGAGGATAACCGTGAGGGCTATTACGTGTTGGTTCATTACACGGCAGGCACAGACGTGTCTAAAGAGCTCGAACGCGTTATGCGCATCGACGACAATGTCGTTCGTTATTTGACAGTCCGCGTGGGTGAGTAATTCGCGGAGGGGAAACTATGCTGAACCGGGTAATCTTAATTGGCCGTTTGACCGCTGATCCTGAATTGCGTTACACCAATTCGGGAACACCTGTTGCGTCGTTTACACTTGCGGTCGACCGCATGCGGTCAGGGCAGGCTGGAGAACGACAGACGGACTTCATCAACATCGTAGTCTGGCAGAAGCAGGCGGAAATCGTATCACAGTATTTGCAAAAAGGGCGTCTGGCTGCGGTCGACGGTCGTTTGCAGATTCGCACGTACGACAACCGAGAGGGTCAAAAGGTTCGGATTGCTGAAGTTGTCGCCGAGTCTGTCCGCTTTTTGGACAGGGGCTCCGACGCACAACAGGGCGGTGGTTACGGCGGTGGTGCACCAAGTGTCAGTGCCAATCGACCGACGCGCCCGGAACGTGGTTCAGCACCTCTGTACGAAGATGACCCGTTTGCAGATGACAGTCAAACCATCGACATTTCGGAAGATGATTTGCCCTTTTGATTTGTACGGTAGGTACATGTACCAACAAACGATTGGCCGGATGACGGCTAAAACGACGAGGAGTGATTCTTATGCCGCGCAAAGCTCGTGGCGGGAAGCGTCGTAAGGTTTGCCAATTCTGCGTCGACAAGATCGATTATGCAGATTATAAGGATATCGGTCGGTTGAATAAGTTTTTGACCGAGCGTGGCAAAATTCTTCCACGGCGTATTTCCGGTAACTGTGCACGCCACCAACGTCAGGTGACGGTTGCAATTAAGCGTGCACGCCAGATCGCATTGATGCCTTACACCACTGAATAATTGGTGTGGGATAGAACGATAAAAAATACACCTCAGCCGGTTGGCAGGGGTGTATTTTTTATGTCCTTCTGTGCCTTGGATTGTTTGGAACGAGGAGGAATTGGATTTACGTGGCTCCCTGCGCAAGTCCTCGATATATCTATCGAAGACGCGAGAAGACAGCCGGTTACCATTGTGGCACATGGCGTTCCCGTCGGTTTCTTTGTCCTGCAACACGGCGATAAAGGCTTGCAATACCTCATGCGCTACCCACTCGACGACTTACGGAAACGTGGCCGGTGCCTGATATCGATCAATGAACTGCTTTGTCCTCGTGGAGTTCCGACACGGGGACGCTCGTCGTGGCGCCGTTTTTGTAGCTGATTTCGGCGTAGGGGCTCGATTCAAACAGTCTGTCAATGCGGACGGATGTCCCTTCATAGGTGACGACAATGTAGTTTGGCGACTCGAAGATCTCGTGTGCGCGCTGCATATCCATAAGAACACTCCTAGCTAGATTTTTTCGTATTCTTTCCCTGGAGTCGGAAGTGGCATGCGCACATGGCTGGTCTTTTTGCGCAGGCGCCTTCTGTCTGGTCGTCATCGCGGCAGGAATCGCGCCGTCGCTCGTGGAATTCTACATCTTAGAATGAGGACGGAATCGTCACCGCGCTGGGGAGGGACGAGAAGGATGGCTGAATCTCAGTTGGATTTGACGCGCAAGTTACAAACCGTAGAGCATGACCGGATTGAACTGGTTCAACAAGCAGTCGAAGTCTTAAGGAGTATCCAATCGGGCAACGAGGCGGAGTTGACCGATGCACTCGCAGGTGTCGTCGGCCTTGGGTATCTCTTGGGTGTGCAGATGGGCATTCATCCACACCGGATCGATCACGTCATTACAGGCGGATACCGCGTAGCCGCCGAAGTGGATACCAGTCGGAAACCGGAATTGATGGAGGTAGCAAAATACCTCTCTGAACGCCTCTAACATCCACTTTGTCTCCTCGCGACGATGATGCCCTCCTGTGCAGGGGGTTGCCTATCAATTCGCCTTTGCGCCATATCATTTGTCAAATTGCGGTCATTGGCACGATTGTTGTGTAGCTTGGTCGCTTTTAGTATTTGCTCTATTGGGCATCGCAGACTACCATTATGTTATATGATTGTCGGCTCCGAGAGCCTTGGCAAGATGAGGGGGACATGTCGATGAAGGTCATCTTATTACAAGACGTGAAAGGTCAGGGGAAGAAGGGGGAAGTCAAGGATGTGAGCGAAGGATACGCTCGCAATTTCTTGTTGCCTCGCAACTTGGCTGAAGAAGCGACGGCCTCGGCATTGCACCGCCTGCAAACGCAACACGACAAACAAGCTCGTCACAAAGCTCAGGAACTTCAAGAGGCAAAGGACCTTGCAGCCAAGCTCGAGGACAAGAAGATCGTCATCAAGACGCAGTCTGGCGAGGGCGGCAGGTTGTTTGGGGCGATTACCACCAAGCATATTGCAGATGCCATGAAGCGAGAAGGATTTACGGTCGATAAACGAAAGATCCAGCTGCAAGATCACATTAAGACGTTGGGTGGGCATCGCGTGCAAGTGAAACTGCACCCGGAAGTGTCCGTCAGTGTGTTGGTTTACGTTGAAGCGGAGTGAGGGGCATTGCGCCTGGGTCACTTCTCGGACGAGCTCGTACAGCACTCAACCGTCTGAGCTCATGACAATGGAAGGCGATAGATATGGCAAGTGAACAATCCGTCTGGCGCCCGCCCATGAATGACCAAATGCTGCGGCTGCCTCCTCAACAGGTGGAGGCCGAACAGGCGGTCCTCGGCGCCATGCTGATTTCTGAGGATGCCGTCAACGAGGCATTGGAACTCCTTGAGGCGGATGATTTTTACCGCGCGGCACACCAATCGATTTATCGTGCCATGCGCGAAGTATACGATGCGGGGCATCCGATTGACGTCGTCACGGTCGCCGCAGCCCTGCGCACGCGGGACGACGCTTTAGAACAGGTCGGCGGCGCGGACTATCTCGCGGATTTGGCCGCGGCCATGCCGACCGCGTTGCACGTCAACCAGTACGCGCAAATTGTTCGCGAGAAGGCTTTGATGCGTCGGATTATTGCCACGGCGACGGACATCGCGGAAGAAGGATATAGCCAAGAACAACCTGCTGCCGATGTGCTCGCCGACGCGGAAAAGAAAATTCTCGAACTGAGTCAATTTCAAAAGACGAGAGACTTTACACATATATCGGATGTATTGGAAACGACGTTTGAGCGCATTGAACAGCTGTATGCGAGTGACGGCAGCATCACTGGTGTACCGACAGGGTACAGTGAGCTCGATCGCATGACGAGCGGCTTTCAGAAATCCGATTTGATCATCGTCGCGGCCCGTCCGTCCGTGGGTAAAACCGCATTTGCGCTGAACGTGGCACAAAACGTGGCGGTTCGCAGCGGGGTGCCGGTTGCCATCTTTTCACTCGAGATGTCCAAGGATCAGCTGGTTCAGCGTATGCTTTGTGCAGAGGCCTATATCGAGGGCCAGAAGCTTCGTACGGGAACGCTCGACGACGACGATTGGCCAAAACTGTCGATGGGCGTGAGCGCGCTTAGTAACTCTCCCATCTATATCGATGACTCACCAGGTATCACCGTGGCCGAGATGCGCAGTAAACTCCGCCGATTAAAGTTGGAGCGCGGACTGGGTCTCGTGGTCATCGACTATTTGCAGTTGATCCACGGGCGACGAGGTTCAGGAGAGAACCGGCAACAGGAGATTTCCGAAATCTCGCGTTCGCTTAAACAGTTGGCTCGTGAGCTCGAGGTGCCAATTGTCTCGCTCGGTCAGCTCAGTCGTTCGGTGGAGCAGCGTCAGGACAAACGCCCGATGCTCTCCGATATTCGTGAGTCGGGTTCGATCGAGCAGGATGCCGATATCGTGGCGTTCTTGTACCGTGACGACTACTACGACCACGAGACGGAACGGCAGAATATCATTGAGATCATTATCGCAAAGCAACGTAACGGTCCAGTAGGGAAAATTGAACTCGTGTTTCTCAAGAACTACAACAAGTTTGTAAATCTTGAGAAGTCACATCAACAGGAAGCATGAAACCAGAAGAATCCTATGAGCTGCGCCCCATGACGCGCAAGGAGTACCAGCGTTTGCGCGAGCGGCGGAGACAGCGACTTCACCGCCATCGCCAGGCGCGGTTGCGGCGGTTACGCGTGTTGAAGTCAATTCGCAGCTTTCGCTTTTGGACGCGCGTCACAGTGGCCTTATTCGTTCTTTTATGTATCGCGTTTTGGGCACGATTTGCGTTTGTCTACGATATCCCGAGCGTCGTTGAGGGAGATCTTCCGCCAGGCGTCGTCGCGTACGTGACGGTGAAACCCTGGTGGTTCGGCCCCCCTGTCTTTGACCTAGGCCAATATGTACCGGAAAAAGTCGACGGCGCCTCCGTCTACGACCCACGTCAGATGTTTTTGATGAATCTCGGGAGGTACTCGGCCGTCGTGGAACAACCGCAGTTTATTTGGACGCTCCAACGGTGATGTGGCGGGTGTAGTCACTAGCTAGCAAGGTAGGTGCGAAGACGTGCATCACATTCTCGTTGTGGAAGATGAAGAGCCAATCTCCAACATCCTCAGATTTGCGCTCGAGCGAGCCGATTATCGGGTGACTTGTGCGCTCGACGGCCAGGAAGCGGTCGATCTCTGGAAGAGCTCATCGCCTGACCTCATTCTCCTGGATGTCATGCTGCCGCGGATGGATGGGTTTGATGTGTTGCGAACGGTTCGGGCCTTGTCCGTGGTCCCCGTGATCATGCTGACGGCCAAGGATGACGAAGTCGATAAGGTACTGGGCCTCGAGCTCGGTGCCGACGATTACGTGACGAAGCCGTTTAGCACGCGTGAGCTGTTGGCTCGCGTGAAAGCCAACTTGCGGCGAGTGACGTTTGAAGAGGAGCAGGAGGGGCGGCGTCGGGATCGACTGGTGATTCGCGATTTGGTCGTGGACTTGACGCACTATGAAGTCACCAAGGCAGGTGTGCCTATCTCCTTGACGCACCGCGAGTTTCAGCTGCTCTCCTTCTTGGCGGCGCGTCCGGGGCAAGTGCATACGCGCGAGCAATTGGTCACCGACGTTTGGGGCATCGACTACGAAGGAGACGAACGGGCCGTGGACGTGACCATTCGCCGCCTTCGTGAAAAATTGGAATCGGATGCTAGCCAGCCCGAGTACGTCATGACGCGGCGCGGTGTCGGTTACTACATGAGGAGTCTCTAGGATGTTTTGGCGAAGCCTGCGGGTGAAACTGGTGCTCGTCTACACTCTGCTCATTCTATTTGCCGTGGAAATGATCGGAGCGTATTTCGTCCGCGCGTTGACGAACTCCCTGATTCACAATCAATCGGTCGCCGCGAAGAGCCAGGCGCAATTGATGGCGACCTTGGTTGGGCCGCAGATCGATCACCCCACAAAGCAACTCAGCAGCTCCGTCACTTCGGTATTGCAATCCGTTCCTCAATTCTTAAATGGGACCGTCTACCTCCTCAACAGTGACGGTTATGTGCTCTACACCACGGCAGGGGGCGCCCTTGTGGGGCAAAAGCGCACCGATTCGGAGGCGACACAAGTGCTGATTCATCGGCAGGACGCGGTGGACGTCCGGTTCGATCCGACCGCCAACCAGCACGTTCTCGTCGTCGCCGTCCCCATTTCTCAAGGCGATTCATTCGATGGCGTCCTCGAGTACGTGACGTCTATTCAGACGACCTACGATACGATTCGTCAGGTGACTAGCATTTTCTACACCGTCAGTGGATTGGTGCTAGCGTTGACTATCGTCCTTGGCATCGTCCTCTCGCGAGCGCTCACGCGCCCGGTGCTGGAAGTGACGAAACAGGCGAGGGTGATGGCTGCCGGCGACTTCTCCAAGCGCGTCACCCCGAGTAGCAACGACGAATTTGGCGACCTCGTCGTCGCGATCAATCACCTCGCAGACGAGCTGGACGAGGCACTTGCGATGAATCGCCGCGAACAGGAGCGGCTCCACGCCATCATCACGTCGATGGGAGATGGCGTCATCGTGCTCGATTCCAATTGTCGCGTGTTGTTTACGAACCATGCGGCCATGCAAATGATCGGGGCCCATCGCGACGGCGAGTGGGACAAAGTCGACCGGTTCGGTCTCGACGAGATGGTCGAACAGGCGGTGACGGGCGACTGTATGCGAATTCGCGTGGTAGGTGAGGCTGTCTATCACATTATTCTCACGAGTGTTCAGCGGCGCGGTCAGACGGACGGCTTTGTGGCAGTCGTGCGGGATGTGACGGAACAGGAACAACTGAATCAGGCGCGACGCGAGTTCGTATCGAACGTGTCCCATGAACTTCGAACCCCACTGACGAGCGTCAAATCGTATATCGAGGCGCTTCGTGGTCTGAACGAGGACGAGGGCGAGACCAGGCAAGCGTTTTTAGAAGTGATCGAGCAAGAGACGGATCGCATGGTGCGATTGACGAGAGATCTGTTGCAGTTGTCCGGTCTTGACCGCGGTCAGACGTACAACGTCCATCAGCGGATTCCCGTGTCCGATCTCCTCGCGCAAGTCAAACAAAGGTTTCAATTGCAGGCGGATCGACAACAACTTCAGTTTACGGTGTATGAGCCAGATGACGAGGGGACGTACATCGTGGGCAACCGCGACATGGTGAATCGGATTCTCGATAACCTGATTTCGAACGCGATGAAGTACACGCCAGCGCAAGGTCACGTTACGGTCTGTACGCGGATCCTCCGCGAGCGGATCTCCGTCACCGTCACCGACGACGGCATCGGCATCCCGGAGGATGATTTGCCGCGCGTGTTTGAGCGGTTTTACCGCGTAGACAAAGGGAGAAGCCGGAAACTTGGCGGCACGGGGCTCGGTCTTGCACTGGCCCGTGAGATGGTGGAGCGGCTTGGGGGCAGCATCGCGATGACGAGTGAGCCAGACCGAGGCACCCAAGTCAAGGTGACGTTTATCCGGGCCGTGGAGGTGCAGGGAGAGGCATGAAGCAGGTTATCCGAACGGCGAAAACCGGTGTCCTCATCGTCCTCGTGCTGCTGAGCGTCGTTCTCAGCTATCTGCTGTGGTCCGGCAACCTCAAAGAGGGATCGGAAATTGGTTTTGTACAAACCTCGCCAATGCCCACCGCGACGACCCCGGACCTCGCACACGCGGTGCGCCCGTACAGGATCGTCGTCAATACGCCGCAGGGGACGACCGTCGTCAACCCGGGTAGTGGTGTGTACGCGAGCTGGACGAATTGGTTGAAGGGCGTTCACGTGTTGGGCGAGTCGCCAGTCAAGGAGTTGCCCGCCAAACTCGACTTTGAGGCGACCTTTGAGTTTGGCGTGGACCTGACGCATACGACGGCAGCGCAGTGGCTGAAGCCATTTTCCTCGCTGATAGGAAACTGGAGCGGCCGGAACATCATCCTTTACAAACTTCCTGGCGACAGTCTGTGTCACGTGGGATTTGTAGAGAACAACGAAATTTTGACGATGAAGACCGACATGGATGCCGCTTCGCTGTTGACGAAGGCCAATCAAGAGGTGCAAAGCGCGCCCTACGACGTCATTGGGGATTCGGGCGGCACGAGTTACATCCCTCGCGATCTGGCGATGAACCAGTACATCTACAACATTCGCCAGCCCGACGTGTTGCCGCTCGTGCATACGTTCTTCGTCAACCTGCAAGCTGTCTCGCACATTCAACAAGATGCGAATACTTCCCTCTGGACCGATGGCAGCCGGGCGGTCCTCTGGGACAAACAGACCCAATTGCTGCAGTATGAGGACCCAAATGGCGAAGAGGTGCCTCTACATGAGGACGACTTTTTAACTGCCTTGGAGTTCATCCACACGCACGGCGGGGGCGCGCAGAACGTCATTGGGTTTGACCAATTCAGTAGCTTGACGCTCGACTCGAGCGTACCGGCTTATACGTTTACGCAGTACGTCGATGGCTTTCCAATCCTTTCGAACGCCTCGGATTACAACGTGAACATGGAGAACGGTCGAGTACTGGAATACGATCGGCCCATGTGGGTTCTCGAACAGCCCGCCACGAAGACGTCCGTTCACGTGATTGATCAAGAGCAACTCGAGGCGAAGCTCAAGAAGATCGATCCGACTGCTCCCCTGGACACGTTCAGCATGGTGCTCGGGTACGCCTCGGAGAGTACTGCTGCGCTATCCGCACAAAATGAGGTGCTGCTGCAACCGGTGTACTACGTGACGAATGGGAGCGGGAATGTGTGGATGGTCGATGCCACGAACGGATCGATCGTGTTAGGAAGTGACCAGTCGTGAACTGGGAGACTGCGAAAAACTGGCTGATAGCACTGTTCTTGCTGCTCGATTTGCTGCTTGCCTGGCAATTATCGTCCTCTCGACAAATGAATAACGGCTATGTCGAGTCGCAAAGCGACTTGCTCGCAAACACGAAAACGCTACTTGCCGAACACGGTTTGACCTTGGCGACCGACGTTCCGACCAAACAGCCAGACTTGCCGTCGTTCCGGGCCAATCAGAGCGTGCCAAGCTTAAAGACCCTGCAGCAATCCATTTTCCCGCAGGCGAGCAAAGTGCAGGTGGCCAACGAAATAGGGCAGGTCGAAACGGAGTCGGGGCAAATTCTCTTGTCGCCGGAGGGGAATTGGCAGGTGACGTTCGTGCCGCCGCGGTCGTTGACGAATACGCGAGGGCCCCTTACCTACGTCTTTCAAGGGGATTTATACGCAGTCGACGCCGTCACTTCGTCCACGCGCCACCAAGTGTTTCTGCAATCGTACAAGGGATACCCGATTTTCGACGAGAGCGTAGAGACGAACCAGACGAAACAGGCGCTCACGTCCTACTCCCAATCGGAATTGACGTCCATCGTCGAGACCAGCACGCCAAAGCCTGTCATTTCGGCGCTGGATGCCCTCGACAGCCTGGCCAATTCGGTGGACAAAACCGATGATACCGAGAATAATAAGATTTTGAGAGTGGATTTAGGCTTTGCCCGCAAGGTGCCGCTCTATCAAACCGGTGTGGCCGCGAATTACTGGTTTCCGGTTTGGCGCGTGGTGACCCCGGACCAAACCTATTACGTCAATGCATTTACCGGAGAAGTGGAAATCGCTCCGTAGGGGGAAGTCTAGTTGCAGTTCAGTATCCTAGCCAGCGGAAGCAATGGGAACTCCGTCTACATCGAGCACCAGGATACGCGTATCCTGCTCGACGCGGGCATTAGTGGCAAACAGCTCCGAACTCGGTTGGAGACCACTTGTGAGCGCGATTTGGAGGGCTTGTCCGGCGTGCTGGTGACGCACGAACACGACGATCACGTCCGTGGCCTGACGCAGGTCTACAAATACGCGCAGAGCCCAGTATATATGACTGAAGGAACACACGCGTCGCTGGCGGAGAAACTTCGGCCAGAGACGTCGAATTGTCCCGTTGAATTCGTTCGCGAGGATGCGGCTTTTTACATCGGCAGCATCCGCGTAACGCCATTTGCTATCTCGCACGATGCAGAACAACCCGTGGCATACCGATTTGATACGGACGACGCAAGTCTGGCCGTCGTCACCGACCTCGGCTACGTTACCGACCATCAGAAAACCCTGTTACAGGGTTGCCAGGCGTACGTTTTCGAAAGCAATCACGATGTCGATATGCTTCGCGCAGGACGCTATCCGTGGCACCTCAAACGGCGCATTTTAGGGGACAAGGGCCACTTGTCCAACGTCGATGCGGCCTATGCGCTCGTCGATATTCTTCCAGACGAACCCGTCGACGTCTATCTTGCACACTTGAGCCAGGATAATAATCATCCAGATCTGGCTGATATTACCGTTCAGGGTATTCTCGGTGACGCACGTGCAGCGATTGCCAGGGAAATACGAGTTAAGCGCACAAGTCGACATGAAGCGACACCTTTCGTTTCACTTAGCCGCCAGACTGTATGATTTAGCACCCATTTGTTCAAACTAACGCCTGCGAAACACCAACGTTCGGTGTATGTCCTAACACTTCATTGAACGCGTCTCTCACTGTACAAGACGGTGGTGCAGAGGTGGGACAAGGAGGCAATGACAAATGGGTTTTCATCAGGATGGGAGTCGGCAGGAAGGGAATCGTGGCGTGCAATTATCGCGCAGCTGGAAGTGGATTGCCGTCGTAACCTTGTCGGCGCTAGTCGGGTCGGCGACTACGTTTGCCGCACAGGGCGTATTGCCACATGGTGATCTACCTGGCAGCGTTGCGTCAGCGAGAACGACCAATATGGACAGCGTCATCCGCAGTGTCAGCGTCAATGTCGATGACGGCGTGACAAGTGCTGTGAAGCGCGTCGAGCCAGATGTGGTTGGCGTACTGAACTACTCGCAGGTGTCGAATTACTTTTCTCAGAAATCCAAGTTACAAGCGACGGGTGTAGGTACAGGTGTGATGTTCTTTAAGGACAACCAAAGCGCCTATCTTGTCACGAATAACCACGTCGTGGAAGGTGCAGCCAAGGTCGAAATCGTCATGAATGCCGGTAAGCACGTCAACGCGGTGGTCGTGGGGACTGATCCATATACCGATCTCGCCGTCCTCAAAGTACCTGCTGCGACCTTCAAGCGGATCGATCCCATCACGTTCGCCAATTCCGATACCATCGAACCGGGCGAAGCGGCGATTGCTATCGGGACGCCGATGGGGCTCGACTTTGCCGACACCGTTACCAAGGGTATCGTCAGCGCGAAATCCCGCATCATGCCGGTTCAGGATGAGGAAAGTCAACAGACGTTGGACTACCAGTCTGTCATCCAAACGGATGCGGCGATTAATCCCGGCAATAGTGGCGGGCCCTTGATCGACATCAATGGCGACGTGATCGGTATCAACAGCAGTAAAATCGTGGCGCAAAACTTTGAGGGTATGGGTTTTGCAATCCCTGCCAATTCCGTGCGCAACATCGCTAAACAGTTGATGCAAACAGGTCATGCACAGCATTCGGCATTGGGCATTGAGGCGTACTCGCTGTCGTCCTTGCCGCAGCAGATGTGGCCTGACGTCCCTGTTGACTATGGCGTGTGGGTGAAGACGGTAACGGCTAGCTCGGCGAAAAGGGCAGGCCTGAGGGCGGGGGACGTCATTGTTGGTCTCAATGGCAAGCCGATCAAGACGGTAGCGGATTTGCGCACCTATCTGTTCCAATTAAAGCCCGGAGACAAGGCGCAACTAAAAGTGTACCGCGGCAGTCAGAGTCTCACCATCACGACCAGCGTCGGGGAAATGAGCGGGCATCGTGCGATGGCTGGCGTACAAAATCAAAGCGGCACCCCGGACAATGAAGATGACAGTGTCGATCCGCTCAACCCATTCGGCTCAGGTATTCAATGATTGGATCGGGTAGGAATCACGCATAAACGGATGTGTAATAAGTGCATATTGAGGTCATTGCAGTAGGAAAACTGAAAGAGCGGTATTGGACAGAGGCGCTTCGCGAATATGAGAAGCGCCTTTCGGCGTATGTTCAGCTCACGATCCACGAAGTGCCTGATGAGCCCGCGCCAGAGACGATATCCCATGCCGAACAATTGCAAGTGTTGCAACGAGAGGCGGATAGAATCGAGAAATTGCTCCGTCCGCGCGATGGCATTGTATTGCTCGACATTCAGGGCAAGCCGTTGTCGTCCGAACAATGGAGTCAGACGTACGCCGACTTGCTGGGGGAAGCTTACGGGCGGCTGGTGTTTATCATCGGCGGATCGAACGGTGTACACCCGGATTTGAAGAAGCGTGCCCGCGTTCGCTGGAGTTTCGGCCCGCTGACTTTGCCGCACCAGTTGGCCCGAGTGGTGTTGCTCGAGCAAATTTACCGCGGGATACGGATTATGCGTGGGGAACCCTATCACAAATAACGGACCGCTCTATGTCATCACTGATGACCATAGAACAGTCCGTATATGCCCTATTTTGTATCACATCAGCTAAAGGACACGTCGCGCTTGATGAAAATCCACCAAGTCAGAATGTTCATCACCACAAAATACAAGGCGAGCATAAAGATTGAGAATCCCATCGTCATCCCGCTAATAATCGGACCACTTCCCGGAACAACATAGGTCGACAAATCAAGATTCGTGAAAATGATGAACTTGTCCCATACGAAGTGATGCAATGCAGCCGCTAGGATATCGCCTACCAAAAAGGCGAGAATGGATATGGTAATGGCGAGCGCGCTGCTGCGGAAGATGGCAGAAATCATAAACGCGATGGTCACCATCAAAATGATTTGGACGAACAAAAACCCATACTGCATTAAGCTGTAGCCTGCTGCTGACATGCTGTATTTATGATGCTGATAGTTTAACCACGTTTGAGCGGTGCCCGCCCCGTGAAAACCAAAGAAAATTCCACCGATAAGCAACGAGGACACATATAGACAAACCGTCATAAACAGGGCGAACAATAGGGCCGCGATGTATTTAGAAGTCAAAATGCGCGCCCTTGTTGTCGTCTGAGTCAGCAACATCTTGATGGAGCCGGTGCTAAATTCAGAGGCGACGATGTCTCCGACAGTCACCACAATAAACGCGATGAGCAACGCTGACAGATGGCTGGCTGTATTCGTGAAATCCCAGCCCGTTCCCGAAAATGCTGAATGGGGAGTAGACTTAATGGCAATCGCAATGGCAAGCGCTGCCGCGACAGTGATACCGAGCAGGATCCAGGTGCGGACGCGGATGTAAATCTTCAAATTCTCATTGGCAATCAACTTAAACAATGCCGCTACCCCCCGTGATTTCCAGGAACGATTCTTCCAGTGATTTGCTGACAGCATTGACACCGTAAATCTTGATATCGGCTTTGACCAGGCTTGCCACCACGTCCGGAACCTTGTCTCGATCCACCGAAACACGCAACCCTTTCTCACTCAAATCCGCTGTGAGAGCGGGGTATTGTGCAGAAAGCACCGCTTTCGCTTGTTCAACATCGCCCACTTCAAACTCAATGACCGATGTATCGGTTTCCCCTTCTACCATTTCCCGAACCGTCTTCACATCGATCAGCTTGCCGGCCTGGATAATGGCCACTCGGTCACACATGAGTTCCATCTCAGACAGTAGATGGCTGGAGACAATGACGGCAACGCCCTTGTTTTGTGCCAGCCAGCGAAGCTGATCACGCAATTCACGGATGCCGGCCGGATCCAATCCGTTGGTCGGCTCGTCCAAAATTAGGACGTCCGGATCACGCAACAATGCTTGCGCCAGTCCCAAACGTTGCCGCATGCCCAGAGAATACGTGCGGACTCTGTCGTGTATCCGCTGATCCAACCCGACCAACTTCACAACTTCCTGGATTCGCGCTTCAGTCACACCAGGACACATGTTGGCAAAATGGCGTAAATTCTGGTATCCGGTCAAGAACTTATACATTTCCGGATTCTCTACAATCGCGCCCACGTGCTTCATGGCTTCTTTAAAGTGCTTGGATACGTCGATCCCGTTAATAAACACTTCACCTTTGGTCTTGGAAATGAGCCCCACCATCATGCGAATCGTGGTGGTTTTTCCGGCACCGTTCGGCCCGAGGAAGCCAAAAACTTCACCGCGCGGGATATCAAAGGATAAATTGTCCACTATCGTCTTGCCACCAATGACTTTCGTCAGATTGCGAATTTCCACTGCAACATCCTTGGCCATGCTCAACCTCCTGTTTTTCGTTGCACTGAGGTACATACTATCATTCATTGTTCTAAAGTGCTCTGTGGCTATATTCTAAGATGAAGTTCTTAACATAAACACAGCAAACTTAAGATTCTCTTAAAATTGCATGTGAGAGATGTAGGGGATGATCATGCACAATATCAGTTGCGGGATGCCAGACGCGTAGAACGATGCTGACAGAACCTTTGTTGCGTGCTGTTCCCAAGGGCGGAATTCCTTGTATGATCAGCGTGGCGCAATTCCATTTCTTCTTCCACGAATTCATCGAATGATAGCTTCAGACGAGCAAGTTATTGATGAGAGTCGAACTGAATTCTATCAAATCAGCTCGGTCAATCGATGTATATCGAAGCTCTGATTTAGGAACGTTACGTCTCATTGGTGAAGAAATTTCAACACGCTCATAAGTCGGTGTCCCATTCACTACGCGATCGTTGTCTTGGAACATGATCGTGACCACTCCATAAATGTCCTCGCCTGCTCCACGTTGCATTGGTGGTAGCGCAACTAGGTAAAAGTGTGCCTGTATCGCGTGTGGTAAGTTGAGTCTGGCTCCGCTCAGAATTTCATCCCCGTGAAATGTGAGACAGTCGTTTACGCTGTAGTCTTCAAGTCTCCAGCCAGACGGTGCATTCCAAGATTCGACTCTATAGTATTGTCCAGCCTGATTTGAGTATGCCATCGAATAACTGTGCGTTCCCTCTCCGAGGATACTTGAATCGTCGAAAGAGCCCAATGATACCATATAGTATCCTGCGATATCCGGGTATGCTCCATTTGCGATATCAGTTCGTGTCGAGAACGTTGTCCATACATTCGCTTGATTGTCATATCTTCCGAGGAAAACGGTAACCAGTAGCATTAAGCTCACTACCGTCGTCAAAGACACTGATATCTTGCCAGGCGTCCTTAAGTCTGAGTATGCCTTGGATCCCTGTGGTTCCAGGCCCAGGAATTCGCCTGCCTTCACCAATACCGCTGCCATGATGACGAACAGAAACACACCTAACAAAGCGTGCACGTCGTCAAATACTTGGCTGGATCCCCAAACATGTAAAACCGATACCAATGTCAAAACTCGGATGCAGTTCATGAAAACAGCTAGGACTAAACCAATGAGTACCCAAGAGGCCTTTCGTAACAACGATCCCGTTCTGGTGGAAAGTAAAAAGATGAGTACGATCAAAACAGCCATTACACTGTCGGCTCCAGTACATGCCGTCGTGATGGACACAGGTATCCAGTCTGACCTATACAAAACTGAGCCGCTAGTTCCCTGCCAGTGTATCCAATGAACGAAGTTGGTTAGGTTGGCGATGAAGGAGTTTGTCAGCGCACTTAGTCCACTAGAAACCCGAATGGATATCACATTGTAGAGAGAAGGTACATCAAGGTAGAGAAATAGAAGAGGTCTCCATACCCATCTCGATGAACCGACACCAAAGATGAACCATGAAACAGTCAGCCCCCAGATTGGCCATAGGGCGAGTACAATTCCTTCTCCATAAAATGTAAGAGGATAATGTGTAAGTCCCCATACGGCGAGAAATAGGGCAATAAAACTTAGTGTCACGCCAAGAATGAAGTTTAGTTCTGAGTCATTCGGATAATCTGTGGTTGCTTGTCGCATGCCTCGAATCATCCATACCATAGCCAACACGGGAACGAAGCAGAGGTAAGCGTCTGGTGTGTCTGAGAGCAGTTTCCCAATCTGAGGCCAGTAGACAGGAAAGAAGGGAATACAAGTGAGACAGACCCATGCTACAAACCATCGAGTCCGTAAAGAGAGCATGTTCATCTTACTCCGTAGCTGCAATAGTCCGCCGTTTGGTGCGGCGGTTCATGATGTAAAAGACCGCTAGAAGAGAAATTGGCAAAAGAATGGCATACCGCACCTCTGGCAACTGGTGCCCAGGGTCTACGGGAGCTTGAAAGCTGTATAGGGTAAATGTGTAATCAGAGATGGTGGCTTCTACATCGTAAGTATCACCTGGTGTGAGTGCCGGCATGACAAATTGATATTGCCCATTGTTGTTCGTAACCGTAACAGGTGTTCGAACAGAAGTTGCCTTGTCTTCGAAGTACAGTTGAAACGAAGAGCACGAAGGAAACGCCCTTGAGAACTCGCAAGTCACAACCTGCCCTTTACTCGGTGAAGTCGAATTAAATGATAACTGGCAGTCAGAGTAGTCGTCACTAGATGCCCAGGCTGTAGTCCCGAAAAAAATAACGGTAACGGTTAAAGCAAGCGCGATCAAATTTCGCCAAACCAGAACAGCGCGACCCTTCATGAGCATTCACCTCCCGGAACTGAAATACACTGCGTACACATACACGAGCCAAGCATTATATTACATTTCCCTTTGCTAGCAAACAAGATAGAATCAAGTTATTACAACTAGACAAACAACATATTTCATCGGGGTTTTTGAGGTGGTGCATTTTGTTCTCAATTCGTATGTTTGGTTATGACCGCACGGAAGTTGAACAAAAAATGGGTGAGCTGCAGGCCAAACTTCACGAAGTAACTACGGCGTATGAAGAGGCACAGAAGCAGGTAAGTCAGCTCCAGGCACATATTGAAGATTATGAAATTCGGCTTGCTGCTGCCCGAAGGGACCGCGTTCAAGCTTTGTCGCAAAACGGTACCAACGTCCCAAACGCAATCATACTCATGGGACCTGTATCAACCTTCGCTTCATTGGCTTCACTCGCAGGCAAGTTAGACCATCTAGATGAACTTTCCATTCAGTTTCGGACATTTCGTGATGGGTTCTATCGGGTTGATGTGTGGGTGGAAAATATGGTGGCCCTATCAACTTGGTTTAAGGAACAACCAAATGTTCGTGAAGTCCACATTGAGGAAAACACACTCCATGTCGTGTTGAAAGAAGTTCAACCGTTATGAAAAAAACACTCGTTTGGTTGATTATAGGTGCAGCCATCACGTTGATGCTGATGTCGGGCATGTTTTGGTTGTTCTACACGTTACCCCTCGTCTTCTTTGCGTTCGCAGTTTTCTATTACATCGTCAAAAGTAGTTGGCAGCGGATTCAATCGCGGCGCAAATGAACCAACGAGTCAAATTAGAATGGTGGTTCCAAGCATGTTTATATCGTTGCGGCCTTGGAAGAATGACCAAGGTGCGTTGATTGACCCGGTCTCACCAAATGCCGCTAACCTTATCGACGCCGATGAATCACGGAAGTGGGGGGTACTCCCCTGGGAGGTAATCGGCAATCGTGTTTGGGTAGCGTATTCAGATGTGGCCTTCAAAGAGGATGTTTGTAAAAGGTTATCATCGTGGGAAGTAATATTTACAGAAGCCTTGCCAGAGGAGATCGAATACGCGCAGGATCGAGTGTATGGACTTCCGAAAAACATGGCGGATATTCGACTCGGCGGCATTCTTCTACAACAAGGTAAAATTGAAGCAGACGATTTGCTCTTTGCGCTTGACCAGCAACCGAATTTCGGGGGTAAACTGGGCGCAATTCTCAGTAGTGATAATCGGGCAAACTACTGGGAAATTGCCGAGGGTGTCGCCAGGCAACGGATGCTTCCTGTGATTTCATTAGTTGAACAAGCGCAACTGACCGCAAAACATCCATCGACGCAGAACGTTTGGACACAGCTCGAAGATAGTTTTTGGATTCGTCATCAATGTGTTCCAATCGCTGTCTATGGTAACGTTCTGACGATTGCTATGGTCGACCCAGATGACGCTGGAGCCATTGAGGAATTGAAGGCCAAAACCGGCTTAGAATTGTCGATAACGATCACTGGATTCCGTGATATTACTGCGGTCTATGCGGCTTACTATCAGGACATACACAGTGCAAAGAGCCGCGAAGGACTTAAGAACGTTTTGCCCGAATGGTCCGCCCATAAACGGTTTTCGAAAGTACAGTGGGTCATGATGATGACAACGATTTTCTTGGTTGTCCTCTGCTTACTTCTGTGGTTCCTTCCCACTTTGCTGACCATCAATATTGGAGTCCAGATTTTTTATATAATGAATTCCATTGTCCGCTTAAATTGGATTCTCAGGTCGACAAAAATGCCGCTGGAGGTCGCGGTCACCGATACAGATTTGGCGTCGGTTGATCGTACTTCTCTGCCGATTTATACGATTCTCGTCCCTTTATACAAGGAAACTGCCGTATTACCTACGATTAAACGAGCGCTTCTGCGTTTGGATTACCCGAAAGACCGTCTGGATGTGAAAATCCTCTTAGAAGAGGATGATACTGAAACAATTGCAATCGCTCGTTCCAGTCAATTACCGAATTATGTTGATCTGGTCATTGTACCGTCATCAGAACCTAAGACTAAACCGAAAGCCTGTAATTACGGTCTACTTCGTGCACGTGGCGACTACGTTGTGATCTTTGATGCGGAGGACATTCCGGAACCCGACCAGTTACTTAAGGCAATTGCCACGTTTCAGTCTGTGCCTGACAATGTTGCTTGTGTGCAAGCCAAGCTAAGTTATTTCAATGGGTCACAGAATATGCTCACTCGTTGGTTTACAGCCGAATACGCGATGTGGTTCGATTTACTGCTCCCCGCGTTGTATGCTTCTGACTTACCTATTCCACTCGGCGGTACTTCAAATCACTTCCGCACGGATGTACTGAGGAAGATTGGCGCATGGGACCCGTTTAACGTCACGGAAGATGCCGACCTTGGCATTCGTCTTCATCGCGATGGCTGGAGAACTGCTGTCATGAACTCGACCACACATGAAGAGGCCAACTCCGAGTTTGTTAACTGGGTTAGACAGCGTTCCCGTTGGGTTAAAGGTTATTTGCAGACTTGGTTCGTTCACATGAGGCACCCAGTACATTTGTGGAAAGAACTTGGCCCTAAAGGCTTTTTCGGGTTTCAAATTGTTGTCGGCGGTACTCCACTGACGTTTCTCTTGAATCCCTTATTGTGGGCTCTTACTACATCGTGGTTTGCGGTCGGTTCACCCATAGCGCATGACCTGTTCCCAGGGTGGCTCTATTACACGTCGTTTGTGAATCTGCTGCTTGGTAACTTTGCGTTCACGTATTCGAATGTGTCAGGAATGGCTCGTCGCGGTGCTTGGGGCCTTGTTAAGTACGCTGCGCTCTCCCCAATTTATTGGACATTCATGTCTGTGGCTGCTTGGAAAGGGACGTGGCAGTTGATTACGAGGCCATCATATTGGGAAAAGACAACGCACGGATTGGATACGTCATACGCAGAGAATTTTACAAAGGGAGTGGGGATGTAGTGACAAAGCCTATGAGAAATGTGTCTGCATCCCCGAATTCCGTCCTATCCATGAGCGAGTCTTTGAAGCCAAATGGGTATACCGGTTCTGCCACGGTCCCGTCGGCGCCAAGGTGGGAGTCAATCGTACTCTGTACCGTTTCTTTTCTCATATCGATCACGGTTGGCTACATTTTAGTGTTCCGCCATCAAGTGGTGTTGAGTGACGCAGTCTCACGGGTCATGAATGCGTACTACGTCTTCTTTCGCGGTTACATTCATATGGGTGCGATTGGGTTCATATGGAATCCGTTCCCATCCGTCTTGGAGATGCCGATTGCGGCGTTTCACTCGATCTGGCCATCTCTCGTTACACTTGGGTTTGCCAGCAATATAGCTAGCTCGCTGTTTAGTATTGTGTCGATGTACTATATGCACCGAATTTTATTCCGGTTCGGCTTTAACCGAATATGGCGACTGATTTGGTGTTTGCTGTTCGCGTTTAATCCAATGATTCTGTACTACAACGGAAACGGCATGAGCGATGGCATGCTGCTTGGGTGTCTTTTAGCGGCGCTCAGTGGGATTCTAGCCTACATGGAACAACGCAGACTTGAGGCGTTAGCGGTCGGAGCACTATGGCTCGCTGTCGCGTTTATGTTTCGTTATGAAGCCATCCCGTTTTTTCTCTTTACCGCCGGTGCCATTGCCCTAGCGCTTTGGAGGTTGCGTCAGGATCGTAAAGAGACAGAAGCCATGCTAGTCCTATATGCAATGCCAATGGTATACGCTGTGATCGCGTGGATGTTCCTGAATTGGCTCATTATGAAGAATCCGTTGTACTTTTTGATTTCTCCTTACGGAAATGCGTCCCAAATTGGAACGGGCTCGTATGCAACCATTGCCTTATCTGCCGCAAACCATCACATTTTCAAGTCGATTGAACTAGCGCTTGAATTCTCTCTTCTCTTCTTCCCGAGCATTCTCTCCATGGCGTGGGGGGCGATTCAGCAGTTTCGCTATCGACCTGACCCGCGGTGGATAGTACTCCTTTCGGCAATACTGTCCATGCCCCTATTTCAGGCGGTCATGATGTATTTGAATGCGACTGCAGGGTGGTCGAGGTTCTTCATATACTACATTCCGTTCGGGGTGTGTATGCTTGCACTTATCCCGTCTTCTATCCATAGAAATGCAGTCAAGCAATGTGTACTGTTTTTCCTTACATTATTGTTCGTATTTGGGGACATCGGGACGTTTCATGCTATGCAGTCTCCACTATTAGGAAATGGCGACTATGGAGTGATTGATGCAATAAAGTCGAATACACCGTATGAGACGTTCACGGAAGCAGACACGATAAGCCAATACATTAATCAACATAACATGGTCGTACTTATGGATTCGTTTGATACGTCAGCGATTATTGCTCGATTAACGCCAGCAAAGTGTGTCATCACTTCGGATATCTATTTTAAGAGTTATCTTGCCAATCCAAGAGGGAAAGTGGATGCAATTTTGGTACCGAAACCTGTGGGATTATCGAAGCTGGATGCGATCAATCAGGCTTATCCTACACTTTGGGCTGGTAAGGTTGCGTGGGCAAGATTGATTACGACGTTCTCCGGGCCAAGTGAGTACCGTCTTTATTTGGTTACTTCCTCCGCTCCCTAACTGACAAAGAAAAATTGCTTTCCCAAAAGACGTGCCAATGCAGGTAGCGATCGGCACGTCATCGACGATGCTAGAAGCTTTTTGTGGACATCTTCCGAGTAAAAACGTTATGCGACTTTCTCATCCTGTAACGCTTCGGACATCTGCGCGTGGCCGAAGTGATTGAGGAAGAGGTTCATCAGTACGGCGGTGATGGTTCCAGGGACAATACCGCTTTGCAGCAGCATGTTGAGCGTATTCGGGAGGTGCTCAAACATTTGTGGAACGACTGCTGAACCTAGGCCAATGGAGATGCTGCAGGCGATGATCAGCAGGTTTTCGTTGCTTCGCAGGTCTACCTTGCCGAGCATATTCATGCCGTAGGCGACGACCATGCCAAACATGGCGATCATGGCCCCACCTAAGACGGCAGATGGAATCACCGTAACGAGTGCTGCGACCTTTGGCAACAGGCCGAGGACGAGGAGTATGCCACCCGCTGCCACCACCACGCTGCGGTTTTTCACCCGCGTCATCGACACGAGGCCGACGTTTTGTGAGAAGGCGGTGTATGGGAAGGTGTTGAACAGCCCGCCTAAGACGATCGCGATGCCTTCGGCGCGCAGACCTTTCACAATGTCTTTTTCCTCGATCGGCTTTTCCGTAATCTTGCTGAGCGCATAGTACACGCCCGTGGATTCAACCATGCTGACGACACAGACGATGAACATCGTTATGATTGCTGCAATATTGAATTGAGGCTTGCCGAAGTAGAGGGGGTGAACGATATTCACCCAGGAAGCGGCTGCGACCGAGCTGAAGTTGACCATGCCAAGTGCATACCCCGCAATCGTGCCTGCGATAAGCCCTACGAGGACAGAGATGGATCGAAGGAAGCCTTTGAAAAAACGGTTGAGTACGACAATCAGTACCAAGGTGCCCAGTGCGAGAATGAGATTGTGTGGCTGCCCGAAATCTGGGCTTCCCTGGCCGCCAGCCGCGTCGTTCATCGCCACTGGGATCAGCGACAGCCCAATGATGGTCACGACCGATCCAGTGACAATCGGGGGGAAGAACTTGAGTAACCTTCCGAACACAGGAGCCAGTAAGAAGACGAGAATGCCCGCGATCACGATGGCGTCAAAGATCGTCGGCAAATTGGTGGTGTGGCCAATTGCGACGATGGGTCCCACCGCAGTGAACGTGCAGCCGAGGACGACCGGGAGTCGTATCCCGACAAAGCGGTTGCCAATGACCTGCAGCAACGTGGCGATGCCGCATGTGAACATGTCCGCCGCAATCAGGTAAGCCATTTGTGTATCGTTCAGCTTGAGCGATCCGCCGATGATCAGCGGAACGATCATCGAGCCAGCATACATGGCAAGCACGTGCTGGAAGCCCAACGCAAAGACACTTCGTTTATTTAACACGACTACATATCCCCCTTAATTGTCTCTTCTGTGATGAACTCGATGCCCTTCTCTGGCGACATTGAGGCGATGCGGGCGAGTGCGTAGACCGGTATTCCAGCATCATCTAGCATCTTTCTGCCGTTCTGAAAACTTTTTTCGATTACGACGCTCACCGCAATCAGTTCACACCCAGCTTCCTCCATGATCTCTCGAAGTCCGCGCACGCCCGCTCCTTCCGCGAGGATGTCGTCGACAATTAAAACTTTGTCGTCACTGTTCAAAAATTCTTTGGAAATGGTGATTTGGTACGTTTGTTGTCGAGTGAATGAGTACACGGAGGCAGCGTGGACTTCATTCGATTGCGTGATCGCCTTCGATTTTTTGGCGTAGACGAAAGGAACCCCCAAGGACAAAGCCGCGGCAAACGCGATGTGGATGCCGCTCGCCTCGATAGTGACGATCTTCGTGATGCCCGCATCTTGATACCGTTCGGCGATGGTTTTGCCGATGTTCATGATCAAGTCGGGATCGACTTGATGGTTCAAAAACGAATTCACTTTCAGAACTTGCTCGGATAACACTTGTCCTTCCTTTCGAATGTACGCCTGCAATTCCCGCATGTTGTGTCTCCTCTCGGGGCATTAAAAAAAGCCCAGATAGACAGATCTCTTGGATTCTCGTGTCCAAGTGAAACCTGTCCATCTGGGCTTTTATCCCTGTGGTGTGACGCGCTAGCGCGCGTTTCGCATCGCTCGGACCAGCTGTCACGGTACAAATCCGTGCCACGGAACCCTAGATGCGCTTCCACTCGTAGTCAGACAATTTGCGGTTGCCTGGTAGAAACTCGCGGGCCATATCCCCGCCATTATACGAGCGCTATTCTTTTTACATGGTGAAGATATCAACAAATAATGAACAGATCAACCACCAGTAATTAGAGAAATGTGTTCCGTTTACCCCTGTTGAAGTCGTTGGTTTCATTCAGGACGTTCGGTGTCGTGCATGCCTGAAGGAAGTGGTAACTGGAATAGTATACAATACCATATATAATTAGGCTGCTTGATTTGGTATATGTATCATTTTTGTAAAAGGGCGTGCGTTGATTTTGCGTCAGTCAGGTGATTCTGTTCACAGGCAACCCTACTTTGCGAACTACTGGCTCTCGAGAACATTATCGTCCACTGCCTTCCAGATGCTCTCTGTCGCCATTGGATGGCAGATGTACGCATTGACTCATAACGCGTTTAGCCTTGGTTTCGTGGGCCTTGCCCAGTTCCTGCCTATGGTCGTGCTGACATTGATTGTCGGTCATGTCGCGGATCGATTTGATCGCCGTATGATCGTGTTCTGGTGTCAAATCGTAGAAGCGGGCATCGCTCTGCTGCTTCTAGTTGAAAACCTCGTTGGCTCACTTGACCGCCAACAAATTTTACTGGCGGCGGCGATCATCGGCGCTTGTCGAGCATTCGAAGGCCCATCGTCTTCAGCACTGTTGCCGCAGTTGGTACCCAAGGCGCTCGTTCAGCAGGCTGTCGGATGGAGCACTTCCGTTCAGCAATTGGCACAAATTTTGGGCCCCTCATTAGGCGGATTGCTGTTTTCATTGGATCCCGTATGCGTGTACAGTGCTGCAGTCGTCGCGCTCATCGTCGGGGGGATCCTCACATTCCTCATCCGCATGGAGAAATCCGAGCGCGATTTGAAACGCGTATCCATGCAGTCCCTCTTTGAGGGCTTGGTATTCGTTTACCGCCATCCGGTAATTTTGGGGACGATATCCCTCGATCTCTTCGCGGTTCTATTGGGTGGTGCCACAGCGCTGTTGCCGATCTTCGCTCAAGATATTCTGCATACAGGTGCTTGGGGGCTAGGGCTGTTGCGGACCGCTCCCGCCGTTGGCGCGTTAATGATGTCGATCCTGTTTTCCTACTTCCCACTGAAGAAGGCGTTTGGGAGGACTCTGTTTGGGGCACTCACCGTCTTTGGTTTGGCCACCATGCTTTTTGCCATTTCGAAGAATTTGACTCTGTCATTTATTGCGCTGTTCTTCGTTGGTGCGTCAGACGTCGTGAGCGTCGTCATCCGGTCGTCGCTTGTGCAATTACAGACGCCGGACGAGATGCGCGGGCGTGTGAACGCCGTCAACTCGCTGTTTATTGGGACGTCTAATCAACTGGGCGAGTTTGAGTCGGGGATGGTGGCAGGGTTTATCGGTGCCGTCCCGGCTGCGTTCTTTGGCGGGCTGGCGACTATCGTCGTCGCTGGCCTCTGGATGTATTTATTTCCTTCGCTTCGACGAATGCAGTCTCTATCAGGCGACGAACAGGGCTAAATGGAGTAAAACAGCTAGTGTAGTGACATCCTGAATGGCGAAAATAGTAGCAACCTGCAGGTAGATGGTTAAGGTGTAGTTGCTTCATCGCGAAAGGAAGAATCCGGAGTGCGGTTATACGATCAATTGTCCCAGCGCAAACAGCGGGGAGAAACATTGAATATGGCGAATCTGACACAAGAGATGTTGCACCAATTGTGGTGGCGAGAGGATGTTTCGGATGTCGCCATCGCCGACTTGTATGGCGTTCCCAAGAAAAAGGTCACAAACCTTCGCCACAAATGGGGGATTAAGACGCCAGATACCATCGTTCAGGAATTCGAGGAGAAGTTCGCTGGGGACCTTTCCAGTGCTGAAGCGGCGACTGAACTGCCGGCCGTCTCGAAAGAGGGCGCTATGCTCATTCGAAAGATATATGACTTAAACGATATTGAGTTGGAGTCACTTCGCGTAGAATTGGCGCAGCGCTTTGCGCTGTTCGGCGACGTGAGAAAGGAAGTCGACTTTCTCGCACTCGTCGAGCGGGCCGTTCGCCAATTTCGCGCGTAAGCGGACGGACCCGTGTGGGACGCCGTGTTTTATTTCGATCCGCTTCGGACACAAGACCAAGTGATTCACTACCTTCGCCTGCCGCGTGCCATCGCGGGGGCGTTTGTCGGTGCACCGTACTCCTTGTATCTGTTCGCGAAGTCAAATCAGTGACTCTCTTCGAACAGTGGCGTACAAACAAACAGCCAGCCCCGGTTGCGTGGCTGGCTGTTTTATCGCGATTGTGGCATCGGCTGACTGCCGATCATTCACTCGCCGACTTGATAGGCCCGAATATCCGGCGGTGCCGTGACAAGATGTGCAACCTTCTCCTGGAACGACGCGAAGTGCGGCTGTTGCGCATGACGGTCCAAGGCGTCTTGGCTCTCCCACTGCTCTACGAAGAGGAAATCATTGGGCACTTCGGTGTCCTCGTAGAATCGATAACTCTGGCATCCCTCTTCGCGGCGCGAAGACTTGGCCAAACTCTCGACCAGTGCCAACAATTCGTTTCGTTTGTCGGCTTTTCCGGTAAGTCGTGCGTGAACGATGAGCATCGCTGTCCCTCCGCAGGTGTCACATATTGAGTGCATGGGTCCATTTAATCACGATCACGCATCCTGAGCAAAATTCCCAAGCGGCGTCGGGGCTGACCATCGAGCCATGTTGGCTGATTATATCGCCCAGTTTCCACCGCGAAACAGGGGAACGAGCGTCCCGTCGGCAAGGTACCCGTCGATATCCAAGGCGGAGGAGCCAATCATGAAGTCGACGTGCATCATGCTCTCGTTGGCGCCGCTTGCCTTCAGTTCATCTTTGGACATATCCACGCCGCCCTCGAGACAGACTGGATATGCCTCGCCAATCGCGACGTGGCACGAGGCGTTTTCATCGAAGAGCGTGTTGTAAAATAAGGTATTGCGCCGTGAAATGGGCGAATCCACCGGAACTAATGCAATTTCCCCCAAGTAGTGCGAGCCCTCATCCGTCTCGACCAGTTCCTTGATCGTTTCGTAACCGGATCGTGCATTGAAGTTAACAATGCGTCCACCTTCGAACGAGAGCTCCAGATCCTCGATGACGACGCCTTCGTAGGCGAGCGGCATCGTGCTCCTCAGTGTACCGTTTACGCCGTCTCGCTTAGGCAGGGTGAAGACTTCCTCGGTCGGCATATTCGGGACAAAGGCGTGCCCTTGGTCGTTCTTAGCACTGGCCGCCAACCATTGATGGCGCTCTGGGAGTTCGACGGTTAAGTCCGTGCCAGGACCGCGATAGTGAAGCTTCACGAAGTGTTGCTTGTTGAGATACGCCGCGCGTTCCTGGAGTTTATTCAGGTGCTCCCGCCAGGCCGCCACGGGATCTTGTTCGTGCATCCGCGTGACGGAGAAAATGGCGTCCCACAGTTTCGCAACGGCCGTTTCGGCTGATTCACCGGGAAATAATTTCATTGCCCAGTCGGTCGTCGGAATGGAGCAGACGAGCCAAGTGACGCGATCTTCCATAAAGTAAGGATCCGTCTCGCGCAACGCCGCTCTGCGGGCCTTAGATTGTAGGGAGATCCGCCTTGGGTCCACACCCGCCAGCAGATCTGGATCTTCCGCGTCGATGTGCAAGAAGGCGGTGTTTTTTTGACACTCCTCCAGCATCTTCTGGCTCACCCATTTGGGGACATCCTGGAGCCCGGCTTCTGGTTCCAGTTCCAGCCGGATTCGTTTGCACAGTGGGTCATACCAGTCGATGCTGACGGTGGCGGCACCGGCGTGATAACAACGCTCTACCAGCACGCGTACAAAGTCTGCGGCTTCAATGGGGGCGTTGATGGAGACCGGTTGTCCAGGTTGAACGTTTAGTCCGACTTGGATAAGCACGTCCGCGTATCGTGTTAACTGTTCTGTATTTGGCAAAGTTCCCTCATCCTCAGCTTAGAATATTTTTGTGGTCCAAGTTTCGCCGTTCCAGATGTCGGTGGCGATGTCCCGATAGAACTCCGGTTCGTGGGAAATGAGCAGGATGCTGCCGCGATAATCGATCAAGGCCCGCTTCAGTTCCTCTTTTGCATCGACGTCCAGGTGGTTCGTCGGCTCGTCGAACACGAGCACGTTGGACGGCTTATTGATGAGCTTGCACAGGCGAACCTTTGCCTTCTCGCCACCACTTAAGACTTCGACTTTGCTTTCGATGTGCTTGGTGGTCAGCCCGCATTTTGCGAGAGCCGCCCGCACCTCCGCTTGGCCGAGGTGGGGGAATTCCTGCCAAACCTCCTCGATGCACGTCCTGTCAGGCACTCGTCGCGCCTCTTGTTCGAAGTAGCCAATCTCGAGGTGGTCTCCGCGTTCGACTTGGCCGGACAGTGCAGGGATCTCCCCGAGCAGACTCCTGAGCAAAGTGGTCTTTCCGATCCCGTTGGCCCCGATGAGTGCGATCTTCTGTCCTCGCTCCATCCGCAAATTGAGAGGCTGCGAGAGAGGGGAGTCGTAGCCGATGACAAGCTTCTCCGTCTCGAAAATCAACTTGCCCGGCGAGCGCGACTCCGCGAAGTGAAACTGCGGCTTAGGTTTCTCCTTCGCCAGTTCAATCAGTTCCATCTTGTCGAGTTTCTTCTGTCGCGACATCGCCATGTTGCGCGTGGATACGCGGGCTTTGTTGCGCGCGACGAAATCCTTTAGTTCAGCGATCTCCTGTTGCTGTTTCTTGTACGCCGAGGCCAATTGCTGCTTCTTGACTTCGTAAACCTGTACAAATGCGTCATAGTCTCCGACATAGCGGTTCAATTCCTGGTTTTCCATGTGATAGACCAAGTTGATCACGCTATTGAGAAAGGGAATGTCGTGGGAGATCAGGATGAACGCATTCTCGTACTCTTGGAGGTAACGCTTCAACCAGACGATGTGCTGTTCGTCGAGATAGTTCGTCGGCTCGTCGAGCAGCAGGATATCCGGTTTCTCGAGCAATAACTTCGCCAGCAGTACCTTTGTCCGTTGGCCGCCGCTGAGATCCTCGACGTCCCGGTCGATCCCGATGTCTTGCAGTCCTAATCCTCTAGCTATCTCCTCCACTTTCGCATCGATGGTGTAGAAGTCGTTTTGGGTGAGGAGGTCCTGAAGGACGCCGACCTCTTCAAGAAGTTTCTCTAATTGCTCGGGAGAAGCATCGGCCATCTCGTCGTACATCCGATTGATGTCGCCTTCAATATTGAACAGGTACTGAAAAGCCCCCTTGAGAACGTCGCGAATGGTGAGGCCGCGCTCGAGGACGGTGTGTTGGTCCAAGTAGCCCACGCGTACGTTCTTCGACCATTCCACCTGCCCATCGTCGGGCTCGAGTTTGCCTGTCACGATGTTCATAAACGTCGATTTGCCTTCACCGTTGGCGCCGATGAGCCCAATGTGTTCCCCCTTGAGCATCCGAAACGACACGTTGTTAAAGATGGCTCTGTCGCCGAAGCCGTGGGTCAGGTTAGTCACCGTCAAAATACTCATATTGATCTCCTTCTATGCGGATTCGCCGACACCGTGAAATACGCTTACCGGACGTTGTGCTCTAGTCGATTATAACTGCGTTTACGCCACCGACAAACTCACAAAACCGCTGGGAAATCCACTATGATAGGGGTGTGGGAAAGGCGACGGTGAGTCTACCACGGGAATCGGGGGATGTATCTGAATGAACGAGATTCAAAATGTTTCTCTAATTGGCCTTGGCGCCATCGGCGCTGCGTACGCGAGTCGCTTGTACGACCTAGATCCGACGTGCATTCGCGTCGTCGCTGACGACGAGCGCATTGCGCGCTACCAAACGCGCCCCGTGGTAGTCAACGGGCGGGGGTACGAGTTTACGTATGTCTCCCCACGCGCGGATACCGAAGCGGCTGATTTGGTCATCATTGCTGTGAAGTACGATGGACTTGCTCAGGCCTTGGTCGATATCCGCCGTCACGTGGGGCCAGACACGATCATCCTGTCACTTTTGAACGGGATCTCCAGCGAGGAGATGATCGCACAAATCTATGGGGAGAAGAATCTCCTTTATGCGATGTGCGTCGCCATCGACGCCGTCCGGAACGATTCTGCAGTGGCATTTTCGAGCATTGGCCGCATCTGTTTCGGAGAACTGAAAAATGAGACGTATTCGCGAAATGTCCAATTGGTCAAAGAGCTGTTTGATCGAGCGGAGATTCCATACGAGATTCCGGTGGATATGCAGCGCACGATGTGGTGGAAGTTCATGATCAACGTCGGTGTCAATCAGACGTCGGCAGTCCTGCGGGCGCCTTACGGCGTCTTCCAAACAGTTGATGAGGCGCACGAACTGATGGCCCGGGCGATGCAAGAGGTGATCCTGATATCGGAACGAGCGGGCATTCACCTCACACAAGCTGACCTTCAGGCGTTCGATGCGATATTGGCCGACTTGGCGCCCGACGGAAAGACGTCGATGCTGCAAGACATTGAGGCGGGGCGCAAGACGGAGGTGGAGTACCTCGCTGGCAAAGTTCGCGAGCTGGGGAAACAGTACGGCGTGGCAACGCCGGTGAACGATATGCTATACCCCTTGATTCGGGCCATCGAGGCCATGAATGCGTAAGGTGACTTAGTCCCTTGAAGCGGCCACACGAATGACACCACACGCCGGAGCGCGGCTGCAATTCCCATTTGACGCCAGACCGTCTTGAATGCATACTTAAGTTCGTTAATTCTTTACTTAGGTGAAGTGGTAAAGGACCTTGGGGATTGACATTCCCAAGGTCCTTTGAACGTGCCGCACGTGGCGGCGCTGTTTGAGGAGGACAAGTCATGATTCAGACGGAGGGCCAGCGCGTCACGACGAATGGTTCAACACATACAGGGTTACAGCGGAGTTTGCGGCCGAGACATTTGAGTATGATTGCCATCGGAGGGGCGATTGGCACGGGTCTGTTTGTCGCAAGTGGATCATCGATCAGTACGGCGGGTCCTGGCGGTGCCTTGCTCGCGTACGGCCTGATTGGCGTGATGATGTACTTCGTGATGAGCAGCCTCGGGGAAATGGCGACGTTTCTCCCTGTGGCTGGTTCGGTTGAGACGTACGCTACTCGCTATGTCGATCCCGCCTTTGGCTTCGCCCTAGGCTGGAACTACTGGTATAACTGGGCGACTACGCTCGCGGCGGAGTTGGCCGCAGGCGCCATCGTCATGAAGTATTGGTTTCCGCACAGCTCATCTGTGATGTGGAGCGTTCTTTTTCTCTGCCTGCTATTGCTTTTGAACATCGTCTCGGTCAGGGGCTACGGCGAAGGGGAGTTCTGGTTTGCCGGCGTGAAGGTTCTCACGGTCGTCGCGTTTCTCGTCGTCGGTATTTTGATGATCTTTGGGGTAATGTCGGGTCGAACGGCAGTCGGGTTTCAAAACTTCGCACTGGGCGGAACGCCATTTCACGGCGGGGTGATGTCCATCTTCAGCATCTTTCTCGTGGCTGGTTTCGCGTTTCAGGGGACGGAGGTTGTCGGGCTTGCGTCCGGCGAGAGCGTCAACCCGGCCAAAACGGTCCCGAAGGCCATTCGGCAGGTATTTTGGCGAATTCTCATCTTCTACGTACTCGCGATTTTTGTCATCGCGATGTTGATTCCTTACACGGACCCTCGCCTGTTGAATTCGGACGTCAATCACGTTGCCGTCAGCCCGTTTACGCTGGTCTTTGAGCGCGCGGGGTTAGCCTTTGCGGCGGGCGTCATGAATGCGGTCATCCTCACCGCCGTGCTCTCCGCTGGGAACTCGGCCGTGTACGCGTCGGCGCGGATGCTGTGGGCGTTGGCCAAGGACGGCAAAGCGCCGCGGATCTTCGCGAAGGTCACCTCGCGGGGCGTGCCCGTGAATGCCCTCATCGTCAATGCACTGTTTGCGCTCGCGTCTTTGCTTTTGTCCTTTTTGGGGCATCAGGCAGTTTACACGTGGATGTTGAACGCATCCGGGTTGACGGGTTTCATCGCGTGGCTCGGCATTGCCGTCAGTCACTATCGCTTTCGTCGGGCTTACGTCAAACAGGGCCGTGATATCAGGCAGTTGGCCTACGCAGCCAAATGGTACCCATTTGGACCGATCTTCGCTATCGTGTTGTGCCTGGTCATCGTGATCGGGCAGGATTGCAGCGCGTTTGTCGATGGATCTGTCGACTGGAAGGGCGTCGCGGCGACCTACATCGGCATCCCGCTATTTTTAGCGCTGTGGTTCGGGTATAAGTGGGCGAAGAAGACGAAGGTCGTCCCCTTAGACGCATGTGATTTTGGCCGATTTGAATCGTAACCTCCTCTGGTGCGAAGAGACATGGGCCTGCAGGGAAGACAAAACGGGCGGCCACCGGTCCGACGGAACGCGTCGCGAGGGGCCGCCCTGCGCTGTCTCAACGCATTGCGACGACGTCGTCAATGAGGCCGTATGCTAAGGCCTCTTGCGCACTCAGGAAGTGGTCGCGGTCGGTGTCGCGCTGAATCCGGTCCTTTTGCTGCCCCGTATGCTGCGCGAGGACCTGATTGATTTTTTCTCGGGTCTGGAGTATCCAGTCGGCGTGAATCTGGATGTCTGACGCCTGACCGCGAGCTCCACCGAGCGGTTGGTGAATCATCACTTCGCTGTTTGGCAGTGCAAATCGCTTGCCTCTTGCGCCCGCGGTCAACAGCACGGCGCCGAAGCTGGCGGCCATTCCAATACAGATGGTCGAGACGTCTGGCTTGATGTATTGCATGGTGTCATAGATGGCGAATCCAGCCGTGACAGAACCGCCTGGGCTGTTGATGTACATTTGGATGTCTTTGGCGGGATCGTCGGCAGCGAGGAAGAGCAACTGCGCGACGACGGCGTTGGCTAGGTCGTCGGTGATCTCTTGACCGACAATGACGATCCTGTCTTTTAACAACCGGGAATAGATGTCGTAACTGCGTTCGCCGCGACTTGTCTGTTCGATCACGTATGGAATCAGGCTCATTCGTATCCCTCCGCTCACTTGTCTGTCCTTAGAGCTACGCCGCCAGCGCTCGTGGGAGTCCATTGCTTGCTAGGCTCCCCTTTGAGTGGCATTGGCGCGGCGACGGACGACCAGTCACCTTTTGGAGTGGCATGCCGAGGACGCGCTCACTCGCTCGCAGCACAGCGGTCGCATCTACCTGTGCGAGCTGCAGGAGCGTATGCGTGTCACCGCGGCGAACGGCGTGTACATATGCTACAAGGAGCTCAGGCGCGACGAGTCCGCCAGCGTGCTTCTGACGATGGCCGCTTATCTCTCCCTCGCGGATGCGCTGCACCTGATTTCTCGCTCGGCGCAGTGACGCTTTCACGCCGGCTTCCGTCATCCCCATCAATTGCGCTACCTCTATTGTCGAGTATGCGAGAATATCGCGAAGTAGGTAGACTGACAGTTGACGTGCGGTGAGCTGTGTGAGGAGCATGCCGATGGCCTCTTGCGAGGCGACGCCCGCCACGGGGTCGTCTTCGACGACAGCGGGTTCTTGACAGGCCAATTGCACCCGATAGCGACGCTCTGTCCCTTTGCGTTTTTGCGCGTCTGTCCACACGTTCTTGGCGATGCAAAACAGGTAGGCGGTCGTATTTGGGTGTGGGTGCGCTCCTGTCAAGACGGGTAAGGCGCGCATCATCGTCTCCTGAGCTAAGTCTTCCGCGCCGGCTGTGTTCCCCGCGAGCCGCCGACAGTACCGCAAGAGGACCTGGTGAACCGCGTGCAACTGTTCATCGCGAAGGGCCGCATGTCGGTCTGACGGCATCGCCTCTGTCAAGCTGACATCGACAGTCGGCATGGTCATATCCCCTTTCAGGTTGACTTACTCTATACACGATTTCGAAGGCGGTTTAGATACGGGTCATTTCAAAATTTACGCTTCAACTTGACTGTCCGCTCGTTCGACAGCCTTTTCCATTCGATTGCCCTTTGTCCCAGCCAGCCACACAAGAGCCACGCAGAGGATGAATACGGCGATGACCAGCCACAGTGGAATTCGCGGGTCGATGCTGTACGTCCATCCACCAATAATGCCTGCGGGGGATGTGAAGGCCAGGATCAACACATTCAGAACCGACAACATCGTGGCGCGGTGCTCGTCGTCGATGGCGTTGGCCACGACCGATTCGACATACGGGTTGGCGATGATGGTTCCGATGGCGGCGAGGATCGTGCTCACCACCACCCATGAGAAATTGCCCTTGGGCGTCCACACGAGCACCGCATTGGCGGCGATGAGACAGAGGAAGCCTACGTTCATCAACCCTTTGGCTTGCTCCTCGCGGAACCTCGGCATTGCTGCGAATAGCAAGGCTACCATGGCGATGGACGAGATCGCGGGGAACAAGGAGATCAGGGCAGCGGGAATGTGTAGGTACTCTACTTGATAGACGGAGACAAACGTCGTGCGAATGGTCGTTTGAACGTTCCATAGGACGTAGACGGCAAAGAGCAACATCAGGGTGCGGTCCTTGAGTATCTGTTTGAGCACCGTCCAATACTCGACTAGCTCTTCTTGAAAGTGTGCTTTGTTGCGTTCTTTCATCTTGCGAAGGCCGATATCCGTCTCATGGAGCCCAAGGTGCCGAAAGTAGATCATCAGGCTCATACTGATGCACGCAAATGCGTACATGATGCGCGTGGCTGGGACGAGGGAGAAGTGACTGACTAGAATGCCGCCGATCGGCGCGAACAATCCACCTACCACGCTGACAATCTGAAGTCCTGTGAACACGATGGTCCGTTTGTCCGGTTCTGTGTCTTCTACCAATAGGCAATACCACGCTGTCGAAGGGATCCGCTGAAAACTGTTCAAAAAGGCCGCTAGCACAAACCACCAGAAGTTCTGAGAAATCGCCCACAACAGAGTTCCCAACGACCAACTGACGACGTCAAACACCCACAGCGCCTTGCGGCGACCCATCCGATCCGTCAGATAGCCACTGATAAACGCCGAAAAGATCTGCAGAAGCAAGTTGAGCGTGGTCACGAGGCCAAGTTCGGTATCTGTAACGTTCAATTTCAACATGTACACCGATGCGTACGTCGTGTACATACTGGAAGGAATGACAAAGAGCGGTTCGATGAATACACAAGTGCGTGCGTTGCCTCGTATTTGTCCGAGCATTCCGTCACCCCGTCATACTTCCATGGTTCTGTCTTATGATACGTTCGACATCCCATCGAAAGAAAGTGGAAAATTCACATTCCTGTGGGTGCCCGTGTGAACGACTACTGGCCCTTTAGTCTCTCGCTTAGGTCAGTGTAGGAAAGTGTATTGAGGATCGCTCCCTTCGTCAACCATCCGCGATGCGCCATGCGGATGCCGTATGCCATATTGGCGAATTCATTCGGATGGTGGGTATCTGTGTTGATGGCGATGGCGACACCCGCTTGAGCAGCAATGCGCAGACCGTCCTCCGAGATATCCAACCGGTTGGGATTGGCGTTTAACTCGAGTGCGACGCCGTGACGGGCCGCCTCCTCGACAATGGCCTCGATATCTAGTTGGTAGCCCGCACGTCGGCCGATGATGCGACCGGTCGGGTGGCCGATCACGTCGACGTGTGGGTTTCGTATGGCGCTGACCAATCGGTTCGTCATCTGGGATCTCGACTGGTACATGGCGCCGTGCACGGAAGCTATCACGATGTCGAGGTCGGCGAGGATGTCATCTGGAAGATCGAGGGAGCCGTCCGCCAAGATATCCACCTCGATGCCATGGAATAGCTTGATTTTGGCTAGGCTGCGAACTCGCTCGAGTTCGGCTTTTTGCGCAATCACTCGTTCCGGCGTCAGGCCATTGGCGATGGAGAGGGACTGTGAGTGGTCAGTGATGGCGATGTACGCATACCCTAAGGACTCTGCGCGCTCGACCACTTCTGGGATGGACAAGGAACCGTCGCTCCAATTGCTGTGAACGTGGAGATCTCCCTGAATGTCAGCTTGCTGTACGAGTGTAGCAGGATTCTGTAAGAGCCCGCGGTCGGCGCGAAGTTCAGGCGGAAACAAGGGAAGGCCGACGAGCGCGTAGATCTCCTCCTCTGTCGCAGGTGAAACTCTGCTGCCGCGATCGTTGCAGATGCCCGTCTGCGTCCACGAGTAACCTGCTTGTTTCAATAGTCCCTTGATGACTTCGTTATGAATTTGGTCACCCGTCGTTTCCATCTGTCGCTCTGCGAAGGAGGTTGGTTCAGTCGCGTAAACGCGGACCGTCAGCGGGTTGTCTGACGGGCCCATATGCCATTCGTACCCGTCATCTGTACGCCTCGCGCAGTTTGCTTCGCACCACGTTTGAAATGGCGTTTGGTCGTGGACTGACACAATCAGTTCCAAACGCTTGCACATTGGCATCAGTCGTCGAGCATCGCCCGTGATGCTCACCTGATCGACCCCCTGTAACGATTCGAGAGAGTACTTGAATTCCATACCCCAAGGCCAAACCTGCGCGATCGGATAGCTGCACGTTCGTTCGATTAATACGGCGACGTCGCGTTTCATTCGCTTGACCTTGTCGGTGGTGAAGCCTGGTTTGCGAAGGAGACGATTGGAATCCAGAGCGGCTTGGAGCGCCGCCAAGGAATCGACGTGGTAGTTGTGGACGAGCGTCAAGGCGGTCTTGGGGCCGATGCCAGGGACCCGAAGCAGTTGATGAGACGTCGCGGGTATCGAGATTCCCAGGTGCTCCATCGCGGCTTTGAGTCCGCCCTCTATACACCATCTAATCAAGGTGAGACTGTCCGGGCCAATGCCGGGAACGGATACGGATTTACGGGTGATTTCGTCGAGGTCGAACGGAGATTGCAGTAGGGCGGCGGCTGCGTTGCGATAGGCCGTGACTTTGTAATGATTTTCGCCGCTTATTGCGAGGAGATCTGCGATCTGCCGAACGTTCGTCGCGATGGATTGTTTGTTCATAGGCATTCACCGCCGGACTAGAGTGTAGGGCGAAGGGGCATTGGGACGATCTGGATATCATGGGATATACCCATTCAGCATGGTTCAATTGGGCCGATTTCATCCGGATGGTTTCAGGTGGGCGGTCCATACGCCCGGATACCCTTGGAACTTTCCTTGTGCGCTTCAGGGCGGATGCTGTGAGGATTTGGGAGCCAATTTGCATACAGTGCCACATATCTCTCGTCCGAGGAGGGCTATTTGGTGAGTGACATGAACGAGGTGACAAAAGGAATAGGTGATTTGCTGATCTCTGACGTGTTGTCCCGGCACGGCATCCAACGCGAACACAGGCGGCCTATTTCTGAGGAGCAAAAGCAGAAGATTCGAGAATTGGTCACAGACCTGCAGGCCCAAGTTGACCAGTTTATCAAACAGCAGTCGATGAAGACGACGCAGGTGACCAACGGCGGAACCACCGCATCCGAACAGAGCGACAAGCAGGCGGCTCCTCGCAAAAGGGCGCACTTTAAGCGTAGTTAAGTTGGATTCGACGTCCAAAATTGGGTTCGCTACTAGGAGAATGACCCGTACAAAGTAGCCTTTGACGTAATACCGTGTGGTATCACAAGTAAGGAGTGAGTGAGTTGGCAAGTGATAAGAAATGGTCCGCATTAGACCCAAGTAGCGAACATCCTTGCAGCCCAAGGGGTGGCGTAACCCAAGCAGCAACGGAAGCTATCAAGACGGTCCAGAGCAACGATGAACACATCTATATTAAGGATTCCTGTGACGTCACTGTGACCACGACGGACACGCAGGCCGCTGTCAACCTTCAGGTAGCCATTCAATTGGCCATTGCGCTGATCATCAACATCTCGATCGCCGATGGACAACAAGCGGATACGGTTACCCAGGAACTCTTACAGCGCATTCGTACGAAACAGGACATCCACCAAAAGACCGTTGTCGAAAACTCTCGCGGAATTACCGTCACAACCACCGCAACGGAAGCAAGCGTCAACATTCAAATCTTGCTTCAAGTCCTGTTGGCTATCATCGCAAAACTGGAGATCCTCTAAGTTCGGTGGGATTCACATGCCGCCCCTCTTAGGGGGCGGCCGTTTCCAAATGGAGGGTGGGAGAGTATGTCGGATACTCAGGAATCGAAGGCCAGTACCGTACCGCTTTTTGAACTTCTTTACGACCATTTGTCACGAGGTGAAAAGTCACCATCTGCTGCGGAGGCAAAGGCACGCTTGGAGAGGCTGAAGACCATCGTGGAATCGGAAGCAAGGCGCGTGTTCGAGGAGCGTGGCATCGCGCTGCCTACATTTCCACAGCAGACAGATGAGGCTGAGCAAGCACCGCAACCAACCCGGAATCGGAGACGACTCGTCTGGCCGCGTCACAACGGCTGAAGTCGTCGATAGCCGGGCGCCGTGTGTGATCCGGAGGGGGTGAGTGGGATGAGCTCACGAAGTAAAAAGAGAAGCAAACGGCACAACAAACTGTCCACGAAAAAGCCGATGAATGGGAAAAGGTCACAGCGCAAACGCAATCATGGAAGCTTCTCGTTTGGCTATGACTATGACATCGATAAATCGGAAGGACTCTATTTGCCCAAGAAGAACCTCACATGCAGGTCTTATGAGTGGCCGGTCAACCGCCTGAATGGCCTGTGCGATTCCGAGGGCTCGACGTACGGCTGTGAGGAGAAAGCAGCAGAATCGACAGTCGTAGAAACCGCGGAGTTGGTTGAGTGGACCGACGAGGAATCGTATATCGTCATCGTCGTCCGGGACTCCTGTGACGTGGAAATCGTCAATCAGGACTTTATGGCAGCACTCAATCTCCAAGTGAGTTTACAACTGGCACTTGCAACTGTGTTGAGTGTGACAGTTGGAAGCCACGAGACGGCGTCGAGTATCGTGCAGGACATCGTATCGCAAATAACAGCGGTGCAGCGACTGCGCAGAGTGATTCAGGTTGAAAACTCAAAATCGGTAAAAGTCCATATCTCAAGCGCAGAAGTCGCGTTCAACATTCAGATTTTGCTGCAACTGTTGCTAGCACTCATCAACCAGGTGGAGGTTGCCTAAATCTTGCAGACGTTGGACTGGTACTCGGCGAACCCGCCTTATGGCGGGATTTCGTCAGTCTTGCAACCAGTTGTCCTTGCGCTTTCGATCCGATTGTTGCGCCACGCATCTCAATAAATATGTCTCGATGCCCCAAGTAGTACTAGGCGGGGCTCTTTCGCGTGAGTGGGCCCGCCTAGCTTCAATGTTGGCAGTGTGGACAATAAAACACTTTGCGCTTCTGATGGCTGGTTTGGATCACCAGATGGCCACAGCGCAGACAGGGCTCGTTTCCCCTGTCGTAGACGAGGCAGTGGTCATTATATCCACCCGTGAGTTCGTCCCCTTGGCAAAAGGGAAATTCCATGTACCCGCCAAAACTGATGGCGCGCTCTAGGACGGCGTGCATCGCGCGATACAGCGCTGAGATTGTTGTCGATGGAACGTCTTGAACCCGCCGCAAAGGAAGTACGCCCGCTTCGTAGCAGATTTCGTCCGAATAGCAGTTGCCAATGCCAGCAATACAGTGTTGATCGACGAGGGCGGTTTTCAATACGCCTCGTTTGCGCCGCAGCACCTTTTCGAACATGGCTTCTGTGAAGTCGTCCGCAAGCGGTTCAGGGCCCAGGCCCCGAAATTTCTCCTCTAGTTGAGGGTACGTGAGAAGATGGAGATAGCCGAGGCGCAGGCCCTGAAAAAACAATTTTCGCCCGCCAGCGAACGACAGAATCACTTGACTCTCGTGTTTGGGTACATCGTCAGCGGAACCGAAATACATCCAACCGCCTAACATGAGGTGGACCACCAATACGTAAGGCGCATTTAGATGAAACACGATATGTTTCGCCCTGCGGCGAATCTGTGTGATTTGGCGCCCAATGACGTGCTCTGTGAACTGGTCTGGCTCGACGTTGATGGTCCGCTCCCGCCTGATCTCGACCGAATGGACAGGCATACCGACAACAGATTGCGTCAACAGCGATTTATAGGTTTCCATTTCTGGGAGCTCCGGCACGGTTTCACCCCTTCGCTGCTTCTTAGGATGGGCGAAAGGGCGTTTAGGCAACCGTTCTGTTTGCGCATGCTGCACATGGACTACAATTGCTTCTCGTAATAATCGTTGGCCCGCAAGATTTTGAATCCGCATGATTCGTAGAGCGTTAAAGCGCGAGCGTTCTCACAGGCCACTTCCAGTTCGATCACGGTATACCCAGATTCGAGAGCGGACAAAACGGCCAGTGATAACGACTGTCTTCCATATCCTCGACCTTGGTATTGAGGAGCGATGCCGAATCCGTAGATGAAGGCTCGACCGTCTCCTGGGTGGTTGACGGACAACGCACCAATCGTGATATTTGCTAGTACGACTTTGTAGCACGATGCAGACGTATCGGCCATCTTTGCTTCGAGGTAGCCGATATTGCTTGCGATGTCTGACTGGAAGCTGTCTGCCAGGATGGATGCTACGATGGGGATATCATCTCTCGTGATCGGTTGAAGCTCGACCAGGGCCTCTCGTGGAGCAAACGCCGTCCGTTCTAGTTGCATCCAGTATTCGGAGAAGGTGTAGGTCGCCCCGATCGACTCGAGAAACGCCTTTCCGGATACAGAGCCCTTCGCGTTGATGAACACCATCTTCGGAACGCCTCGACGGCGTATTTCCTCGGTCGCTGCAGACACGAGTGAACTGAATACGCTATGTCGGCGCACAGACGGGTGTACCATGCCGCTGATTTCCACTTCTTTTGCCTGAAACTGATAGATACCGAGGAAGCCGACGAGTTGTTCGCCCTGGTACGCCAAAAAGTCGTTCGTCTCAGCCTCAGGGCGCGATTTGAGCATGTTCTGGTTGAGCTTCAGTTGGATGTCATCAGCCTGATTACAAACGGCCTCGAGGTGGTGAATGTCATCGATCTGGCGAGCTGTCAGACCCCGACTTTGCACGACTTGTACCTGGTGCTCTGACATGCAATCACTCCTTGTGACAGGTGTCTCGCGTCGTTGAGATCCGGGACAACAATTTTGAATAGTCCGTAACATCATACCAGACAGGATTAATATTTTTAGTTTTGGAAAAAATGAACACGCGATAACGGCGAGGGCAAGTGATACCCATTGTTGATCCGCTTAGCCCTTTGCCGAGTATCGTCGGGGTATGAGAACATCGAGAATACCATCGGAACATCGACGTCTGTATTCATTTGGAACAGGTCGATGCGCCGGCAATTGACACGACTAATTGTCATAGTGTACTGTGACAATAGTTCTTTTGGTTGGGAGTGAGGAGGGTGTGGATTGGCAACTGGATACCGGCAGTGGCGTTCCAATTTACCTTCAATTAAAACAGCAAATCATTCAGAAGGTCGTTCGTGGTGAATGGGGACCCGGACATCAACTTCCGACAGTGCGCCAGCTTGCCGTCGATGTGAGAGTGAATGTAAATACAGTCAGCCGGGTGTATTCAGAGGTAGAACGGGAAGGTTTTATTCAGACGCACCAGGGAAAAGGGACGTTTGTCTCCGCGAAATCGCGCTGGGCGGGGGATGTGGGGGACCGGATGGAAGCGGTAGAGAGGTTCGCTGAGATGGTGATGGAAATGGCCAGGGCTCAGGGGATCGGACGGGTTGAACTGATTGAGGTCTTACAGGAGATGGACGAAAAGCGATCATAATGCCACACGTAGGGCAATCGGCTAAATGAGAGAGGCGATTACGGATGGAAGACACGCTGTTACATCGAAAGATTACAGGGCTGCAGAAATTCATCTTTGTGGCGTTTACCATCATTGGGTTGGGACTTGGCGCATGGATTGGCGTACAGCACCTGACTTGGGCGATCTCTATCACAGTTATACTCATTTTACTTGGTGTTCTACTGGCGTCTGCCATCCACGTTGCCGACCAGTGGGAGAAGGCAGTCGTCCTGCGCCTGGGTAAATTCCAGAGATTAGCTGGCCCGGGTATGTTCTTCGTCGTCCCGCTCGTGGATACGGTGCCAAGATGGATCGACCAACGGATGTTCACGACGAAATTTACGTCCGAATCGACGCTTACGCGAGACACCGTGCCTGTGACGGTAGATGCCGTGCTCTTTTGGATGGTTTGGGACGCGGAAAAGGCCGCTTTGGAAGTAGCCGACTACGCCGGTTCCGTGTCCTGGGCAGCGCAAACGGCCCTGCGCGACTTGATTGGCCGCACGATACTCGAAGACCTTCTGAGTGGCCGCGAGAAAATCGACGGTGAGCTGAAATCGATCATGGATGCGCGAACAGAACCCTGGGGAATTACGATTCAGGATGTGCAAATTCGCGATATCAACATCCCGAATAGCCTTCAGGATGCGATGTCTCGGGCGGCGCAGGCGGAGCGCGAACGACTCGCTCGAACGATTTTGGGCGATGCCGAGAAGCAGATTGCCGAGTCGTTTTTGCAGGCGGCGGAACTGTACAACAGCAATCCTGTCGCCATTCAGCTGAGGGCGCTCAATATTCTGTATGAAGGATTGAAAGAGAAGGCGTCCATGATTGTCGTCCCAAGTTCACTAGCTGACGCAGCTAATATCGGGAACGTCATGGGCTTGGTCGGCGCCGACAAGTTGGCCGCTATGCAGCGTGGCGACGAGGCTTGAGTGCGCAGCCATCTGAACTCACGTCACCGCCGCAAAGGGCCAAATGACCGGTACCAGTAGCATCGTGATGACAAAGAAGCAGATGGTGAGTGGCACGCCGAGGCGCGCGTAATCTTGGTATCGATACCCGCCCGGTCCCATGATGACCAAAAACACTTTGTGGCTGATGTAGGTGATGGGTGAGGCAGTCACTGCTACGATGACCGTCACGACGAATGGGAGCGGGCTGTAGTGCAGGCTCTCTGCGGTTGTCACCATGACTGGCGTCAACAGCAACGTCGTTGGCGTGTTGCTCATCACCTGCGTCAACAGCGCGGTGATGGCAAAACACGCGGCGAGTAGCGCATAGGGGCCAAAGCGACCGACCGTGCGGACGATTTCATCGCTGAGAAAACTGAGGATTCCAGTCTGTGCCATCGCCTGCCCAAAGGGTATCATGGCGGCGACAAAGACGAGAATATGCCATTCCATCGAGCGGTACACCTGCTGAAAGCTTACAATTCGCGAGAGCACCATCAGTCCGAGACCGAGCAGACCCGCGATGTCGATCGGGAGGATGTTGAATGCCGCAAGCGTAAACGTCAAGGCCAGAATCAACAAGCTCAATACACCCTTGCTCCGCACTGGCGGCGTATGTGATTCAGCCGAGAGCATCAACAGCCCTTCGTCCTCCGACAGCGATCGAATGTCGTCTTTGCGACCTTGCAATAGAAGCATATCGCCAGGCTGGATCAGAGCGTGTGCCAAACGCTGCGTGATGGTTTGTCCGTTGCGCCAAAGAGCGAGTACAGCCACCCCGTAGCGGCGGCGGAAATCCAAATCCTCCAACGTGTGGCCCGCGAACTCAGATCCCTGACGGACGAGCGCTTCCGCCACGAGGCCCACAGATATCTCTTCGACGCTTGCATGGAGGTCCGGTTGTACGGAGAAGTCCCGCGTGTCGTCAATTTTCAACAGTTCGTCGCGGTGCGCTTGCACCAATAGGATATCGCCGGCGCGTAGGGTGGTATCAGCTTGTGGAAACTCAACCGGATCCCCCTGGAGGATGCGTACGACATTGATTCCGCGTTCGCGAAAAAAGTGGATGTCTCGAAGCTGGCGACCGTCCCAGTCCGATCCCGGCAGCACGTGCAACTCAGTCAGGTATTCATCGATGCCTATGGATCCGCGATTCGACGTCGCGTCGGTGTTGGGCAACAGAAACCTGCCGATTGTCAAAATCACCAACATCGCGGTCGCCATCAGGCATAATCCCACTGGGAAGATAGAGAAGAGGGAGAGCGGATGAATGTGGGCTTTTGCGAGGAGTTGATTCGCGACGATGCTGCTCGCGCTGCCCACCATCGTCATCAGTCCACCCATCATGGCGGTGATGGCGAGCGGTAGTAGAATTCGAGAAATGCGGATCTTAAGATGTCGCTCGAAACCGAGGACAACCGGTAAAAAGATGGAGACAAACGCCAAATCGCTGATGATGCTCGACATCAAGCCGCCAACGAGCATGAGTAAAGACAGCAGGCGGCGTTCACTCTTGCCAGCCACGCGGGTGATCCAAATGGACAGCGTATCTGTGACTCCACTCTGAATCAGCGCCTGCCCGAGCGCGAGCATCGTGGCGATGACGATAATAGCCTCGTTGCCAAAGCCACTGTACAGATCTTTATCCGGCACGACACCAGTCATTCCGAGTGCCAGGAGAATAAATAGCCCAATCAAGTCCACACGTACACGATTTGATACCAGCATGATCATGACCACAAGCAGAATGCCGAGCGTCTCCCAGCCTGCGAGTGTAAAAGAGGAGTGAACCATCGACTAAACCTCGTTTCCAGGGCGCCGTTCGCCGCGAAGTCGACTTTAGTGGAATGTGAAATTAAGTATAGCGCACTCCGCATATCTGGGCGATTATACGGAGGACTCGTTGCGAAAGAATGTGGCGATATCGCCTGTTACAAAGTCACAGCCTGCGACTTGCCCAGATCTCAGTTTGACTGCGAACTCGTTGAGCAGGGGGATCAGCGCGTCTTTCGCGGTGTGGCCAAGCGCGAACTGGACGCCATACTGGCTGAGGTCGTCGCCGATCTCCTCCGACCAGACGATGGTGCCATCCAGCTCTGTCGCCGATCCGAGAATGTTGATCATAAAGTGCAACACGACGCCGTGATTAGCCGGAAACCGCAAATTCGAGACAAATCGAAGTCCGCCAGGTCCGATGTCCATGATGAGCGCCTCGGTATAGCCGAGCGCCAGTTTCTTAGAGTTGATCGCCGCGATGGTCACTTGACCGATCAGCGGATGCGGCGTCGCGACGCGGAAGTGCTTCCGCCTGTTCGGCAGTTGAACTCGGCTCGGAGGATTCGACGGAATCGGGTCGATCACGCCGACACCCAGCAATTCCTCAAATTGATCTACGGGCAGCGGCCGGCTGAACAAAAAGCCTTGTACTTGCTCACATTTCTCGTCTTGTAAGAACGCCAATTGCTCGTTCGCTTCAACGCCCTCTGCGACGACAGTCAGGTTCAGGCTGTGGGCCAGTTGAATGACTGAACTGACAATTTGCGTCGGCGCCCAGCGAACGGGGACGTGGGTGACGAACGACTTGTCCAGCTTGATGCCGTCTAGTTCAAATCGCTGCAGCCAGCTCAAGGACGAGTATCCGGTTCCAAAGTCGTCGAAGTAGATGGCGATGCCCATTTCGCGCAATCGCTTGATCGACTCGACAATGGCCGAGTCGTTCGGAATGATGGTCGTTTCCGTGATCTCAAACTCGACGCGCTGAGGTTTGACGTCAAATTCACGCAAAATCGACCGGACGGAATCGACGAAGTCGTCGACAAGAAACTGTTTGGCCGAAATATTCACGGACACTCGGATGTCAGCCAATCCCGATTCGGACCACGCGTGCAGCTGCCGACACACGGTCGTTAAGATCCAGTTGCCAAGCGGGACAATCAGCCCGGTTTCCTCGGCGATGTGAATGAACTCCAACGGAGAAACAAGTCCCCAATCTTCGTGCTCCCAGCGAATCAGCGCCTCCGCCGCGACGATCTTCCTCGTCTTCGTGTCCAGTCGCGGCTGGTAATACAGTAGGAATTCGTCGTTTTGTAACGCTTTGCGAAAATCGTTGGCCAGTGAGAACTCCTTGTAGGTGCCTGCGGTCAGTGTAGCCGAATAAGCTTGCCACGTGTTGTTCCCGCGTTCCTTGGCGCGGTGCAGTGCGATGTCGGCGTGCTTGACCAAGGTTTCGGCATCCGAGCCGTCCGCTGGGTAAAAGCTGACGCCAATGCCGGCCGTCACGTAGACGGCGTATTGATCGACTTGAATGGCATCTTGTAGGCGGCTGAGCAGGTCGGTCGCAAGTGCAAACACGCTGTCCCGATCCGGGAGATCGGGTATGAGGATGGCGAATTCGTCGCCTCCGATGCGCGCTGCTACGCATTCACCGCGGATGCTGTCGCGGATCTGCTGTGAGATGTGGCGGATGAGCTTGTCGCCGACAGAATGCCCCAGCGTATCATTGACATATTTGAATTTGTTCAGACTCATCGTGAGTACGCCGAGCTCTGAATGATGCATCGCAGCTAGCCCGATCATGGTCGACAGGCGTTCCACGAAAGCTCGCCGATTCGGCAAATCGGTTAGGTAGTCGTGGTCCGCGATGTAGTTCATCAGTTCCTTCGTCTGCCTGCGTTCCGTCACATCGTGAAAATTGACGATGCAGCCGTCCATTCCGGACCCTTTATAGAGATCGTGAAAGGTGGTTTGGCAAAAGCGCCAAACGCCCGCCTTGTTTCGAAATCGCAACTCCGCGCTCGATTTTTTCTGAAGTCCCGCCGTGATGTCGGCGATGTTGGCCTCACAGGTACGTCGGTCCGATGGGTGTATCAAGTCGAGGAAGTCGGTGTTCACCACATCGTTGATGGCATAGCCAAGTACGTTGGCGATGGCCGGACTGATGTACTTGATCCGCAAGTCGTTCGCCAAAATGACAAATACGTCCGATGAGTGGCGAACCAGGGCCTGGAATTGACCCTCGCTGTCCAGGAGCATCTCCGGTGCATTGTTGGCTACGCCCATTCGCGTGTAACTCGCCAGTGCGCCGACGATCTTCCCACTGGTATCGCGGATGGCCGACAAGCAAGCGCCTACATCGATAGCCGTCCCATCCCGAGTCAAGCGTACACAGTCAATCCATATGGTGCCTCCGTGCTTAAGCAGTGTCCTGTACAGTTCCAAGATCGTTTCCTGGTGTTGGATGGGCACAAACGGAGGCCGCCGGAAGAGCAATTCCTGTTCTGTCCAGCCGAAGAGTTCCTCAGTCGCTCGGTTGACCCGGACGATGCCGAGATCCTGATCGATGACGACGATCGGACCTGGATGATTTGCGTAGAATGACTCAGTTGGGTGGAGAAGCGCAGTATTCGTGTCATTCTCCATATATCTCGTAACGTCGCGAACGGTACCCTCAATCCGAATAAGGTCTCCGCGATCGTCGTATTTGCATTGGGCTGTATATTGCACGTACGCTTGTCGACCGCGCTGGAGCGTGCGGTACGTGAAGCTTCGCCCAAGGCGCTTGCCGCTGCTAATATGATTCCAGAACTGTTTGACGATTTCCTTGTCGTCTGGATGAATCATCTCGACGAATACGTCCGGGCTCTCGGAGGACCCTCTGTCTGGCAACCCATAGATTTGGTATACCTCCAGCGAACAATGAACCTCCCCCTTCGTGACGTCGTATTCCCACCGACCAACGTTTAATAGTTCCTGATAGTCGTTACGGACTGCGGGTTTCCGATTAAACCACGTCTTGGCTTTCACATCTGTGCCCCCCTAATTTCGCTAAATGGCTAGACACAAAAAAACGACACCCGTGATACGGGTGTCGTTCCGGTCACGGTAGCTGGCTGGCGTATCTGCCTGGATTCGGCAGAGGTAGCCCCTGTAGCTTTGCGTCCACTTCGTTTCCAAAGGGTTGCCTTTTTCGATGTTGCGGCTGTTTTCGACATAAATTTACAGGATCCTCTATGTAATATTAGTAATTTGCAACGAAAGTTGTTGCGGACTTCAACAAGTTGTCGAAGTGGAACGGATTTGAGCTAGACACATATGCACTTTCCTGTACAATCTGCGTAAAGGAGCGATGTGTGTGAAACGGATCGATGCGGTGATCCGCCCGGAAAAACTGCAAGCAGTTATCAAGGCCTTGAGGAAGACGGGGGTTAACGGATTCACAGTCATCCCAGTACAAGGAAGGGGGCAAGAGCGCAATACACACGGGGTGTACCGGGGGCACACGTACGATATCAATCTGCATCCGAAGATCAAACTCGAGATCGTGGTCTCCGACAATTATTTAGAACGGACGATAGAAGCCATTATAGGTTCGGCTCAAACAGGAGAAATGGGAGACGGGAAAATTTTTGTCTATGAGGTGCTTGACGCCTACAACATTCGGACGGGTGTCGTCGACGAAACGATAGACGAACTCAAACGTTAAGGGGGAGCGGCTAGCATATGGAGAACGCCCTAAACACCGTCTGGGTGGTCCTTACGGCGGCACTTGTGCTGTTTATGGAGGGCGGATTTAGTCTCTTAGAGGCGGGACTTGTCAGAACAAAGAACGCGGTCAACGTGACAATGAAAATTTTTGTCGACTTGACGTTTGGGGCGCTTGCATTTTACCTGGTAGGTTCCCATCTGTTATTTGGCCGCGACACCCTTCACCTCGTCGGCTTCGGGCGCATCCTCGGTCCAAGTCACTTGTCGCCTGAAGCTTTTGTACTATTCCAAATTGGATTTGCTATCGCGGTCGCCTCCATCATTTCCGGTGCCGTGGCGGAGCGGTTTCGATTCACGGCGTACATCGTCACGGTGTGCCTCACCTGTGCTGTGATTTATCCCGTATCCGCGCACTGGATTTGGGGGCAGCACGGTTGGCTTGCGGATTTGGGCATGGAGGATTTCGCTGGGTCAGCGGCCATCCACGCCATGGGAGGTTTTATGGCACTCGCGCTAGCGCTCGTGGTGGGACCGAGGAAAAACCGCTTTAATCGAGACGGTAGTGTGAATGTGTTTGCGCCAAGCAACATTCCGCTCGCGTCGTGCGGAGCCTTCATTCTCTGGTTTGGCTGGTTCGGCTTTAACGCCGGAAGTACGTTGAGTGCCGTCAATGTACACCTGGCTAGTATTGCGCTGAATACGTTCTTGGCAGCAGCTGCGGGTGGCATGTCTGCGATTCTCTTCAGCATCTACAGATTTAAAGTGGCCGATCCGAGTATGACCATCAACGGGTCGCTGTCGGGGCTTGTGGCTGTGACTGCAGGCTGTGCGTACATTGGGCCGTACGCGGCGATTGTTCTCGGCTTGGCCGCGGGCGTCCTGGTCATCCTCGCAACGGGGTGGGTCGACGCCATCAAGATCGACGATCCGGTCGGCGCCGTCGCAGTCCACGGATTTGGCGGCGTTCTAGGCACCATAGGTGTCGGCCTCTTCGACAGGTCTCGAGGACTCGTCACCACAGGGCAGTTGCACCTGTTCGCAGTTCAAGTGCTAGGCATTCTCGTCATCTCGGCCTGGGGATTTAGCTGTGCATTCGCCCTGGGGCTAGCGATCAAGCGGACGATTGGAATTCGGGTCGGTTCGGCAGAGGAGGAAGCGGGCTTGGACATCGTAGCGCATGGCATTCCCGCCTATAACGAGCTCGAGCGCTTTAGTGACGGGAGCCAACTTTCGTTTGTGGACGACTTTCCAACTGTAGAGGCGAAGCAAGAGTCTTCAGCGAAATATTAGCAGATTGGTTCTTCGCGCGACGAAGGATGACGCACAGGCAGGGGAAGGGGCTTGCGCCCTCCCCTGCACTTGCCTTGGCTGACCAGGTGTGTGCGCAAAGCTCTTCGGATTTGGTTACACGCGCACGATTTGCTTTCCTAAGTTGGCGCCACTGAACAGGTCGAGGAACGCGTCCACGGTTTGGTCAAACCCTTCCGCGATCGTCTCCTCAAACTTCAATTGGCCATCGTGGTACCACTTGGCCAACTGCTTGACGCCTTCTGGAAAGCGAGCCGCGTAATCGCTGATGATAAACCCTTTCACCAGCGCTCGGTGAATCAGGACTTGTGTCAAAAGTCGCGGCCCGACGTCCGGTTGTTCGAGGTTATAGAGGGCGATTTGGCCGCAGACGGAAATTCGCGCACCGGTGTTGAGGCTGCGGAACACGGCATCGCTGATCTCTCCACCCACGTTGTCGAAGTAGATATCGATGCCTTGCGGACACACGTGTTTGAGCGCTTTCGTCAGATTGTCTGTGGTTTTATAGTTGATAGCCTCATCGAAGCCGAGTTTATCTGTGAGATACTGGACTTTCTCGTCCGATCCGGCGATACCCACCACGCGGCAACCGAGGATCTTGGCGATCTGTCCGACTGTCATGCCGACTGCGCCCGCAGCTCCCGAAACTACGACCGTCTCGTTTGGCTGGGGCGAGCAGATGTCGATGAGTCCAAAGTAAGCTGTGAGCCCCGTCACGCCGAGCAATCCTAAGGAAGCGGTCATGGGGGCGAGGCTTGGGTCGATCTTCCGGAGGTGCTTGGCAGGGACGAGGGCATGTGTTTGCCAGCCGAATTGGCCGCTGACCACGTCGCCTGGCTGGAAGCTGTCGTCACCTGACTCGACGACCTCAGCGACCGCACCGCCGCCGACAACACCGCCGATTTCGTAGGGAGGGACGTAGGATTTTGCCTCGCTCATGCGGCCACGCATATAGGGATCGACCGACAAGTAAAGGGCTTTCACAAGTATCTCACCGGGACCTGGCGCCGGGAGCAGGATGGTTTCTGTGCGGAAGTTTTCCGCAGTCGGCTTGCCCTTTGGGCGGCTTGCGAGCACGATTCGGCTAGCTTCAAGTTGCGGCATGTTGCACACCTCCAAGGGATACATAGGGTGTCATGTGGAATCCTTTCACAGTATATCATGGACGATGTTTTGGAGTAGGTGAGTAGGGTGGGCAGATATGCTATCGAGTTTGATGACTTGTCCCTTCGTATTGCACAAGAAGAGTTGCTTCGGGGGGTGTCCGGGAAGGTGGAAGAGGGGTGCATTGTCGCCCTGATTGGCCCGTCTGGGGCGGGGAAGAGCACACTCATGTCCGTATGTAACTTAATGCGGACGCCGACGGCAGGCAATGTGTACGTGGATGGCCGGGAAGTGCGTGAGTGGCCTGTTCGCAAATTGCGGCAAAAGGTGGGGATGGTGTTTCAATCCCCGACGATCTTCCCGGGTACGGTGGAGGAGAACCTCGCCTATGGCCTGAAGCTGCACGGCCAGTCGCTGCAGGACCCGGGCTCCTTGTTGCAGGACATCGGGCTGGATTCTGATCTGCGAACGCGGCCTGGGACCGAGTTGTCGGGCGGGCAAAAACAACGTGTGGCACTAGGGCGAACGCTCGCGATGCAACCGGACATTCTGTTGCTCGACGAGGTGACGTCGGCGTTGGATGTGCATGCGAAATTGGAAGTCGAGCGAACCATTCTGCGCCTTCACGACCAGCGCCACACATCGATGCTCTGGGTGACCCACGACTTGGAGCAGGCGCGCCGCGTCGCTGATATCATCTGGTTTATGGCGGAGGGCCGACTCGTCGAGACAGCCGACGCAGATTCATTTTTTGCGCGTCCACAGACGACTGAGGCGCGTCGGTTTATGGAAATGATGGCCGAGGGGGAAACGCGATGAGCTTTGTCACCCTGTCCTTTACACTAGCTTTTGTCGCTATTAGCATTGGGCTTTCGATGTGGCTGCGGTTAGGGCTCCAGCGCGACGTGATCGTCGCAGCGGTTCGCGCAGCGGTTCAGCTGATTATCGTCGGTTACTTGCTCAAGTTCGTGTTCAACGCGAACAACGTGGTTTTTATTCTCGGAATGGTCGCCTTGATTGTGGTGGTCGCCACGCTGAACGCGCGTTCACGTGCGAAGAATATCCCTGGACTTGGTTGGCGCATTGCGGTCGGACTGGTTGCGACTGAGGTGGTAACCCAAGGCATGCTGTTGGCACTCCATGTCGTCCCGTTTCAGCCCCGCTACGTCATCTCGATCAGCGGTATGATCGTCGGCAATGCCATGGTTGCCTCTGGTGTGCTTTTAAACCGACTGCAGGGTGAAGTGGCTGCGAAGCAACAGGAAATTGAAAGCGTGCTGGCCTTAGGCGGAACACCGCGTCAGGCCATCTATCCACATCTCAAACAGGCCATTCGCGCTGGGCTCATCCCGACCATCGACTCGACCAAAACCACAGGTATCGTCCAATTGCCGGGCATGATGAGCGGTCTGATCATCGCTGGGGCAAGCCCGGTACAGGCCGTTCGCTATCAGCTTATGATTCTTTTTTGTATCCTAGCGGGCTCTGCGATGACGGTGATTCTCGTCGGATTTCTAACGTACCCGCGGTTGTTCAGTCGGCATGAACAGCTGATTTTCGTCGAGCATCGCGACCGCTAGGGAAACAGGACTTCGCGGGTCGTCCATTCGCTGGCTGGTTGTCGACCTTGCACGCACAACAGGCGATTGAGCAGGCGATAGGTGGGGCGGACCTGCGCAAGTGGGGGAAAGTTGCGCACCCTTTGGTAGCCACGGACGAAGTCATCCGCCAGGTGGCGGGGAAGCATGGATTCGAGGGCGATGAGCTCCAGTTCCGGGGGGCCAAATACCACGAAGTCGATGTCGATGAGGTGTGTGAATTTCCCACGCGCTATAAAGTACTGGGTCGGGTCTAGGTCGAGCATGATGGGCGCAAAATGGGTGGCTGTGGGGAAGGTATCCCACTCTTGTAGAACCTCCTGCGCATATTGCCTAGTTTCGTCGTCACACGTAGGTATTTGGCTCAGTTTGTCGATGCTTCGATACATTTGATGGCGAAATGCTTCGGGGCCGACGAGGGCCCCAAAGCATCCCGCACCGTTGACTTTTGCTGCATGGAGTGCAGCCATGTGTTTGCCAAATTGCTCTACACCGTCGTGTGTGAGTTCGGCAAAGGAGAGGGCGGCTCGCCCTTCCACATACGTGTGCGTCGGTTGGTATTTGCCAGCGTCGAGCGGAAAGATGGTATATAGGTGCGGCACAAGCAATGTGCTGTGTACAGATAGTACGCGGTACATGTTCACATAGTGATAAGGCATTTGTATGCTAGCGCCAAACAGATCGGCGATCCCCGTATAGAATTCATTCAGCGCTCCGTCCTGAGGCCTTGCTGTTTTGATGGCGACGGGCTGTCCTCTCCACAGGCCGACCTTTACGAGATTAGCCTGACCTGGGTGTTGAATGGGTATTTCTACTAAATTTCCCTCGAATTCAGTCGATTGTATGTATTTGCTCATTTCCAACCTCCGCAAGTGCGATCCATGATTCAATTGTAACATACGGGTTCAGGCCTTGATATAGCTGGGTTTTTGGGCCTTTAGTTAACTAGTTAACTAGTGAATCAGTTTTCTTGCTCATTGGGTTAATCAATTGATCGGTGAATGAATCAATCGGTTGATTACTTAATTGGATAACTAGTTAAGTACATAACTCATAAACTAGTAATTGCATTGACGTCTCGTCGAAAGCGAAAATATAATTGGTGTGAAGTGTTATGAAACCGGAAGGAATGAATTGGATGGGCAAGGACCCAACGCTTTTGAACACGAACATCACCGTCGCAGTAGACAACGGAAACAGCTTTGTAAAGGCATGCTACGATGCTATCAACCAGACGTTTATGTTTCCGAATGTGACCGTCCAGTCGGATCAGAAACGAAAAGTCATCCTCAACCAGGGGGAACCGATTGACAACCTCGACCTTGAAATCGTGTCTCCATCGATTCCAGAAGGTTTTGGCAGACATTTTCAAATCGGTGTCCTTGCTTCCCGGCATCCTCGTGCACAAGCCATCATTGGCCACAAGGCGGCACAGATGAAGTCGCAACGGCCGGAGACGATGATTACTACGCTTGGTGCATTGGCGTACGCCATCGCGACTAAGCACGCGGCGGACATCGAGAACGGCGTGAAGCGAATTCGCGCGCAAGTGAAACTCGGCATCGGCCTGCCGATCGCAGAGGTCAGTGAAGCGCAAGCGTTTTCAGATAAGTTGACGCGAGGGGTTCATATGGTCGCATTCCGCTCGACTCCGAAGTTTGAGGGCGTCGAAGTCGAGATGCAGATCTCCTTGCCAGATGGAATCAACGTCGACAACGTCTCAGGCATTATCGATCTCGCGAGCGAACCGAAGAGCACCCTCATGGACAAGTCGTTTGGGGTCGCGGACCTCGGCGGGATCGACTTGGATATCGCTTTCTTCAAGCCTGGCCTGCAGTTGGACGACTACACGTCGACGGGCTTCCGCATCAATCTCAACGATATCATCACGCGCATCCGCAAGGACTTTAATGCGCAGATGGGTCAAGACCTGATCAAGAGTGACGTCAACGTCATCGAACGGATCGTCAACAAGGACTATGAGGTCAAGTGGCAGGGGCTCGTGAAAGGCAACATCGGCGACATTGCGAACTTGTACCTCACGGAACTTGCTCGGGACGTGCTCGAACGGGTGCTCGACGCCTGGGCCGAGGCGCCAGAGGCGGAGGAATTCCTGTTCATCGGCGGCGGTGCCACCATCTTGGCAAGCTACATCAAGGACGTGGAGCGCCAGGGCCGGCCGTTGCGCTTTGACACGCAGGAGCACAGTCAATTGCGCAACCTTCGGGGTACTTTCCGTTCCCTCGAATCCGCGATGGATTCCGGGGTAGAGGTCGCGGTGAGCGCACCGGGAGATGAGACCGTTTGACAGCTAGGCCGAGACGGACGCGGAAAAAGGCACTGAAGCACGGGGATTTGTTTCACGTTTATATCGCGTCTGATACGCCGCCAGAAGTGTGTGAATTCCTGTCTCGACTGAAGCAGAACGGGGACTTCAGCTATGAAATCCTGCAGATCATCGGCAAGCATGTCGAGGCGATGCAGAATACAGGCCCGCTGGCGCAGTTGAATGCGGAGGTGCCAAGGGTAGCCCAGCCGACTGAGACAGGCCCTGTGGCGTCTGTTAGCATGGTGGCTGTCCAAGCTGCGTCAAACACACCACAAGTGCCGTCGCAGGCGGTGTCTGACGCGGCTAAGGCGCCTGCGGAGGCTCCTAGTCCGCCGCCTGTCCAACCGGATCCTGAGCCGGTGGTGGAAGAGCAGGTTGAGCAGGCTGAGCCGCAACCGAAACTGGATCCGATCGCACTGTTGCGACAGCAGCGGCGCGCTTGGGTCGCAAGTAGCAGTTCTCGCTAAACTGCTGCGAACATCGCCCTACGCGAAAGAGGCTATCCACTTCGATAGAGTGGATAGCCTCTTTGTTTCTGTGGAAGTTTATGCCTCGATCATGCTCGCTGCGTACTGCATATCCATCGCATGCATCAAGTTCGCAAAGATCTGCAAGGTGGTCACGGCACCGACACCACCCGGCGTGGGCGTGTAAGCCCTCGTCAATGGCGCGGCGTCCGCAGCTAAGTCGCCGATCACCACGCCGCCAGGCCCTTGCGAAATGCCGACGTCGACGACGACGAGTCCGTCGTGTACCATATCCGGTTTGATCAACCCGCCTTTGCCGACCGCCACAAACGCGAATTCACTGCGCTGCAAATGTGCGCGGACGTCAACTGTGTACTCGTGGCAGGCGACGACCGTGGCCCCCTCAGCGATCAGCAAGTGGATGAGCGGAAGGCCGACCGTCTGACCACAGCCGACCACCGTCACGTCGCGCCCGCGGAGTTCGTAGCCGTAGTGCTTCAGTAGACGGATGCAGGCGAGCGGCGTCGCTGGGTACAAAGCGGCATCTGGCGACGGTCTCGCGAAGGAGTGGCATGGCGACATCCCGTCCACGTCTTTCAACGCGTGGATGGTGCTCACCACCGATTGGCTATCCATTTCTCCCGGCAACGGCAATTCCAGCATAATTCCGTGGATGCGCGCATCCTCACTCAACTCGCGGACGCGGTCCGACACGTCCCTTTGTGAAGTGGACTCTGGAAGCCGCAGGATCTCGAACTGAATCCCTAGCCTGCGCGCGGTACGCGCCTTTTGCATCGCGTAAACCTCCGACGCCTTGTCGTTGCCGATGAGCAGAGTCACCATGCGTGGCTCGATCCCGATCGATTTCCAATGGAGAACTTGTTCACTGAGCTCTTGTTTCAATCTATCTGCGACAGGTTTGCCCTCTAAACGCGTCGTCATGTCTTCCGCCCTCTCCGTTTGACTGCGCTAGAATCAACATTCCCATTTGGCGTGCACTCGAAGCATTCGCATACGCGTAAAAATGCAAACGACCGCCTGGGTTAAGATGCCCAGGCGGTCGACAGTTCAGCAGCCGTGCTCCCTCGTGGTGCTCCACGTTTACCGCCAGTCACACAGCTGTACGTATGTTGTTGTGAATTATCCTCCGCGACTATACCAAGAATTACACGGCATCGCAAGTGCACAAAGGACGCCTCGCAATCAGGGTGATATACTTCCAGTAGTCTAACTTTCGAGCCTTTAGAACCAATTTGGTAGGAAAATGGGGAATGCGCCATGCACCAACTCAACCCAGTGACAAAGCAGATCCAGATCTCTGGGATTCGACGGTTTACAGATCTCGTCGCAAAGTATCCGGACGCCCTGTCGCTAACCATCGGTCAGCCGCACTGGCCGACGCCGCAGCACGTAAAAGAAGCGGCGATGGTGGCCATCGAGAAGGGCTACACGACCTATACGCCAAATCGTGGGCTGCCAGCGTTGCGCGAGGCGGCGCATGCGTACTACGGAACCAAGTTCGATCTCGACTATCACCCGGAGAAGGAGATTCTCGTCACCGCCGGCGCCACGCACGCCCTCGACATCAGCTTGCGCGCACTGCTGGAGCCTGAAGACGAAGTCCTCATTCCCGCGCCCGCATATCCAGGGTACGAACCTATCGTACGGCTCGCGGGTGCACAACCGGTCTATATCGACACGCGCCCTGACGGCTTCAAGGTCACGCCTGAGACGCTCCAGAGGCACATCACCGAGCGAACAAAGGTACTCGTGCTGCCTTCGCCGGCAAATCCCACCGGAGTCGCCTACACGCGCGAGGAGTTACAGGCATTGGCGGCTGTGCTTGAGCCGACCGAAGCGTATGTCATCACCGACGAAATTTACAGCGAGTTGCACTTTGCCGACGCCCACGTGAGTTTGGCTACGCTGCCAGGGATGCGAGAGCGGACCATCGTCATCCATGGACTGTCGAAGTCGCACAGCATGACAGGTTGGCGGATTGGCTTTGTGCTGGCCCCTGTAGAGATCGTCGAGGAAATGGTGAAAGTCCTGCAATACAGCATCTCGTGTGCCTCCTCCATCAGTCAATATGCGGCCCTGGAGGCGCTCTTACATGGCCAACGGGACGCTGAGCCGATGCGTGAACAGTACCGTCAAAACCGCGACGTGGTCGTCCGAGCGCTGACGGAGATGGGGCTTGAAGTAGCGGTGCCAGACGGGGCGTTCTATGCGTTTCCAAGCATCTCATCGATCGGTCAAAGCTCTCAGGAGTTTGCACAAGCCCTTTTGCATGAAGCGCTTGTTGCCGTGGTTCCGGGAGACGCGTTCAGTACGCTGGGAGAAGGGTATATCCGCTTGTCGTACGCGTGTGAAGATGAGAAGCTCCAAACTGCGCTCGGGCGTATGGGGCAGTACGTAGCGCGGCAGACATCGCGAGGGTAAGGAAGCGTCGCGTTGGTTGAACGATGCGAGTGCGGGGCGCAACCGCGCTGCCGCACTCGCATCGATGCACTAGAGCGATTGGAGATAGACTCGCTCTGAAAAATACGGAATGAGCACTTTCAAAGCCACGTCGACGCACGCTTGATCCGGAAGCATCCGGGCGTGGTGAAGGCCGTACGGGGACTGTGCGCCCAACCAGAACAAAAAGCCCGGAATCTCGCGCAGGAAGTAGCCAAAATCTTCACCTGTCATGGCAGTCGGCACTCGTTCCACGGAGGCCAGCCCTTGTTGCTCGACAAACGAGATGAACGACTCAGTCAACCGTTCCTCGTTCCACACCTGATGATAATTAGCTCCATAATCGAGCTCGTACGTACAATCGAACATCTTTGCGGTCCCTTCAAGGACCGATTCCAGCCGGCGTTTCATTTGTTCCATCGTATCCGCGGACAGCGCTCGCATCGTGCCCTCGATGCGAGCGCGTTCGGCGATGATATTCTGCTTGGTTCCGGCCTCCAGTCGGCCAATGGTGATGACCGCGGAATCGAGTGGATCGACATTGCGGGACACGATCGACTGAATGGCGCCAATAAACTGTGCGCCAGCGATCACCATATCGTTGGCACGATGCGGAAAGGCTGCATGGCCGCCGCGGCCGATCAGGTCGATGAACAGCTCAGACGTATTGGCGAACAGGATGCCGGGGCGCAGTCCAATCTGACCGACTGGCAACTCGGGTTGGACATGCAAAGCGAAGATGGCATCTGGCCGCAAGTTCTTGAACTCGTCCGATTGCAGCATCGGCAACGCTCCGCCTGGGCCTTCCTCAGCCGGCTGAAACACAAACAGGATGTCGTCTTTCGGACGATGGACAGCAAAATGCGCCAGAAGGCCAAGCGCGATGGTCATATGCACATCGTGGCCGCACGCATGCATCATCCCATCGTGCACGGACGCATAGCTCGCACCCGTCTCCTCGCGTACAGGCAGTCCGTCCATGTCGGCGCGGTATGCGACCCTGCGCTCCGGCGATTCGCCGCAGACGAGGACGAGGACGCCAGTGCGCCAAACGGTGACTTTCAGGTGTGACTGCGGCAGTTCCGCGATGACCGACAACAGGAAGGCCTGTGTCTTGTGCTCCTCAAATCCCAATTCCGGGATGCGATGAAGCGAGTGGCGAACGGCCGTAAGCCTGGCTGCGTCCATCATAAGCGGCGCAGTTCCTGCTTAATTTCAATTTTCGACTTGTCCGTCTCGTGGATTTGCTTGATCACGCGAGCAGGCACGCCAGCCACGACCGTTCCAGGTGCGACGTCCTCGATGACGATGGCACCCGCCGCGACGACGGACCCTTTGCCGACGCGCACGCCCTCCAAAATGACGGCATTCGCTCCGACGAGCACGTCGTCTTCAATGACGACTGGTTTCGCCGAAGGTGGTTCGATCACGCCGGCCAACACCGCACCAGCTCCGATGTGACAATTGTTCCCGACTGTCGCTCGACCGCCGAGGATGGCACCCATGTCGATCATCGTGCCAGATCCAATTTCTGCACCGATATTGATCACTGCACCCATCATGATCACGGCGTTGTCGCCGATGGACACTTTGTCGCGGATGATGGCGCCTGGCTCGATGCGAGCCTGAATGCCCTTGGTGTCGAGCAGTGGAATGGCTGAGTTGCGGCGGTCTGTCTCGATGACGTGATCGTCAATCGCGTCTTGATGCAGCGCTAAAAACGCCTCTACGTCCGCCCATTCGCCGAACAGGACGCCTGCGTTGCCCGAAATGAACGACTGGATGGTCTCGGGAAAAGTGACGTCATCAAAGCGGCCTTTGAGGTAAACCTTAACGGGTGTGCGCTTCTTACTTTCGGAGATGTAACGGATAATTTCTTCAGCAGAATTCACGGGGCAGTCTCCTTCGCGTATCAGTTGTCTATCCCCCATCATACCGAACACATGGAGACTGGCAAGCGTCTCGTGGTATGATGGGTAAGGTTGTCCACCTATTAGCAGTGTTGCAGCCAGACGTTACAGAGAAAATAGGAGGGGGGTTGGCTCGAATGAGTGTACATATTGGTGCGGTGGAAGGTGCCATCGCTGAACGAATTCTTCTACCTGGTGACCCACTGCGGGCGAAGTACATCGCCGAGAAGTATCTTGACAGTCCAGTCTGTTACAACGAAGTCCGTGGGATGTACGGATTCACCGGAACGTATAAAGGGGTACCTGTGTCTGTCCAAGGAACGGGGATGGGCGTGCCGAGCATCTCGATTTACGCAACGGAACTCATGCAGTCCTATGGCGTCAAGACGCTGATCCGCGTGGGGACGTGCGGTGCCATTCAGAAGGACATTAAGGTTCGCGACGTGATTCTGGCGATGAGTGCTTCGACCGATTCAAATGTGAACCGACTTCGCTTCGGGCACATGGATTATGCTCCGACGGCAAACTTTGACCTTTTGTACAAGGCATATCAAGTCGCGCAGGAGAGAAATGTACAGGTCAAGGTAGGCAACGTGTTCACGGCTGACCTGTTCTACAACGACGGTCTCGCGGATCTCGAGAAATGGGCAAACTTTGGTGTACTGGCCTTGGAGATGGAAAGTGCGGCCCTGTTTACACTGGCCGCACAATTCAACGCCAAAGCGCTGTCCATTTTGACAGTGAGCGATCACATCCTGACCGGTGAGGCGACCACTTCCGAGGAGCGTCAAACCACGTTCCACGAGATGATGGAAATCGCACTGGATACGGCCATCAGCCAATGATCATTCGGCGAGTTCGCTGAGGAATTGGCTGACGCGAGTGGTCAATAGCGCGATCGCAATTTGATTTTCCCCGCCTTCGGGGACAATCAGGTCGGCGAAGCGCTTCGACGGCTCGATAAACGCGTCGTGCATCGGTTTTACCGTGTGGAGGTACTGTTCGTACACCGATTCGATACTGCGGCCGCGCTCTTCGATGTCGCGGCGAATGCGGCGCAGGACGCGAACGTCCGGGTCCGTATCGACGAATACCTTGATGTCGAGGAGTTCACGGAGCTTGGCGTCGACGAGGACGTGAATGCCTTCGAGGACGATGACGGGGCGGACGGCGACGTGAATCGTCTCCTCTTTCCGGTTGTGCGTCTTGAAGTCGTATATCGGCATCTCAATCGATTGCCCTCGCCGAAGCGCCGTCAGGTGCTCGAGCAAGAGGTCGTTGTCAAATGAGTCCGGGTGGTCATAGTTCAGTTGTTGGCGCCGTTCAAACGGCAGGGTCGAACGATCCTGATAGTAGGCGTCCTGGGAAATCAATACGACGTGTTCGGCACCTAGCTGGTCGAGGATAGCCCTCGCCACAGACGTCTTCCCGGAGCCAGTTCCGCCGGCGATTCCTATGATTAACATCGTACGGACACTCCTTTGCACAATGTCACGCAGTATACATGAAAAGGATTCACAGATACAAGCGCAATGAGACGTCCAAAATCGAGCATAATCCAAGAGAAGACTCGATGTTTGGCGGCTCCAGATAGAAAGGATGGAGAGAAATATGCAAATTGGAATTATTGGGCTTGGGAAAATGGGGTATAACCTCGCGCTCAACATGATGGATCACAATCACGACGTGGTTGCATTCGACCTCGACAAGCAAGCTGTACAGCGCTTGGCAGAAGAGAAGGCGACGGGGGCGTCGTCGATTCAAGACCTCGTGCAGAAGCTTAGCACCCCTCGTGTGATCTGGTTGATGGTTCCTCACGGCAAACCGGTCGATAACTTGATCGACCAATTGACGCCGCTGCTCTCCAAGGGCGACATCATTATCGAAGGCGGTAACTCGCACTATAAAGAGAGCGTCCGTCACGCAGAAGACCTCTCGAAGCACGGCGTTTACTTCTTCGACGTCGGTACGTCCGGCGGTACGGACGGCGCTCGCCACGGTGCGTGCTACATGATCGGCGGCGACGCTGAGGTGTTCAAGACGATCGAGCCGATCTTCCGAGACACCGCTGTGCCAAACGGTTATGTGTACACCGGTCGCGCTGGCAGTGGACACTACTGCAAAATGGTTCACAATGGCGTTGAGTACGGCATGATGGCGGCGATTGGCGAAGGCTTTGAAGTCCTCGAGAAGAGCCCATTTGATTTCGATTTTGCAGAAGTCGCTCGTTGCTGGTCGAACGGATCTGTCATTCGTGGTTGGTTGATGGAATTGACGGAGGCCGCATTCCGCAACGACCCACGCCTGGATCAGATCAAAGGCGTCGTGCACTCGTCTGGCGAAGGCAAGTGGACTGTCGAAGAGGCCCTCAACTTCCAAGTTGCAGCTCCTGTCATCACGATGTCTCTCCTGATGCGTTACCGCTCGGAAGACAAGGACACGTTTACTGGCAAGGTTCAGGCTGCGCTGCGCAACCAGTTTGGCGGCCACGCTGTCGAGAAGGCGTAAGTTGATTCGATTTGCGTCGCCAGTTCGGGCGAGTTGACAGGGCATGGGTAGCATGAGGACGATGTTCGAGGGAGGGGACACACGTGGATAAGCGCGTCACGATTCAAGATGTGGCACGTCATGCCGGTGTGTCCATCACCACCGTTTCCCGCTTTTTGAACGAGCGTTACGACTCGATGAGCGAGGCGACGCGCGGGCGCATCGAAGCGGTGATTAAGCACCTCGGATATCGTCCAAACGCCCTGGCGCAAGGCTTGAAAGGCAATCGGACGAAGATGGTAGCTGCCGTTGTCGTGAACATGAGCTATCCGTTTTGCGTAGGGTTCATGAAATCCCTCAACCAGACGTTGTCACCTGCGGGTTATCACTTGTTTGTCAGTGAAACCGCTGGCAATCCAGACCGGGAACGCGCGATCGTGCAGTCGTTGCAAGCGCAGCGGGTAGACGCCATGGTGCTCCAGACAGGGGGTCAAAACAACGATTTACTCGCCGCCATCGCCATCCAGATGCCGGTGATCTTCGTCGATCGCAAATATGTTGTACCTGGTGTCACCAACGTCATCACGAACAATTTGGAAGCGTCCGAGCAGTTGGCCGAGCACATTCTCGAACAGGGGTATCGCCGCGTCCTGTACGTCACTGAGCAAGAGGATGGCGTACACACTCGCAAGGAGCGCCTGCAGGGCTATCTGCAAGCCTGCCACAAGCTGTCCTTCAAGCCTTGGGTCATCACGGTCGATCGGGACCAGGATGACACGTTTGATTTGGTGGTCAAAGCTGTGGAGGACGGCGCAAAAAAAGAACCCATCGCCGTCTATACGGGCAATGGGCTCCTCATGATGCGCTTGTATCCCGACCTGATCCGACTTGGGTTTCAAATACCCAGTCAGTTGGGACTCGCCACGTTTGATCAGCCTGATTGGTCAGGCTTAGTTCAGCCATCGCTGACGTGCGTCGGGCAACCCGTCGATACGATGGGTGCACTGACCGGAGAGATGCTGCTTCAGAGGCTCAGCAAACCTGACGAGACCGCTTCTGCGCCGGTTCCCTTCGACGTCAAAACGATTGCGTCGACCCTCGTGCTTGGTGGGTCAACGCGACTGCATCGTTGATTCCGGCAGGACGACTGCACAAAGCCGCCGGAAGCGCTCAAACTTCTTCTGTAGGCGCTCGTGCTCATCTACACGTGGCCGCGTGACGTGCGTCACTTGACGCCGGATCTGCAGCTGTTTGCCAATGGCCTCACTGGCCACCATCACCGCACCCAATGTCGCCCCGTCCATCTCCGCTTGTGCTTCTATCTCCAGATTGAACAAATTCGCCGTCCATTCCCGGACCCACGCTTGTTGAAACAATTTTCCAGACACGATCAACCGCTGCGGCGTTCCAAGGGAATCCATCAATTGGTGGGCAATCCAGTACGCGTTAAACAGCACACCTTCGATGGCTGCGCGCATTAAGTGCCCTTGTTGGTGATATCTTCGCAGGCCGATGAATGACGCCGTGGCCGACTCATCCCAAATTGGTGCCCGTTCGCCAGATACATACGGAATGCAGAACAAATCCTCGGATTCCATGGATGCCGATTCTTCACACAGACGAGGGAACCGCTCGTCGAAGTCTGCGCCGTCTTCGGTCAGGACGTTGCGATAGAGCCAATCGAGCACGACGCCACCGCTGTTGCTGGGCGCACCGACGACGTATTGGTTGGGTGCCAGCGGATAGGAGAATGCACGGATCTCAGCGTTTGATGTCGGCTTCTCGTGGCCCGTGCGAATGGCCAAGCTGGTGCCCATCGTGAGAATCATCTCACTTCCCGACATGGCGCCTGCAGCCACCGTCGCCAGTACGCCGTCAGATCCGCCGATACAGACGGGGACGAGGTGTGGGGAGGACTCGGATGTACCGAGAAACGGCGTGACGTCCAAGTTGCGAACGTATGACGTAGGCACGATGGTCGAAAGTTGCTCCGCCGAAATGTCGGCGTATGCAAGCGCAGGGGCATACCAATCGAACGTGGCGCCATCGAAGAGTCCTGTGGCCGAGGCGACGGCGTGATCGACTTCCCACACCCCGAACCAGCGGTGCCAAACGTACTCCTTGATCGATACATAGCGCGCTGTTCGCATAGCGAGTTCTTTGTAGGCGTTTTGGAACCAAGCGATTTTCGCCACTGGAGCCATCGCGTGAATCGGCGTTCCAGTGTGGTGGTAGATGTCTTTCCCGGTTTCGCTGTTCCACAAGGCGGCCGCTTCCCGGTATGGCCGCGCATCGAGCCAAAGCATGGCGAGGAACAGTGGCTGGTCTTCGGCGTCGACGGGAATCAGGCTGTGCATGGCGGCGCTAAACCCGACCGCATCAATGGATAGCCCGCGCTGCAGCACTTCTCGGCAGACTGAAGAAAACACCTTCGTCACCGACTCGTACACGGCTTCGGGTTCTTGTACGGCGGACCCGTCCTCTTCCGTGCGCGTCGTCACTAATTCGCTGTCGCTCGTGATTTCGGTCCCATCCATTCGGTACGCGATAGCCTTCGCCGTGGTGGTGCCGATATCCAGTCCGATGATACAGTGGTTCAACTGCTCGGTGTTTGTCTGTTTTTCTTTCAAGGCTCTCCACATCCCAGAACGCATAGGTTGGCCGCCGGAGACCGGCGACCACCAGAGTTTGTTGTTTACTTTTGAAAGGTGCTGATGATAGGTGTCTTGCGAGTAGACGGCGCGCTTACGCGCTGACCTTGTCACGGTCTTCAAAAGGTGACTGGATAGGCTCGATTTTACCGAGCAACAGGACGTAGGACAAGATGCCGAGGACCAGCACAATGCCTGCGATGATAAACGCGGTTTCGAACGATCCGGTCCAGTCGACCACAAAGCCAGTCACGATTGGAGCGACGATGCTCATCAGGTTGTTGAAAAAGTTGATGACGCTGCCGACCGTGCCGACGGTGCCTCGTGGAGCGATCAGTGACGGGATACTCCAGCCGATCGGGGCGGAGAAGGCTAGTCCACCCAGTGCAACCGCGATCCAGCATACTGCCGCATTCGGGTTGTTCGTAAAGGCGGCCGGGATGACGGCCAGACCTAAAATCATGCCAATGACGAGAATCGTCTTCCGAACGCGCGTCGAGTCGTGGCCGCGCTTGACGAGGTGATCGACCAGCCAACCGCCGATGACCAAGTCGGTGATAGTCGCGATGAGCCATGGGCCAGCAGTGTACCAACCGGACTTGAGAATCGTCATGTGCATCTGTTTTTCCAAGTAACCAGGCAACCAGGTCAGGAACAGGTAAAACGAATAACCGTACGCCGTAAAGCCGAGTGTCAATCCCCAGATTTTACGTTGCGAGAGAACGAACAGCAGGTTCTTTCCGTAGCCGCCAGGCGCTGTGCCAACCTGCTGCGCACCGCCTTCGCGAAGCAGCTTCTCCTCTTCTGCGGACAGCTTTGCGTCCTTTGGATCCCGATAAAAAATCCAGTACAGTGCGAGGTAGAACAGGCTCAAAATCCCTGTGAGCCAGAATCCGCCTTTCCATCCCCAAACAAAGACGGCCCATGCGATTAAGGGCGTGCCAATGACGTTTGAAAATTTGGCAGCGGCATCGAAAATCGACGTAGCGAGTCCCCGTTCACGGACAGGGAACCAGTAGCCTGTCGCCTTGGAGGCAGCAGGGAATGCAGGCGCTTCCGCCGCACCCAGGATGACGCGGGACAAAATGAGAAGGCCCATGCCGCTTACAATCGCTGTCATAAACGTAGCAAGTGACCAGATGAGGGTACCCACGCGGACCAGCCATTTGACGCCGATCTTGTCGAGTAGGGCCCCAATCGGAATTTGAAAGAGTGCGTAAGACCAACCGAAGGACGAGAGAATAATGCCCATTTGAGCGCTATTCAAGTGATAGAGGTTGGAAATTGGCTGTTGCGCGACGGACAAATTCGTCCGGTCGAAGTAGTTGATGAGAATCCCCAAGCCAATGAGGAGACCTATTCCCCATCGTTTCATGATTTTGCCCTCCCTAGAAGCATGCGTTCCCTCTTCAATACCGTGGGACCGCGGTCATGGTTGAATTCGTTTACACCTCAGGGCTCTACAGAACGGCTTTGCCGGTGCAAACGGAGAAATACAGTTGTACTGCCGAGGTAAAACGTTTTACGAAAACGTTTTACGAAAACGATATACTGCATAATACCAGAACAGGTGACAAGTTGTGAAGAGAAAATGAAAATACAAAAAAAGGCATCGTGTCTACGATGCCCAATTGTGTGCGGTTTAAGCCGTGGCGATGCGGCGAAAGTTGGGTTAGCGGCGGTTTGCCATAAACGCTTCGATATCGGCGACGGACTTGATAATGTCAGAAGACAGGTTTTCGACGCCGGTTTCAGTGACGAGAATGTCGTCTTCGATGCGGATGCCAATGCCTTCTTCCGCAACGTAGAGCCCGGGTTCAATGGTGATGACGGAGCCGACCTCGATCGGGTAGCCCCTGCCGTGTACGTCGTGTGTGTCGAGACCCAATGGGTGACTCACGCTGTGGTAATAGTAGTTGCTAATTTGCTCATCGCGTTCGATGAGTCCAATCCGCTTACATTCACGGGCGAGCGTCGCCTTGGTGACTTCGTTTAATTCTGGGTAGGACATGCCTGGCTTCACGGCTGCGATGGTCTCTTCCATCGCCGTCAGCACGACCTCGTACAACTCTTTTTGCCGCGGTGTGAACTTTCCATTCACAGGGAAGGTTCTGCTGATATCTGCTGAGTAGTGCAAATGTGCAGCTCCGAGGTCCAGCAGTACCAGTTCACCGTCCGCGACGGGTTGGTCGTTCTCTTCGTAGTGAAGAATAGTCGCCCGTTCGCCACCTGCGATGATGGATGGAAATGCGTGCTCGGATACACCGTTGGAGCGCAAAGTGAAATCGAAGTGGGCCTGTAATTCGTACTCGGCCACTTCCCCGTGCGCGTGCGACATGAGATTTTCGACGCCAAGTTTCGTGATGCGAATCGCCTCGCGGATGGCAGCGACTTCATGCGCATCCTTCACTGCGCGCATACGGCAGATTGGGGCGTGGATATTGCGCACCGCGAGCCCTGGATATCGCTGTGCCAATTCGCGCGAGAACTGATGCGCGATGGTCTGTGTCTGATGCCAGTCGTTTTGTTCGAGATCCAGGTAGATGACGTCGTAGTCGGCGTCCGACAGAAAGCCACCGATGGCGCCGTGCAGTTCGGTGATATCTCGAATCTCCTCGATGCCAGATCTACGAGTTGCTTCGTCGTCGCGCATGCGTTTACCCGTCCACTTTTCCTGCGTTGCATCCACGTGCTCCGTAAACAACGTGGTGCGCACCGTACCATCCTTTTTGAGGAAGACCACGGCTGCGTTTTCACGATCTACGCCGGTTAGGTAGAAGAAGTTGCGGTTGGCGTGGAAGTGATAAACGGCATCGCGCGACTTGTGTGGCGCGCGCCCGGAAAATAGGACGGTGATAGAGCGATCGGCAATGGTTTCAGAGAATCGAACACGTCGTGCTTCGAATACGCTCGAGTCAAACATGGGTAGGCATCCTTTCGGTCTTATTGGGCTTTTGGCTTAAAGTCGATGAGTCCAGCGTCCATCGCACGAACCAAGGCTTCAGCCGAGGCCATGTTGGTCGCTACAGGGACGTTATGTACGTCGCACAATCGAAGGAGTGCGGTGATGTCAGGGTCGTGCGGTTGCGCCGTCAGCGGATCGCGCAGGAAAATCACAAAATCCATCTCGTTGTTTGCGATCATGGCACCGATTTGCTGGTCGCCGCCGTACGGTCCAGATTGAAACCGGTGAACGCTGAGACCGGTTGCCTCCGCAATCCGCATGCCGGTCGTTCCCGTGGCATACAGGTTCACGTTTTTCAGGATGTTCTGATACGCGATGGCCAAGTATACGATATCGTTCTTCTTCTGGTCATGTGCGATCATCGCTACGTTCATACAACAGGGTCCCCCTTGTGGACAATGCGTGCTGCTTTCAGTGTAACGCAAAGCGCGACAAAAGTGGTGAACTTATGTACGCGTCGTGGAAAGCGCTTTTGCGATCATGTTCATCGATAGCTGCGGCAAGACGCGCGTGGAGTAATCCAATTCGAGTCGTTCGGTCCACTGGTGTGCGTCTTTGCCAAATGGCCCGAGATTGCATACGGGAATGTTCAATTCCGCCATCAACTGGAGCGGTAGGCTGTAACCGGCGCCCCACGCGGGCATCTCTGTGGCGATAAACGCCCAATCAGCGCTGAGGCCGTAGCCCGTATAGCTCAGATCGGACAAACCAGGGAAGCCGGTCCTGTGTTCTAGTTCGACGCCAAACTGATTCCGTGCCAACATCTGCGTCGCTCGAATCCATTCCCTGAGCTGTGGCGAATCGGACGCGTCCACCGCGGGGTAGACGGGAGGAGCGAGAAAGAGAACGACGCACGCCTGATCGGTCGCCTCGCGGCTTAAAGCGACCGTTTTGACCGCACTTAGCGTAGCTTGCAGAAGACCGTCCCCGCGAACTGGTAGAGGTGGCGACAACGGGCTGTCGCGCAGGAGTTCGGAAAGCCACCAAACGGGGATCTCGCGCGAACTCGCAGGCTCTGCGACGCCAGCCGTGCGTGCGCGGTCGACGGTCCACTCGTGAAGGCTGGACAGCGCTTCCTCGCAGACGGAACGGATACCGCTGAGCACGGCGCTTGGCGAGCGCCGGAGGAACGGGACGTGGAAGTAGGCCGCTGCGAGATGGGGGGATTGTACCGAGTACGTCTCTTGTAAATCCCGCATCCAGAGGCAGGTCAACGGAACCAGCCGTCCATCATCGGTGCGCTCGCTCAATTCCGGGTTGGCGTCAAGCGTCTGCACAAGGTGTGTCAGCATCTGAACACTGCTGATGCCACTAAACGGAATACCAACGTGACCTGGAATGCCAACAGCGAGTGCACCGAGCAATAGCTTGCCGAATGAACCAGAGTAGATGTGGGCTCCAGAAGTCTCCCCGGACGTGACAAAGGACGGCTCTGCGTTGAGACATAGCACATAGTCGAGGTCCATCTGTGCTTTCCAGCGATGCAGCACCTTGACGGCCGCCAACATGCCCCGCGAATGGTTCTCTTCATCCGGCACCGCCAGAACTACGAGGTTGCCATCGATGCCTTCGCGGCAGGCCTTTTCGAACAGGAGCAGATTCATGGCGAGTCCAGCCTTCATGTCCATCACGCCGCGACCGAACCACCAGGCCCCGCGGCTCAAGTCGGCGCGCGCCTCTTCCGGCAGCGGGATATCCCGTCGCACGCGCTGTGTAAACCGTGCGACGTCGAACGCATCCTTCTGGTATGCTCCGTAATCCTCCACGCCGACGACGTCCGTGTGGGCGACGAGCACGACGGTGCGCGTGCATCCCTCACGCCTGTACAGCGCACAGGCGCCCATTTGTGTGCCGTCGTCGGTGAGGAACGATTCGACGGTCAAGGAGCCCGATGGATGGCACTCAGCCTGGCGCAGGCGATCAAGCACTTGGCGCGCCATCTCCCACTCCGCCTGTCCGCCCGTGACGCTTTGCACGCGTACGAACTGTTGGATGGTTTGCTGTAGATGTTGTTGTTCGCCTTCATCCCAGTGTCCTACACCAAAGCGATTCACCCTACCGCCCCCTCGGCCTCACTCAAGGCCAATTTCCAAGTCTAGACTTCCCCGTGGTACACTGAGTACAGTAATCCAGATTCACCAAGTCAGGAGGTTCTGAAGATGTCCAAGCATCAAACGAACGTTCGAGATGCGCTCACACGGCCGCTGAAGGATCTCAGAATTTCGCTGACGGATCGATGTAATTTCCGATGTAAGTACTGTATGCCAAAAGAAATTTTCGGAAAAGACTATCCCTTCTTGTCCGACGAAGAGACCTTAACTATAGATGAGATCGTCCGTGTCACGACCATTCTGTCGGAGCTCGGTGTGCACAAAGTCCGGCTGACGGGAGGAGAACCCATCCTTCGCAGAGATTTGCCGGACATTGTCCGGGCTGTGTCAGACATCCCCGGCATCGACGACATCGCGGTGACTACCAACGGGAGCATGCTCACAGAGAGGCGGGCTATCGCTTTAAAGGAGGCAGGGCTCCGGCGAATTACGGTCAGTCTCGACGCGCTTGACGATACCATCTTCAAAGCGATGAACGACGTGGGGTTCCCTGTGGCACGGGTGCTGACCGCTATCGACACAGCACTTAGCGCGGGGCTCGCACCCGTCAAGGTGAACATGGTGGTTCGCAAAGGGATGAATGAGTCACAAGTCCTGCCAATGGCAGAGCGATTTCGCGACAGTGGCGTCATTCTTCGATTCATCGAATACATGGATGTCGGGAACAGCAATGGTTGGCAGATGAACGATGTGGTGCCGGCTGCCGATATCTACCGGATGATCGACGACAAGTACTCGCTCATCCCTGTCGAACCGAACACCCCGGGCGATGTGGCCGAGCGGTTCGCCTATGCGGATGGAGCCGGGGAAATCGGGATTATTCACTCCGTGACGAACCCGTTTTGCAGGGGGTGTTCGCGGCTGCGTTTGACGGCATCTGGCGAGCTCTTTACCTGCCTATTCGGGACGCATGGAACGCCAATTCGTCATCTGCTCCGAAACGGGACCACAGATGAAGCATTGCGTGCGCTGTTCGCGGGGCTTTGGAGAGGCCGGCGCGATCGCTATTCCGAAGAGCGCAGCAGCGAAACGATTCAGCGGCCTCGCGTCGAGATGTCTCGCATCGGCGGGTAGTCCAGCGCTTGGACTGTGGCGCCAACGTCGTCACTCGAGGTTGGCGCCCGCCTGTCGTCTGTCCTTCAGATTCCTCAGCGAAAGAACATGCCCCGAATAATTTTCCAGATTATCCAAATGATGAAGATATCGAAAATGATGTGGAACAATCCAAGTCCCGGACCGTAGCCGTAACCAAAGCCGAATGGGTTAAACAGGTGTCCCAAAAAGAAGCCTGCCCCAAAGGAGAATAGGTGCGAGCCAAGGCCGCCAAACGGCGAACCATACGATCGCGTCCCAGTACCTCCGTACGACCTGGAGCTGTACGAACGCGAAGTATAGGAACGGGAGCTGTAGGAGCGACCGCCACGGATGACTTGCACGTGCGCTGGGTTGCTGCTCGCTGTGAGGGTCGCCGTCTGAATCGTCGATGCAGAGGCGCTGTGTAAAGGAACGGATCCGCTGTCGGCGAATGCCGTCGTTGGGCATAACAGTAAAAGCACGGAAAACAACCCGATGAACCATCGTTTCATGTAATCGTGTTCCCCTTTTGTGTGTGTTGTGTTTCCCGGTCAGTTCCGGAGCACCCATACTAAGGGTACGCCAGCGACTTGCAAAATATCGTGAACAGCGCCTAGTCTGCGCGTTTGGAAGGCGAATACGGCGAGGCAGAGTCTTCGGAAACGTGCTACAATAATTCGTACGATTGAGAACTTACCCCCACTCGTTGCAAGCTGACACACTATGATTGTACGTAATTTTCGAAACATGTGTCCACGGGAGGATTGAACAAATGGAAAAGTTTATCTTGTCCTTTGTCAGTCTCGGATTGTTATTACTGGCTGGCTTTACAATCGTGATTGTGGAACATGGACGCAGCATGGCCGAAGGCGTCGGGGGTTTGATGATGTTGATGGCGATGATCAGCGCGGCCGCGATCGATATTCGCCTGCGCAGTCCGAAATTGCGAAAATCCCGCTGACTTCGGCATCGCAAACTACCGCCCGTTTTGTCCGATTTGCCGGTTTCGAGGCGCATCTCTTCGTCCCTCTACATATTGTGTGAGGAGGCTCCGTTATGGAGCAGTTATGGACAGAGGAGGATGCAGGCACGTGGCGAATCAACCAAATAAACGCAAGCGCAAACTTTCCCCAAAGGCCGGTGTGAAGCGGCAGCGTCCGATTGAAGCTCCGTCGCTGAACCCGGAAGTGGAGACAGTCGCTTCCAACAAATCGAACTCGTTGGACAATCTCAAGAATAATCTCTCCGGTAAGCGGAAGGCGATTTTTGAAATTCTCGACGATGTGAAGAAAGCCAATCCGAACGACTGGAAAGACGCAAATCAAGTTGAGCAAATGGCAAAGTCGTTTGCGAACAAATTGGGCCTTCCAGTGCCGGAACAACGGATCAAACAGTTTGTCAAGGCGTATACCGACGCAACCAAAAACGGCCCGAACGCCAACGTCGACGACCTCGTCAAAAAGTATGGCAAGAACGTCGATGACAAGACATTAAAAGAAATCAAGAAGTTCGTTCCGAAGAGCAAGGGTTGAAAGTCGAATATGCGAAAGAGAGGCGGCGCATTGCGCCGCCCTTTTACATTTGTGGTGGATGTTGTTGCTGGGGCGGAGGTAGTGCCTGCCCTTGTTGTTGCGGCCTCTGTGCAGCTGACTGCTCTGCTTGCCCCTCGCCTGCTTCATGGTCGTCGCCTTTCAGGAAGCCGCTGGCGAGTGGGGATGCCATAAGTGCCGAGAGGATGCTTGTATAGTCGTCCGTCGACAAATTCTTGCCGCGATATTTCACCAGCTTGTCGAGCACGCCGCTCTCCTTCAGCGAGCCCGTCGTGACGAAGATGGTATCCAACATCCTGTCGGCCTGTTGCAGGTAGCCAAGCCAGTTCTTGACCATTCCCCGCAAGTTGCCCACCGTTTTTATCGTCTCTTGAACGTTCTTCGGCGACAGGAGTTGCGAGAGGCTTTGCCCTTTCTTCTTGGCCGATCCCGTCGCGCTGCCACTTGGCTTGACCGCGTTTTGCGCCCGTGCGTTGGGCCGGCGGGCGGGTCGGTTATTTCGGCGAGTAGGCGTCTTCCGTCTGGGCGTTTGAGCCTTGGTTAAAGCCGCATCGACAGCGTCAGTGCGCCGTCGCCTAGAGGAACCCGCCGAGCCACTCCCAGAGGACGCCGAAGTTCTTGACGTCGCGTTTCTGGTCAACCTCGGCGCGGTTGGTGCATGGTCGCTCCGGCTGCGACCTTTTCCGTTGGATGTCCGGTTCGTGGCGGTTGCACCTCACTTCCACATAGAATTTCTCTCCTATCCTATTGCAGTGTCTTGTGGCTGGTGCGTATCGGTTGTGTGGACGCGTATAGGACGACACGGCGGGCACAGAATAGCAAAGAAGGGGCTTGTGTCATACGTGGGGAAGGGGTGCAACGTCGATGCCATTAAAACGTGAGCTATACGCGAAATACGGTGGAGTCCACTTTGTCCAAGCGGCACCCGCTCAAGACATCAACGAGTTCGTTCGAGGGCTCCCTCAGGACAAGCGCGACAGCCTGTTTGAAGTCCTTCACGAGCTCGATACGGCGGGGCTGATTCAAATTCAGAACGACGAGAACTGGACAGATCCGTACGGGGAAATCCATCCCGCACACCCGCATGGGCAGCAAAATCCGGACACCACGGAGTGACGAACGAAAGGGACCGTCAAAGCGCAGGAGCGCCGGACGGTCCCTTTCGTCTTTTGTGGAAGTTGAACAGCGATGCAGTTCGTCAGGCTTCAGCTCAGCTTCAGGTGGAACTGACGCATGCGTTGAACAGCATCTGCGACGTCGTCGTCTGCGACGGCGTAGGAGAAGCGAACGTGGTTCGGCGAGCCGAATGCGTCGCCAGGGACACTTGCCACGAGCGCTTTTTCCAGCAGTAGTTGACAGTAGTCTGTCGCGGATTCGATCGGCGTGCCTTCATAGCGCTTGCCGATGACGCCCGAAATGTCGGGGAACGCGTAGAACGCGCCCTCTGGCGGTGCACAGCTGACACCAGCGAGGGAGTTCAGGCCCTCGACGAGGACGTCGCGGCGGTGTTGGAAGGTCTCGACGACGGCTGGATCGAAGTGCGACAACGCGGTCAGTCCTGCAGCCTGCGACATCGAGGACGGGCTGCCCGTCGAATGGCTTTGGAAGCTCGCCATGGCTTTTGCCACGTCGGGTGGTGCCGCTGCGTATCCGAGTCGCCATCCGGTCATAGCAAATGCCTTTGAGAAGCCGTTGATGACGATCACGCGGTCCTGTAGTTCAGGCGCGATAGCGGCGAGACTCGTCTGTTTGACGTCATAGACAAGTCGTTCGTAAATCTCGTCGAGGACGACGTAGACGTCATGGTTGCGAAGCACTTTGGCGAGTGCTTGCAGCTCTTCTTCGTGGTAGACGGCCCCGGTGGGGTTGGACGGCGTATTCAAGAGCACCGCCTTCGTGTTCGGCGTGATGGCGGCCTCCAACTGTGTCGGCGTCATCTTGAACTGCGTCGATTCGTCACAGCCCACGATCACCGGCTTCGCTCCGGCGAGTTCGATTTGTTCAGGGTACGAAACCCAATACGGTGCCGGCAGGATGACTTCGTCGCCCTCGTCGCAGATGGCCACGAACACGTTGTACAGCGTGTGCTTTGCACCGTTGGAGACGACGATCTGCTCTGGCGCAAAGGTCAGGCCGTTCTCCGTCATCAGTTTGCGCGCGATCGCCTGGCGCAGGGCCATCGTGCCAGCGGCCGGTGTGTAGCGCGTGTTGCCGTTGGTGATGGCGCGGATGCCGGCAAAGGCAGCTGCGGTCGGCGTATCAAAGTCTGGCTCTCCCACGCTCATATTGATGACGGGTTGCCCCGAAGCCACCAGCGATTTCGTCTTCGCGTCGACGCTCATCGTCGCAGAAGGTTTAATGTTGCGAACGCGTGCGGACAGGCGTTGTTCCATAGCTGACGCCCCACCCTCCTTGGTTGATTGCCGCCATTGTAGCACAGTTAGAAGCTCGATTGGCGCCGTCTAGAACCATTTTTGGAACCATCCGAACAATTTTTGTTTCGGCGTCGACTTCGGTTCTGGTTGTGCGGGCGCGTGTACCGGGCAAGGGGAGGAGGGCTCCGTGCCAGGTACAAAGTAGTCGATCTCGGTCGTCCGGCAGAGTGGGGTCGCTAGTTTGCCCGTGAGTGGGTCCAGCGTGTACGCCTTCAATCCAGGCGCCGGTTGATACCACTGATAAGGCAGATGCGTCTGTGCAGTCCCCATGAACTTCGCCCAGATCGGTGATGCGAGGTGGGACTCGGCCACGGTCAGCGGGCGGTTTGAGTCGTAGCCTACCCATACCGCGCAGACGAGGTTCGGCGTATAGCCGACCATCCACGCATCGGTATCCGTCGTCCCGGTCTTGGCCGCCGCGACGTCGTGGAGGTAATCGTGCACTGAGTAGCCAGTTCCGTTTCGCTGCAGCACACTCGTGAGCAGGTCGGTCATCTGGTACGCGATCTGCGGCGAGATGACGCGCTCAGGCGCCGGGTGCGCGGCCATGTCGTTGCCCGGTGCGTCGATCTCCTTCACCGCATACGGCGTCACGCGGAATCCGCCGTTGGCCAGCGTCGCGTATGCTGTCGCCAGTTCCAACGGCGATACCGGGAACACGCCGAGCGCCAGCGACGGATACGGCTTGAGTGAAGACTGGATGCCCATCCGATGCGCCATCTCCACCACTTTCTCCGGGCCGATGGTCAGGTTCGTGTGGACCGCGTAGACGTTGTCCGATCTCGCCAGGGCCTCGCGCAAGGTCAGCGGCCGCTCCGCGTAGAAGTCGCCGTAATCGTGGACGGTGTACTGCTTATCGTGATTTGGCCCGTAGACGAACGTCGTCAACTTGCTGTCGACCTGATTGGCCGGCGTCCAGCTGTTTTCCAGCGCGGCCGTGTAGAGAATGCCTTTGAACGTCGATCCCGGCTGCCTCGGCGCCATCGCCCGGTTGAAGGGGCTCGTCTGGAAGTCGCGGCCGCCGACGAGCGCTTTGATTGCGCCCGTGTGCGGATCGAGGGCCACGAGCGCCGCCTGGATGGCGCTGCCCTTTGGCAGAGTCGTCTGGATGGCGCGTTCCGCGGCTTGTTGCAGGAGCGGATCGAGCGTCGTGTGGATGCGCAGGTCGCCTTGGTACAGGTGTTCGGTGCTGATCTGGAACTGTCGTTTTGCCTCGTTGACGGCCACCGCCGTAAAGTAGGGTGCGCGCACGACAGGCGTGTGGTAGGTTGCGATATGAATCGGCGTGCGGTAAGCCGCAGCCGCCTGTCCCTTCGTCAGGTACCCGGCTTGGACCATCCGCGAGAGCACGACGTGCTGGCGCTGTTTCGCCAAGCGCATGTCGGTGAGCGGCGAATAGATCGAGGGGCCCTTTGGCAGGCCGGCGAGCATCGCGCACTCGGCCAGATTGAGGTCGTCGACCGATTTGTTGAAATACAGGTGCGCGGCCGACTGCACCCCGTACGCGCCGTGGCCGTAGTAGACCACGTTGAGATAGCGGTTGAGAATCCAGTCTTTCGGCTCGTGCAATTCTAATTGTATGGCGAACAGCGCTTCGCGGATCTTCCGCGAATACGTGCGGTCCTGCGTCAGAAACAGATTTTTGGCCAATTGCTGCGTAATCGTCGAGCCACCCTCCACGACTTGGCCGTGGCGTAGGTTGACGAGCATCGCGCGGGCGGTCGATTTGAGGTCGATGGCGTGATCGTGATAGAAGTTCGTATCCTCCACGGCCAAGGTCGCGTCGACGAGCGCCTTGGGAATGCGCGACAGGGGGACCGGTTGTTCATCTGTCCCAGTGCTCGTCCACTCGGCGAGGCGGAACCCGTCGTCGCTTTCGATCTCGGTTGGGTTCACGAGCGACTGTTCCGGCAGCGGCAGATATCGCAACAGCAGGAGCACGAGCGACATGCCCGTGAAGCCAGTGGCGAGGGGGATGCAGATGGCGGAGAGCCAAAGCTTTTTGCTCCTGGGTTTGCGGCGGTACACTTTGGTCGATTGCTTGGTGATATCTGTCTTCCGACGCAATTGGATGACCTCCACAGGGGAATGATGGAAGGTAGGTTACCCGTTTTGCGGTGTGGAAATGTATGGGATATGACAACCGTTTACCGGCGCCCTCAGTTTGGTATAATACGGGCTGCATGCCTTTTGAGAGGAGAGACACAAACGTGCCTCAATCGAATTTATGGTTTACCGAGTTGCAAAACGAGAATTTGTCCATCGGTTTGCGTGTCGAGAAGACATTACATAGCGAAGTCACTCCATATCAGACATTGGATGTCTATGAAACGCATCAGTACGGCCGTCTGCTGGTTTTGGATGGCTGCGTGATGACGACGGACAAAGATGAGTTCGTCTATCACGAGATGTTGTCGCACGTGCCGATGCACACGCACCCCAACCCGAAGAACGTGCTCGTCGTCGGCGGCGGCGATGGCGGCATTATTCGCGAGGTCATCAAGCACCCATCGGTCGAGCGGGCGGTGCTCGCGGAGATCGACGGAGCGGTCGTCGAGGCTTCCAAGAAGTACTTCCCACAGATCGCTGCGGGGCTTAGCGACTCGCGCGTCGACGTCCAGATTGTGGACGGCATCAAGTACGTGGAGGATCATCCGGACACGTTTGACGTCATTCTCATCGACTCGACGGATCCGATTGGACCGGCTGTCGGTTTGTTCAGCAAGAACTTCTACGAATCGGTGTACGCTGCCCTCAAGTCGGACGGGCTGATGGCGGCACAGACCGAGTCTCCGTTTGCCAACCAGGAGCTCATTCGCCGCGTCAATCAGGACATCGGCAAGACGTTCCCGATCACGCAGCTGTACCTGGCGCACATCCCGACGTACCCGACGGGCATGTGGAGCTTCACCATGGGCAGCAAAGTGCACCGCCCGCAGGACGTGACCGAGTCGCGCGTGAAGAACACCCGCTACTACAACGCGCAAGTGCACCACGCCGCTTTGGCCCTGCCTGAGTTCGTAAAGGAGCTTGTCCAGTCATGAGTTTTGATTTTGAGGTCAAAAGGCCGTTCGCGCCTGAGTACAGCGGGAACGTGTTCATCGGATCGACAGAGGACTTCGACGCTGCGCAGGCGGTCATCTACGGGATGCCGATGGACTGGACCGTCTCGTTTCGGGCCGGCACGCGGCTCGGTCCGACGCGCATCCGCGAGGTGAGCCTGGGGCTTGAGGAATACAGTCCGTACCTGGATAAGGAACTGTCTGAGATAGCCTATTTCGACGCGGGCGACATTCCGCTCCCGTTCGGCAACCCAGAGGAGAGTGTCCACCGGATTTACAAGTACGTCCGCGCGTTGTATGAAGCGGACAAGCTGCCGATCGGGCTCGGCGGGGAACACTTGGTATCGTGGGGATCGATTCGCGCTGCCGCGGAAAAGTATCCAGATCTGCGCGTCATTCACATCGACGCCCACACGGATCTGCGCGAACACTACGAGGGCCAACCGTTCTCGCACGCCACCATCATCAAGAAGGTGTGCGACGCCATCGGGCCGGATAAGGTCTACCAGTTTGGCATCCGCTCTGGCATGCGCGAGGAGTTCGAATGGGCTCGGCAAAACACGCACTTTTTCCCGTTCGAGTTAGCTGAGCCGCTTCGCAGCGTCCTGCCGGAACTGCACGGCAAGCCGGTGTATGTCACGTGGGACATCGACGTGTTCGATCCCGCCACCGCCCCTGGCACGGGCACCGCCGAACACGGCGGCATCTTTGCTGCAGAGGCGTTCAAGGCGATGCAGTACCTGGGATCGCTTAACGTCGTCGGGTTCGACTTAGTCGAGGTATCCCCGCAGATAGACCCGACAGAACAGACGCAAATTCTCGCTTCGAAACTGATTCGCGAGGCTCTGCTCGCGTTTGTGAAGTAGGTTTCTTTGATGCCCACAGAGCCGCCAACACAAAAGAAGCGCACGTGCGTCTTGACGTGGGTCCGGCGCACAGACGCTGGGGGCCACGTCGAGACGGAGCGGATCGCCGACGTCACCTGGCAACAGCGGGCGGGTGCGCACTACCTGTCCTACGAGGAGCCGGTGTCGGGTGACACCGGCTCTGTGCGCACGACGCTGCGCTTGGAGCCCCACGCACTCACCTGGATCCGCCACGGTCTCATCGATTGGACGCACACGTTTCGCGAGGGCGATTCACACGTCTCTCGCATGACGATGCGCAGCCAGGCCATCGCCATCTCCACGCAAACGACGCACTTACAGGTCGACGTTCACCCCGAAGGAGGCCGTGTGGAGCTACGATACGTCATGACAATGGCTGGTGAGGAGAGCGACGTCGCGCTAGAACTGACGTTTTCCCCTAGCGAATAGAGAATGCCTGGGCCTTTCGAGGTTGAACAGGGCGGGCGAGACGGCGGCATGATCAGGAAGCCGTAAGGATGTACACGCCCGCTTTCGGGCCTCTGAAAGACGACTTACTTTTTCGGGACCAGCGAACGAACATCGAGCCAACCTTCAGGATGGATGTAAAACTCCGCCTCGTATTCGTCTCCCCATTCCTTTAACATCCGCGTAAAGATATAGCGTTTCACTTCCATAAACTTCTGCCGCGTCTGTGGCTTCGTCATATTGTCTTGGTGCACGCGTATGTGGTACAAGTCCTCATCGACGTAGATGAAGTTGCTGACGTGGATGAGCTTCAGGAGCAACAGTCGATCCTCTGCCATGCGGCCGTCCGTGATGGGGTCGCGCTCAAACCCGCCGACGGACAGCACCGTCTTCGTGCGCAGAAATCGGGGAACGAGTGTCGGGCCGTAAAGAATGAAATCGTACTGGTCGGAAAAAGCCCTGCCTGGTTGACGATCCTTTTGGGTCAGTCGGCCGTCTGACTGCTCTTCCCAGACGACGGCATTGCCGCAGACGAGGGAGACGTCCTGAGGTGCTTGCTCGATGGCCTGGAGGCAGACTTCGAGCGTGTGCTCTGCATACCAGTCATCGCTGTCGAGGATGGTAAAGTAAGGCGTCGTCACTTCTCTGAGTCCTGCATCAAGTGCCTGTCCGAGGCCGCGATTTTCGGGCAGAGTAAGACAACGGATGCGGAGGTCGTCTGCCGCATACGATTCTACAACGAGCCTCGTCTCGTCTTCTGACCCGTCGTCGATGACGATGCAAAGAAAGTTATCGATGGTCTGCCGCTGCACGCTCTCAATCGCCTTAGCGACGTATTTTGCCCGATTATATGCGGGAATCAGCACAGTTACGAGTGGTTTGTTCACGCGTGTCACTCCGTCCTTGGCGCTAAGGAATGGTCTGGGCCATTATAATCGGTGCCCGCACGGATGCAAAATTTTGTTGTACGGTCAATCCACCTAGCTCTCTCCGTTTGGTAGACTAGGGCACAGGTCGAGACAGCGCTTCAGGATGGACGGATACCGTCAAGGTGAACGAGTTGTGCCTTACCGAAAGCGCGTTCATTTCCAGTCGCTGGCGTATTCCATTGTCGTCCAACTGTGCTATGATTCATCTTAGACCGACCGTTCGGTCGGGCACACAAGCCCGCGACCCTTACGGCATGCAAGGAGGCATCGCGATGTTACTCATCATTCAACTGATTCTATTTCTTCTCGTGTTTGGCACAGGCGTCTTTTTGTTCGGGACGGCCGTCTTCGAACGCTATCGGTTCCTCCGCCTCGGTCAGGCGGACAGTGCGCGAGGCGGACGGCACAAGGAGCGCGTGTGGAGTTTTATCACGAATGTCATTTTGCAGAAAAAGGTCATCGCTGAGCCTTCTGGCATTGGCCACCTGTTTATCTTTTGGGGCTTTTTGGTCCTCGTGTTCGGAGATTTGGATTTTCTCGTCTACCACGTCAGTGGTTGGCATTTTCCGTGGGCGACCATGGGATGGTATTTGTTCATGCAAGAGATGTTCTCCTTGTTCGTCATCGCAGCGATTATCGTCGCTGCCTATCGACGCTACGTCATTCGCCCGATGCGCACAGAACCGAGCCTTGAAGCTGGGGCGATTCTCGGACTTATCACCATGCTTGTCGTGACCTACTTCGTGGCCACTGGCGCCGAGATGGCGCACCTTGGCGACTATCCTGGGAACGCGTCTCCTGTGCTCAACGGCATCGCGCACGGGTTTACGGGATTGTCCGCGACGACGCTCGCCGTCATTTCGGAAATCGCATTTTGGGTTCACGTGCTGTGCCTCACGACCTTCATGTACGTGATTCCTCGTTCGAAGCACTCGCACATGATGGGGGCGATGGCGAATTGGTACTTTCGTCGCTACGATTCCCCGGGCAAACTTCGGAAGTTGGACCTGGAGGACGAGAGCGTGGAAGAGTTTGGCGTTGGCCAGATTCAACAATTCACGTGGAAGCAGCTGTTGGACGGGTACGCGTGTACAGAGTGTGGACGGTGCCACATCAACTGCCCTGCCACGCTGAGTGGGAAACCGCTCTCACCGCGCAATGTCATTCTGAAGATGAAGGACACCATCAACTCACAAGGACCGGGCCTCTTGGCGCAAATGGCGGCCGGGGCCGAGGAACTGTCGTCGACATCGCTGTTTGAAGGCGTTTTTAGCGAGGAGGAGGTGTGGGCTTGCACCACTTGTCGCGCCTGTGAAGAGGCTTGTCCTGTCGCGAATGAGCACGTCCAGGACATCGTGGACCTGCGTCGGCACCTCGTCCTCACAGAGGGGAAGGCGTCGCCGGAAGTCAACAAAGTGTTCCAAAACCTAGAACGGCAGTCGAACGAGTGGGGCATCAGCCGGCGAGACAGGGCGAAGTGGGTTGACGACTTGCCGGTGCAGACCATGGCGGAAGTGGAAGGCAAGGCGGAGTACTTGTACTTTGTCGGAACGGCGGCTTCGTTTGATCAGCGCAACCAGAAGATCGCGAAGGCGTTTGCCAAGATTCTCATCAGCGCCGGCGTGAATTTCGCGATTTTAGGGGACGAGGAAGAGAGCGATGGAGATTCCGCTCGCCGCCTCGGCAACGAGTTTCTCTACCAGGAGTTCGTCGAGCGCAACATCGAGATCTTTCGGACGTATGGCGTCAAGAAGATCATTACGACCGACCCACACGCATACAACACGTTCAAGAACGAGTACCCGGATTTCGGCTTCGAGGCAGAGGTCTATCACGCCACGGAATTTGCCGCGAAGCTGATTGACGAGGGTCGAATTAAGCCTTCCGTCGCGATGAATCAGAAGGTCACCTACCACGATTCCTGCTATTTAGGGCGGTACAACGGCATTTACGACGCGCCGAGATTTATTCTGACGGCGATTCCGGGCGTCGAATTGGTCGAAATGGAGCGCCATCACAACAAGAGCATGTGCTGCGGCGCAGGTGGTGGCGGGATGTTCAAGGAGGAGACCGGTACGCGCATCAACGTCATGCGCGCAGAGCAGGCTATTCGCACGGGTGCGAGCGTCATTGGCACGGCTTGCCCGTACTGCATGACGATGATGAACGACGGAACGAAGGCGCACGGCAAGGAAGAGGAGATTCAAACGTTCGACGTCATTGAGCTGTTGGCGATGTCCATCGCCTGAGCTCGCCACGAGTACGTCGATTGGCGGAGGGGAAACGGCAGTGCCTGCGAAGTCGGTGGGCCGTGCGGAATCCCCTCTTTTCCACTCTTCATGAAAGCGTTCGCATTTTGTCTCGAAACTGCAGTACAATGTGGGTAGAAGAGTTCCGTGTAGACGCTTCACGGGGTAGTCGAGGTGCGAAACTGAGCGGGCGCTCAGAATCGGGTGTTGGTTTGGCGCCTGCCGGAGTTCGGCGGAACAGTAGCGTGACATCGATGCTTGTCGCCTGTGGGCAATGGTCCTGTAACGGTCTAGAGAGGAGATTGAAGATGACAGCGAGTGTGATCGTCAGTGCTGTACGGACGCCGTTTGGCAAGTTTCTAGGTAGTCTATCGGGAAAAACAGCAGTCGAACTGGGGGGACTTGCGATTCAAGCGGCCTTGGAGGGGGCCGGCGTTGGAACGGAGGCGGTCGACGGCGTGTACATGGGTACAGTCCTGCAAGCCGGTCAGGGGCAAATTCCGTCCCGCCAAGCTGCGCGCCTCGCGGGTCTGCCCTGGGAGACGCCATCTCTCACCATCAACAAGGTCTGTGCGTCTGGGATGCGCGCCATCACATTGTCTGACGCACTGATCCGCGCAGGGGATATGAGGGTTGCCGTCGCCGGGGGCATGGAGAGCATGTCGAACGCCCCATACGCGCTGACAGGTGCGCGCGAAGGGTACCGGATGGGTCACGGACAAGTGCTCGATCTGATGCTCGTCGACGGACTGACCTGTGCGTTTCACAACAAGCACATGGCGATTCACGGGAGTGAGGCGGCGCTCAAGTACGGGGTGACGCGCGCAGATCAGGACGCGTTTGCACTGCGCAGTCACGAGCGGGCGATTGCCGCCATCGACAGCGGTGCCTTTGCCAGCGAAATGGTGCCAGTCCCGGTGCGGATCGGGAAAGAGGACAAGGTCGTGGCAGAGGACGAAGCCCCCCGTCGGGACACATCGCTGGAAAAGTTGGCGCGGTTAAAACCAGTTTTTCAAGCTGATGGCACCGTGACGGCGGGGAACGCGCCCGGTGTGAACGACGGCGCGTCCGCAGTCGTGGTCATGGACGAGGACTATGCCGTTCAGCATGGCTACAAGCCGCTGGCGCGCATCCTCGGCTACGCGGAAGTGGGAACGGAAGCGGCTATGCTCGCAGTGACGCCCGCCCTCGCCGTCCAAAAGTTGCTCGCGAAGACGGGGCGGCGCCTGGATGAAGTGGATCAAATCGAGATCAACGAGGCGTTCGCGGCAGTTCCGCTGATCACCGCCAAGATCCTCGACTGCGACCTGGAAAAGATCAATTTGGGCGGTGGGGCTGTCGCCCTCGGTCACCCAATTGGGGCGAGCGGCGCTCGCATTGTCACGACGCTGATTCATCAACTGCGCCGGCGCGGCGGCGGCTTGGGCATTGCCGCAATTTGCAGTGGCGCGGCACAGGGTGATGCGATTTTGCTCGAGGTGCTAGGCGAAGCTTGATGGCGTTTCTGAGATAGTTCGACGCGAGGAGGTACACATTGGATGGCAAGGCGAATTCAGCAACTATTGGTCGTTGGCGCCGGCCAGATGGGCAACGGGATCGCCCAAGTGGCGGCGGCCGCCGGGTTAGACGTGATCTTGAACGATATCTCGCTTGCATATGCGCAAAAAGGCTTGCGTAACATTGAACACAACCTGTCCCGCCTCGTGGCGAAAGGCAAGCTGGCGGACGTGGAAAAACAGGCGATCCTTTCGCGGATAGCCCTCTCCGAGGACTTCGAGGACGGCGCTCAAGTGGACATGGCGATTGAGGCGGCCACTGAAAACCTGGATATCAAACTCGACATCTTCCGCCGGTTGGACGAGGTGGTGAGGCCAGAGGCCATTCTCGCCACGAACACGTCCTCGTTGCCGATTACGGAGATCGCGGCGGTGACTGGGCGCCCGGAGCTCGTCATCGGGATGCACTTTATGAACCCCGTACCTGTGATGCAATTGATTGAAGTGATCCGGGGCTTGGCCACGAGCGACGAAGTCTACGACACCGTCATGGAGCTCTCGAGGTCCTTAGGCAAGCACCCCGTCGAGGTGCAGGACTTCCCAGGCTTCGTGTCCAATCGCGTCTTGATGCCGATGATCAACGAAGCCATCTATTGTGTCTATGAAGGGGTGTCGAAACCTGAGGATGTCGACGCCGTGATGAAGATGGGCATGAATCACCCGATGGGCCCGCTGCAACTGGCCGACTTCATCGGGCTCGACACCTGCCTTTCGATTATGGAAGTGCTCTACGAAGGCTTTGCTGACTCGAAGTACCGCCCGTGCCCACTCTTGCGCAAATACGTAAAGGCCGGGTGGCTTGGCAAGAAGGTCGGTCGCGGATTCTACGTCTACGAATCGTAAAACGGCGGGGCGGGGTACGCGGTTAACGGATGATCGGCATCGCGTGCCCACGCCTCTTGGCAATCAGATGTCTACACTGGGAGGACTCAATTTGGCAGAAGAAAGTTTTGTGCAACTGCGCGTAGAAGACCAGACCGCGATTTTGTCGTTGAACCGCCCCAAACAGTTGAACGCCCTGAACCGCAACGTGCTGTCCGAGCTTGGCATGCAGATCGCCATGCTCTCAGGGCGCAAGGACATTCGCACGGTCATCCTTCGGGGTGAGGGCAAAGCATTTGCGGCTGGCGCCGACATCGCTGAAATGCAAGAGTTGAGTGCACAGCAGGCGGAGCAATTCGCGCGGATGGGCCAGCGGGTCTTCACGGCACTCGAGAGTTTGGCCCAGCCGACCATCGCGTTGGTGCACGGGTTTGCACTGGGCGGGGGCATGGAGCTCTCGATGGCATGTGACGTGCGCATCGCCGCCGAGGGCACACAGTTTGGCCAACCGGAAGTCCAGCTCGGCGTCGTCCCTGGTTTCGGCGGCAGTCAGCGGCTGCCGCGCATCGTCGGCGCTGGGCGGGCGATGCACCTGCTGCTGTCGGGCGAGCGCATCGACGCACAGACCGCTCTCGCGTACGGACTCGTCACAGAAGTCGTCCCAGGCGCCGAGTTGCTCGACGCGGGACTGCGGTACGCAAGTGTTTTACACAAACTGGGCCCCGTGGCGCTTCAGTATGTTAAGCGGGCCGTCTACGACGGAGCGGAACTCGATCTCGCCCGCGGCCAAGCCCTTGAAGCCAACCTGTTTGGCCTCACCTTTGCCACCAAAGATCAGCGCGAAGGCATGCGGGCCTTTCTCGAGAAGCGCGCGGCCCAATTTCGCGGCGAGTGATGTCGATGTGAGAAGGGGTGGACTCCGTGGAATTTGACTGGACACCAGAACAGTTGTCCCTGCGTGACACCGTACGTCGGTTTGCGCGCGAGGTAATTTTACAAAGGGCCTCTGAAATCGATGAAACGGATCAATTTCCGAAGGACATCGTCAAGCAGATGGGCGAACTGGGGCTCATGGGCCTCCCCATCCCAGAGGAGTACGGAGGCGTGGGGGCCGATTTTATCTCCTACGTGAACGCCATTGAGGAGATCTCGTACGCCTCGGCTGCGTTGGGTGTGGTGTTGGCCGTTCATACGTCTGTCGGATCGTTTCCAATCTTGTACTTTGGCACTGAGGAACAAAAGCAGAAGTATCTACCTCGACTGGCCTCGGGCGAGTGGATTGGCGCATTTGCCTTGACAGAGCCGTCGGCTGGCTCCGACGCCGGAGGGATTCGCACCCGCGCCGTCCGCGACGGAGAAGACTACGTGTTAAATGGCGAGAAGGTCTTTATCACGAATGCCGCCCAAGCGAACCTGTTCTGCGTGTTCGCTGTGACAGACCCCGACCTCGGCAAACGCGGTGTGACCGCGTTTTTGGTCGAACGAGACACGCCGGGGCTCGCCATCGGGCCGTCCGAGAAGAAGATGGGGCTGCACGGATCGTCGACCTGCCCGCTCTCTTTTTCCGACGTGCGGATTCCCGCTAACCATGTGCTCGGCAGTGTCGGTGAAGGCTTTCACATCGCGATGCAGTTGCTCGATGGAGGGCGAATCGGCATCGCGGCACAGGCGCAGGGCATCGCGCGCAGGGCTTTAGATTTATCCGCCAGCTACGTGCAAAAGCGGGAACAATTCGGCCATGCCCTGGCAGAGTTGCAGGCGGTGCAACTGATGTTGGCCGACATGGCGACGAAGGTGGAGGCGGCACACTGGTTGATCTACCACGCAGCCACCATGAAAAACAAGGGGCTGCCGTGTGGCAAACAGGCATCGATGGCGAAGCTGTTCGCGTCTGACGCCGCGATGGCGATCGCCATCGATGCGGTGCAACTCCACGGCGGCTATGGCTACATCTCTGAGTATCACGTCGAGCAGCTGATGCGTGATGCCAAGGTGACGCAGATCTACGAGGGTACGAACCAGATTCAGCGGATCGTCATTGCGCGGCAAGTGGTGAAAGAGACGAAGTGAAAGACGCGCTTACGCGCGATTGCCATCGATCTTTCACGGATGACGGCAGAAACCCAAAAGGAGCGAACGTATGCACTTTCAATTGAGTAGAGAACACGGACAGTTGCGCGAGATGGTGCGGTCGTTTGCCGAGAAGGAAGTCAAGCCGGGGGCGGCCGACAGGGATCGCGACGCCTCCTTCGACATCGAACTCTTTCACAAGATGGGGGAGCTTGGACTCACAGGCATCCCGTGGCCCGAGCAATACGGCGGCGCGGAGCTCGATTATCTCGGATACGTCATTGCGGTGGAGGAGTTGTCCCGCGTCTGCGCGTCGACGGGCGTCGTCTTGTCTGCGCACACGAGCCTCGCCGGCTGGCCGATTTTCAAGTTTGGCACGGAGGAGCAAAAGCAGCGCTATCTCCGGCCGATGGCAGAGGGCAAATGGCTGGGGGCGTACGGACTGACGGAACCTGGCGCGGGCTCCGACGCCGGTGGCATGCGCACGACGGCGAAGCGGGATGGGGACAGTTATATTCTGAACGGTAACAAGGTGTTCATCACGAACGCTGGACCTGCTCACGTGTACGTGGTGTTCGCCCTGACCGATCCGGACAAGCGCACGCGCGGGGTCAGCGCCTTCATCGTAGAGGCGGGCACGCCAGGATTTCGTATCGGCAAACACGAGGACAAGATGGGGATTCGCGGCTCGACGACGGCTGAGTTGATTTTTGAGGACTGCCGCATTCCCGCACAGAACCGACTAGGCGAGGAGGGCTTCGGGTTTAAAATCGCGATGATGACCTTGGACGGCGGGCGCAACGGGATCGCGGCGCAAGCTCTGGGCATCGCACAGGGCGCGTTCGAGTTTGCCCGGGATTACGCGCAGGGGCGCAAGCAGTTTGGCCACCCGATTTCCGATTTCCAAGCGATTCAGTTTAAACTGGCAGATATGGCGACGAAAATCGAAGCGTCGCGCCTTCTGACGTACCAGGCGGCCTGGCTGGAATCGAAGGGTTTGCCGTACGGCCAAGCGTCCGCGATGAGCAAGGTCTTTGCCTCCGACACCGCTATGCAGGTGACGACTGAAGCGGTTCAAATCCTCGGCGGTTACGGGTTTATCAAGGAGTACCCGGTCGAGCGCATGATGCGCGATGCGAAAATCACGCAGATCTACGAGGGGACCAACGAGATCCAACGCGTGGTCATCGCCCGCAGCATTCTCAGTGAGTGAGGCGAATGTTGAACCATTGCTAGCGGCTGCGCACGAGCGAGGAAGGGTATCGACGAACGGGGAGGTAGAAGTTGTGAGTCATCCCCTAGTGGAGCGGATTGTCCAGGGGGACAGGCGGGCATTGGCCAGGGCCCTGTCCTATTTGACCGACGGGCACCCGGACAAGGATGCGCTTCTCGAGGCCTTGTATCCGCACGCGGACAGGGCGCGAGTCGTGGGGTTCACGGGAGCGCCAGGCGCGGGAAAGAGCACGCTCGTGAATCAATTGATCGCACATTTGCGCAAATCGGGGCAAGTGGTCGGCGTCCTGGCTGTCGATCCGTCGTCGCCGTTCACGGGCGGTTCGCTGCTCGGCGACCGCGTGCGCATGGGCGATCACAGCGGAGATCCCGGCGTCTTCATCCGCAGTGTCAGCAACCGCGGCCATCGCGGCGGTATGGCGGCAGCAACGAGGGAGATGCTGATGGCTTTATCCGCGTTTGGCTGCGATGTGATTCTGCTGGAGACCGTCGGGGTCGGTCAGGCTGAGCTCGACGTGTTGCACGTGGCGGACACGGTGGCCTTGGTCTTGACGCCTGGGGCGGGCGACGCGGTACAGGCGTCCAAGTCCGGCATCATGGAGATAGGCGATGTATTTGTGTTGAACAAGGCGGACGAACCGGGGGCCAAATCGCTCTTGCGGGCCTTGCAGTCGTTGGTTCACGAGCGCGCGCTGTGGCGCAACGACTGGCCTGTGCCGATCGTGCAGAGTGTGGCGACGAGCGGCGAGGGCATCGCTGAGGTTTGGGAGGCGATTTGCACCCATCAGGCGCACATGGCCATGCGGCCGGACGCCGAACAGCGCGCACAGATCCGCAGGCGGACGCACATCTTGTCCCTAGTCGAGATGGAGTTAAAGGAAAGGCTCCTCGAGAGCGCCACGACGAATGCGCACTGGCGCGATTTGATCGAAGTACATAAGGAATTGAGCCCTAGAAGCGTCGCTGCGAGACTATTACAGGACATCGACCTCGTGCTTTCTCGCAAGACGCCCGGAAACTCAGGTTAAAAGAGGCAGGACAATGGGTAAGATGACACCTAGATTGCTTTTTCTTAGCAACGCGCAGGAATCGCATGACACTGACTTGCGCCGTGTGATATAATCCATGTATTTGCTACGAGGTACAGAAGGGACGGGTGTGAATGGCTGTCACGTTGACGCGGCCGGATCACGAGATCCAGCAAATGCCATTGGTGGAGCTTGCCTACGAGATCCTCAAGGCAAAAAAAGAGCCACTTTATTTTCGCGACATCATGCAAGAAATTCGGGAGTTGCGTGGTCTCTCGGAAGATGAATTCAACGAGCTGATCGCACGGGTCTATACAGAGATCAACATCGATGGCCGCTTCATCTGCATCGGTCAAAACGTCTGGGGCCTCAATCGCTGGTACCCGACGGATAAAGTAGCCGACCGTCTCAGCGGCAAGAAATTTGTGCGCAAATCTGGAGACGCCTTCGGCGATGACGACGAAGACCTCGATGAGGACTATGAGGATGCTGACGTCATCGACTCCGAAGAGTCGGACTACGACGCATCGGCGACGGATGACGATGCAGTCGACTTTGAGTCGAGCGACGATGACGAAGAAGAATTGTCGGAGGACGAAGAGTTCGAGGAAGAAGCAGAGTACGATGAAGACGATGAGGACCAAGAGGAAGAGGAAGACTAAGGGTTTGCTCAGTCTTTTGACTGCGTTCTGGGCGTGACCAGGGCGCAGTTTTTGTGTGTTGATTCGATGTTCTTGTAAATACATGGAAGGGGCAGTTATTCATGAGCACGAAATATATTTTCGTGACCGGAGGCGTCGTATCGGGGCTAGGAAAAGGGATTACCGCCGCATCCTTGGGGCGTCTTCTGAAAAACCGCGGTCTCAATGTCACGATTCAAAAGTTTGATCCATATATCAATGTCGATCCCGGCACGATGAGCCCGTATCAACACGGCGAGGTGTTTGTCACCGACGACGGGGCTGAGACGGACCTCGACCTCGGGCACTACGAGCGGTTTATCGACAACAATTTAAGCCAGGCAAACAACGTCACAAGTGGCCGCATTTATTGGTCAGTCATCTCCAAAGAACGCCGCGGTGACTATCTCGGCGGCACAGTTCAAGTCATCCCCCACGTCACGAACGAGATTAAAGAGCGCATCATGCAAGCCGCGAAACCAGACACGGACATCGTGATCACGGAGATCGGCGGTACGGTCGGCGACATCGAGAGTCAACCGTTCCTCGAAGCCATTCGCGAGATGAAGGGCGAAGTCGGCCGCAACAACGTCTTGTACATCCACGTCACGCTGATCCCGTATTTGAAGATGGCCGGGGAAGTCAAGACCAAGCCGACCCAACACAGCGTGGCCTCCTTGCGCAGCATCGGCATCAGCCCGAACGTGATCGTCTGCCGGACGGAAGTGCCGCTTGAGGACGATGTCAAGAAGAAGATAGCTCTCTTCTGTGACACCGACGTGGACTCTGTGGTCGAAGCGCGCGATGCGGAAGTGCTGTACGAAGTACCCCTGATGCTCCGCGAGCAAGAGCTCGACGACATCGTGTTGCGCCACTTCGGCATCGAGGCGCCCGCGCCGGACCTGGCCGAGTGGATGGCGATGGTCAACCGCGTGAAATCCTTGCACCGTCAGGTGACGATCGCGCTGGTCGGCAAGTACGTGGCGCTTCCGGACGCTTATGCCAGCGTCGTCGCCGCGCTGAATCACGGCGGCTACGAGAACGATGCGCACGTGAACATCCGTTGGGTACACGCCGAGGAAGTCACTGAGCTGAATGTGGACAAACTCCTGTCGGACGTCGATGGCATTTTGGTCCCTGGTGGATTTGGCGATCGCGGTATCGAAGGGAAAATCGTCGCGGCGCACTACGCGCGCGAGCGGAACATCCCCTACTTTGGCATCTGCCTAGGCATGCAAATTGCGGTCATCGAGTACGCGCGGCATGTGGCAGGGCTGCAGGGTGCACATACGAGCGAGATCGACCCGACGACCGAGTTCCCGGTTATCGACTTGCTTCCGGAACAGAAGGATGTCGAAGACAAGGGAGGTACGATGCGCCTAGGAGCCTATCCTTGCCGCGTTCGCGAAGGGTCGTTTGCGGCGGAGGCATACAAAAACGACTGGGTCGCGGAACGCCATCGCCATCGCTACGAATTTAACAATGAATTCCGTGCCACATTAGAGGAGCACGGCCTAGCCATCACGGGTACGTCGCCGGATGGGCGTCTGGTCGAGATCGTCGAAGTGCCGAACCATCGCTGGTACGTCGGCGTGCAGTTCCACCCAGAGTTTACGTCGCGGCCGAACCGGGCGCAGCCACTGTTCCGCGAGTTTATCTCGGCGAGCGTTAAATACCAGGGCGAGCGCTGATTTTTCTGGGGACGAAGGAATCTTCACGCCACATGACGAACTCTCTTCGGTATACATAGCGCTTTTATGTAAGAAGAGGGTGTGTTCGTGTGGCGTATAAAGTACTGGTCGTCGATGACCAATTTGGCATTCGCGTACTTCTTCAAGAGGTCCTGCAACGAGAGGGTTACGAGATCTTCCAGGCCCCGAACGGCACGACCGCACTCGAGATCGTACAGAGAGAACAGCCAGATCTGATTTTGCTCGACATGAAGATTCCCGGTATGGATGGCCTCGAGATTTTGAGGAACATCCGCAAGCTGGAACTCGATACAAAAGTGATCATGATGACGGCGTATGGCGAACTCGATTTAATTCAAGAGGCAATGGAAATGGGGGCGCTCGCGCACTTTACCAAGCCGTTTGATATCGACGAGCTGCGACAAGCGGTAAAGGATCAGCTGCAAGCCTAGGGCCAACCGCCAGTTCCTTGCCTGACAAGTTCTGCAGGGGAGGAACGAGAGAGATGAAGTTATTTATCGACACCGCGAACGTAGATGACATTCGCCAAGCGGCGGAAATGGGCGTTCTCAGCGGCGTGACCACCAACCCGAGCCTAGTGGCCAAGGAGGGTCGCGATTTCGTTCAAGTGCTCCAGGAGATCGTCGGCATCGTCGATGGTCCCATCAGTGCAGAAGTTGTCAGCTTGGATGCAGAGGGCATGGTGAAGGAAGCTTTGCCGCTTGCGGACATCCACCAAAACATCGTCATCAAGGTTCCGATGACGGTAGAGGGCCTGAAGGCCGTGTACCAATTGGCCAAGCGGGGCATCCGCACGAACGTGACGCTGATCTTTAGCGCCAATCAAGCGCTTCTGGCGGCACGTGCGGGTGCACAGTTCGTCAGCCCGTTCATAGGCCGCCTCGATGACATCAGTGTCGACGGCGTCGAGTTGATCTCGGATATCGCGCACATTTTCGATGTCCACGCCATCGACACGGAGATCATCGCGGCAAGCGTGCGTCACCCGATTCACGTGACACAAGCTGCGAAGGCGGGGGCGCACATCGCCACCGTTCCGTTTGGGGTGTTGGATCAGATGATCAAGCACCCACTCACCGACCGCGGGATCGAACGCTTTTTGGCCGATTGGAGTACACTACACAAGAAGTAGCCTCGAGTGCACGCCTGCCGCCTTGCGCGGCGGGCCACTCATTTGAAACTCTTATGGTTTCCCCGCTTGTAGAATTGGGTATACCGGGTCTATACTATGCTTATCATCCGCCGCGTCACCCTATGAAGAACGTACACATCATGGAATGTATAGTCTCCTCGACACTGGATCAAGGATCACTATCCTCTCCACTTTCGCTTCCTATCGTGTGAATTGGACAGTGCTTTACGACTTCTGCTGCCTATAAGTCCGCCGTTTTGGCGTGGCTACCTTTTTTCATGGTATGTGTGACCCAGACCGCAATCTTCGCGTTGCGGTGAAGAATGAGAGGGACGAATTTGGACATTAAGGAACTTGAAGAAAAGAAACTAACTGAACTCTATAAGTACGCGAAGGAATACCAGATTCCATACTACGGTACGATGAAAAAGCGCGAGCTGATCTTTGCCATTCTGAAGGCTCAAGCTGAAAAAGACGGACTCATCTTCGCAGCCGGCGTGCTCGAAATCATGCAAGACGGCTACGGATTCCTGAGACCTGTCGGTTATCTGCCGAGTCAGGAAGACATTTATGTGGCGGCATCGCAAATCCGCCGATTTGACCTTCGCACCGGGGACTTCGTCTCAGGTAAGGTTCGACCCCCTAAGGAAAACGAACGCTACTTTGGCCTACTTCACGTTGAAGCCGTAAACGGATACAGCCCCGAGGTTGCCGCTGAACGCGTGCATTTCCCAGCCCTGACGCCCTTGTTCCCCACGGAACGCATCCGCATGGAAACGACACCTGACCACATCGCTACGCGCCTTATCGACCTGTTTACACCGGTTGGCTTCGGTCAGCGTGGGTTGATTGTCGCTCCTCCGAAAGCGGGCAAGACGTTGCTGTTGAAAGAGATTGCCAACAGCATCGCGAAAAATTATCCAGAGTCACACCTGTTTGTGTTGCTGATTGACGAACGCCCAGAGGAAGTCACCGACATGCAGCGCTCCGTCACTGGTGAAGTAGTCGCCTCCACCTTTGACGAACTTCCGGAAAATCACATCAAAGTGGCGGAGTTAGTGCTCGAGCGCGCGTTGCGCCTCGTCGAGCACGGTCAGGACGTCATTATTTTGATGGACAGCATCACCCGTCTCGCGCGCGCCTACAACTTGGTTGTACCACCTAGTGGCCGGACGCTATCAGGCGGTATTGACCCGGCGGCATTCCACCGACCGAAGCGGTTCTTCGGCTCCGCACGCAATGTCGAGGAAGGCGGAAGCCTGACTATCCTCGCGACGGCGCTCATCGAAACAGGATCTCGCATGGACGACGTGATCTACGAGGAATTCAAGGGAACAGGCAACATGGAGTTGCACCTCGATCGGAAGCTCTCCGAGAAGCGCGTATTCCCGGCGCTCGACATCCGCCGCTCGGGCACCCGTCGCGAAGAAGCCCTGCTTACGAAGGACGAACTCGAAAAGATGTGGGCGATTCGCAAGTCGATGGGCGATAACCAGGAATTCACCGAAATGTTCCTGCGCAAGTTCCGCCACTACAAGACGAACCAAGAGTTCCTCGACAGCCTGTCGCTGAACCGCGATCGCAAACCGAGCAATCAGGCAACGGTCGGAGCCTCCAACCAGTAAGACCACGACACCGTTGAGCCGGACGCGCTGAAAAAGAGCGCCGTGGGCATACGGCGCTCGGTTCGATGCTGGAACAAAGGCGGTCGCTTCCTGTCGTCAGCTGTTCGGGCTCAGCTTGTGGTCAATCGTCGTCCGGTTCGGGCAGAAAGCCGAAGCTGGGAGAACTATCGGCTTGGCTCGTCGCGTTTGTCGTCGCCTGCTGCGTCGAGGATTGCGTTGCCGCATACACGGGCGCACAGGCGGTCAACAAGGTGGCGAGCGCACAAGCGGCAGAGAGTAACTTGAACATCTGAAACCCCTCCTATTTGGGTGAAGTGGCGTTGCTCCATCAGCATAATTCCGCCGGCGTAGGCCAACAATAATTCCCTGTAACAATCCATTGCGCATGGGACGATTGAAATAAGAATTTTTTCCTGTGACGAGTCGCACGTGACATTTGAACAACCCTGTGTTATAATAAAAAACAGTGTTTAATTGTTAAAAGGGCGGTGAACAGATATGAAAACGGATATCCATCCGAATTACCATACAGTGACTGTGACCTGCGCTTGTGGCAATACGTTTGAGACGGGTTCTGTGAAGGACACCCTTCGCGTTGAAATCTGCTCGAAGTGCCATCCGTTCTACACAGGTAAGCAGAAGCTTATCGATGCAGGCGGTCGCGTAGACAAGTTCAATAAAAAGTACGGTATCAAAGCACAATAAGTGTTTGGCCGCACTCTGTGATTGGAGCGTGAAGTGGTTCTTGTGCCAGCGCCAAGCGTCACTCGAACCTCTTCTGCTCACATAAGCCATCGTTGGATCCGGTGGTCGCCCTCGCGGGTGGCTCGCTCATGCGTCGGGGATACCAACTTTGGCTTTTTTGTATCTCAGGAAGGCTGGAGGTGAGTGTTTGTGTTTGAACGATTATCGTTGATGGAGAACCGCTATGATCAACTGAGCCAATTTCTCTGCGATCCGGAGGTCGTGAGCGATCCCAACCTGCTCCGAACCTACGCCAAGGAACAGTCTGACCTGCAAGAGACGGTTGAGACATTTCGCGCCTTGAAGGACGCACAGGGGCAGTTGAGCGATGCGAAGGCGATGCTCCAGGAGAAGCTCGACGACGATATGAAGGAGTTCGTCCGCGCCGAGATCGAGCAGTTGCAGTCCGAGGTGGAAGCACTTCAGGACAAACTGCAGATCTTGCTGTTGCCAAAGGACCCGAATGACGACAAGAACGTCTTCGTGGAAATTCGCGCTGCTGCAGGAGGCGAGGAAGCCGCCCTGTTTGCCGGGACCCTTCTGCGGATGTACACGCGCTTTGCTGAAGACCAGGGCTGGAAGACGCAGATGATCGACGCGCATTATACAGATATGGGCGGCTTCCGCGAAGTGACGCTGTCGATTCAGGGCCAAGGCGCCTTTAGCAAGCTCAAGTACGAAAGCGGGACGCACCGCGTACAGCGCGTGCCGGTTACGGAATCGGGCGGGCGGATTCACACGTCGACGGCCACGGTGGCAGTACTGCCGGAGGTGGAAGAGGTCGAGGTGGACGTTCAGGAGAAGGACATCCGCATTGACACATTCTGCTCGACAGGGCCTGGTGGACAGAGTGTCAATACGACGCAGTCCGCCGTGCGCATCACGCACATGCCCACGGGTATCGTCGTCTCCTGCCAGGACGAAAAGTCGCAGATCAAGAATCGGGAGAAGGCGATGAAGGTCCTGCGCGCGCGGCTGTTCGAAAAGTATCAGCGCGAGCAACAGGAAGAGCAGGCGGCGGCGCGCAAGAATCAGGTGGGGACGGGGGATCGCAGCGAGCGAATCCGCACGTACAACTTCCCGCAGAGCCGTGTGACGGACCACCGGATCGGGATGACCTTGCACAAGCTGGAACAGGTCCTTGCAGGGGACTTGGAGGAAATCATCCACGGTCTCGTCGTCGCGGATCGGGCGTCAACGCTCGAGGCCGCCGCGGAGGCGTAAATGAAGGAACTGCTCACCTTTGCCCAGTTGATCGCGGCGGTGGTCAAGCGTCTCGCCACAAGTGGTGTCTACAGGCCGTGGCCAGCTGAGGAAGTGGCGCATCAGACGCGCGCCGAGGCGGAGCAACTGGTCTGTGAAGTCATGGACTGGTGCCGCCTGACCCTTCTGCAGCACTTGACACAAGAGGTGCCTGCACAGCGAGCAGCCGTTGTTGAGCAGGCGGTCGAACGCCGCTTGAAGGGCGAACCGCTCGCCTACATACTCGGGCATACACATTTTTACGGACGGGTCTTCCAGGCGCGTCCTGGCTGTCTGATCCCGCGCCCTGATACGGAAACGCTGGTCGAGGCCACGCTGTCGTTCGCGCGCAGCGACGCTTGCCGCCGCGGTGTTGCAGAGCCGCTTCGCGTCGTCGAAATCGGTCCAGGTTCCGGCTGTATCGCCGTCACGTTGGCGCTCGAGTGCCCGCAGGCGTCTGTCACTGCAGTCGACATCGCCAACGAGGCCGTGGCCTTGACGCGCGAGAATGCGAAGCGCCTGGGTGCGAAGGTCGAGGTCATCTGCGCCGATGGCTTGCAGTGGTTGTGCGACCAGGCAGACGCCGGGCAATCGTTTGACATCGTCGTCAGCAACCCGCCCTATATTCCCAAGCGTGAGCTTCATCAGCTCGACCGGGACGTTCGCGACTTCGAGCCGCACATTGCGCTCGATGGAGGCTTGGACGGACTCGATTTCTATCGAGCCTTTGCCGAGCTTCCGACCGGCGTATTTGGTGCTCAAGAGCGGTGTGGCGGATTTTTCTTCGAGGTGGGGAGCGGCCAAGCGCAGGACGTGGCCGAGCTCTTTCGCGCGAATCCGAGCTGGGGTGGCTTTGCGGTGAGCACGCGGTGCGACTTGCGCGGCATCGAACGCGTCGTCGAGGTCGTTCGTACAGGGAGACGCTAAACTCCTAAAAATCTAGCAGACGGGTTTAAACCTACTAGACTCTGGCGAGACTGTTGCTAGATACGGTAGGAGGGATTCCGGATGCGGATTTCGAGACGGTTTGTAGCTTTTGTTGGAATTGCGGCGGTCGTGATTGGTGCTGGGCGGCTCTTCATGCATCAGCCTGTGTCGGCAGAAGCCAAGGATGTCGTTTACAGCAACGTGGCGACGCCGCACGACGCGCCCATTCCTAAAGAAGCACTCCGTCTTCGCATCATCGCAAACAGCGACAGCACGGCGGATCAGACGCTGAAGCTGGAAATCCGCGACGCCGTTGTCGAACAGGTCGGCGGCTGGGTCTCCGGCGCGAAAAACGCGACAGAGGCACGCAAGATTGTCATTGCGCACATTCCGCAAATCGAGGCGACGGCGACGCGCGTAGAACACGCGCATGGCGTGAACGAGCCGATTCGGACGGATGTCGGCGAAGTTCCCTTCCCGACGAAGATCTACGGCAACCGGGTCTATCCGGCGGGCAATTATGAAGCATTGCGCATTACTATCGGCAAAGGACAGGGTGCAAACTGGTGGTGCGTGTTGTACCCACCGCTATGCTTCATCGACGTGGCAGAGGGAGATGCGGTGCCAAACACCGGATCGTTCCCGGACCTGCCGCCCTTAGAGACGATTCAAGTGGCTGGGGCAGATGGCAAGAAGCAAACCGTCCAAGTTCGGATGGCGAGTGTGGATTACGGCGAGTCGGCATTGAAGGCCTTGAAGCAGTTGCTCAACAAATAGAGGCGAAAGGCAACGACGAATCTGTGAGGGGTGTCAGTATGCAACGGTGGACTTTGGGTGAGGACGACGTACGGAATCAGGAGTCACTTGCACAGGCTGCGGACATGTTGCGAGTCGGGAAACTGGTCGCATTTCCGACCGAGACCGTGTATGGACTGGGTGCGAATGCGCTCGACGAGGAGGCCGTGCAGCGAATTTTCGCCGCGAAGGGCCGGCCTGCTGACAATCCACTGATTGTCCACATCGCAGATGAGCGTCAGCTCGCTGATCTACTACCAACGGAGTACATGCCGGGCCGTGTGGAGAAGCAGTTGATGGACGCATTCTGGCCAGGGCCGTTGACGCTTTTGTTTCCCGTCGGGCAACAGGTTGCCCGTTCCGTGCATCCGGGTACGGAGACGGTTGGCATCCGGATGCCTGACCACCCGGTTGCGCAGTCGCTGATTCGCCTCGGCGGCGTTCCGATCGCGGCGCCGAGCGCCAATACGTCGGGTCGCCCGAGTCCGACGACGGCGGCGGCAGTGGAGGAAGACCTTGCGGACGCCATAGATGGTCTCGTCGACGGCGGCCCGTGCGGAATCGGGGTGGAGTCGACCGTGCTGCTCGTCGATGACGAACGCGCCACCATCTTGCGGCCGGGTGGGGTGACCCAGGAGATGATCGCCAACGTGATCGACCTGCCCGTCGTTTACGATGCAAACGTCACCGATGCCAAGGCGCCTGCGCTGGCGCCTGGGATGAAGTATCGCCACTATGCGCCGAACGCTTCCGTCCACGTCTGGTGGGGCGAGCCGGAGGACGTTTACGGGGCGATGCTTGCGTTGCTCATCGACGACGAGGCGCCAAGCGCACGCCCTTTGCCAAAGGCAGCCGTCATCGCGCCCGACGACTTTCTCAGTCGCTATGAGTTTCCAATCGCCCGCGAGCTTCAGCAGCCTCTGCCGCACGAGGCGTACGCTGATGCCTTGGCGAAGAGCTTATATCAATTGCTTCGAGAATTCGATCACCAAGGAGTCACCGATATCCTCATCCACGGTGTCAATCCGGGGCGCGGCCTCGGCACGGCGGTTATGAACCGTTTGCAGAAAGCGGCGGAGGGGCGCGTTTTTCGCGTCTGATCCGCCGTCAGGACGGACAGGCGCAAATGCGTTGCAGGCTTACGTGAAAACGCGTACACTGGAAATGAGCGAGCGCTCAGTCGGGAAGGAGTGAATCGATGTCACGGACTGTCCCAAGTAGCGTAAAGAATCCGGAAAAAATCCGCGAGCGGCGGGATCAAATTATCGAAGCCGCCGTCCAACTGTTTCGCGAGAAGGGGTTTCACAAGACGACGACCAGGGAGATCGCCAAGGCGAGTGGCCTGTCGAACGGCGCGGTGTACGAGTATGTGCGGTCGAAGGAGGACATTTTGTACCTCGTCTGTAAGCGCATACACAGCTCCGTGGAGGAGCAGTTGCGAAGCCGTTTGTCGGAACACGCTCGCGGTGCGACGCGCCTCAAGCACGCCATGGAGGCCTTTTTTGGCGTCGTGGAACTGATGAAAAACGACATCCTGCTCATCTACCAGGAGAGCAAATCGCTGCCAAGGGAGTTCCTGCGCGAGGTTCTACGGGATGAGGAGGCGGTGACGAAGGTGTTCGAACGGCTGCTCGTCGAGGGGAACGCGGACGGGTCGCTCGCCCTAGCGCCCGAATCGATCCCGATCATGGCGCAGAACATCGTCGTCTCCGGGCAAATGTGGGCGTTTCGCCGCTGGGCATTCGACGGCGTCGCGTTTGAGCAGTTCTGTTCCGTTCAAACCGCGATGTTGATGCAAGCGTGCGGCGCGGTAGACGCTTGATTCGAGGTTTGACGGGGATTGATTGCGAAGGCCGAAGTCATCATCACGTCTGGAGGGACTCCGATGAGTACGCAGAGCGCAAAGCAAGTAGACCAAGCAAAAGGAAAGCAAGACGAAATAGATTTCACCACGACTCAAGAGACGGTGCCATACCGCCCACAACACGCCGTGCGGTTCATCACCGCCTCGAGCCTGTTCGACGGACACGACGCATCGATCAACATCATGCGGCGCATCTTGCAAGCGTCTGGCGTCGAGGTCATTCACCTCGGCCACAACCGCAGTGTCGACGAAATCGTGAGTGCGGCCATCGAGGAGGACGTCCAAGGTATTGCTGTCAGCTCCTATCAGGGCGGTCATGTCGAGTTTTTCAAGTACATGTACGATCTCACCCGCGAGCGCGGCGCGGACCACATTCGCATTTTCGCGGGCGGCGGTGGCGTCATTGTCCCGGATGAAATCAAAGAACTGGAGTCGTACGGAATTGCCAAGATCTTTTCGCCCGACGACGGGCGCAGGCTGGGCTTGCAAGGCATGATCAACTACATGATCCGCATCTGCGACTTCGACCCAGCAGCCGATTTCGACGCGCGGGCGGCTGTACAGCATCTGTCGAAGCGGTCGCCGCAGGCGGTCGCGAAACTCGTCACCTATGTCGAGCAGCCGAATCACAGCAACGAGGATACCTACAAGGACGTGCTGGCCGCGATTCAGGAGCGTCGACAGGCGGTCCCGGTCCTCGGTATCACGGGTACCGGCGGTGCGGGCAAGTCGTCGTTGACCGACGAACTCGTACGCCGCTTTACACGCGATTTCGCCGACAAGCACGTCGCCATCTTCTCCATCGATCCGTCGCGGCAGAAGACGGGTGGCGCCCTGCTAGGCGACCGCATTCGGATGAACGCGATTCACAGCGACAAAGTGTTTATGCGCAGTCTGGCCACGCGGCGGTCGCAAAGCGAGCTGTCCGACGCGATCGTCGAGGCGCTCGACATCGCCAAAGCGGCAGCGTTCGACCTCATCATCGTGGAGACTAGCGGGATCGGCCAAGGGGACGCCCAAATCGTCTCCGTCTCCGACGTGGCCTTGTACGTGATGACCGCGGAATTTGGCGCTCCATCGCAGTTGGAGAAGATCGACATGCTCGACTACGCAGATCTCGTCGTCATCAACAAATTCGACCGCCGCGGCTCCGAGGATGCCTTGCGCCACGTCCGCAAACAGGTCCAACGCAATCAGGGAAGGTTTCACACGGCCGTCGAGCAAATGCCTGTCTACGGCACCGTCGCGAGCCAATTCAACGATCCTGGCACGAATGTCATGTACCAGGCACTGCTTCAGATCATCAACGAAAAGTGCGGGACGAATTGGGTGAGTTCGCTCGCTGTCGGGGACGTGGCTGACCGCAAGCCCGCCATCATTCCTGGTGACCGGGCGCAGTATCTGCTCGACATCGCCAACGCGGTCAAGGCGTACCACGCGTTCGTGCAGCAAGAGATGACCATCGCGCGGCAGAGTTACCAATTGCAGGGCACGATCACGCAGTTGAGAGAGCAGCAAGACCCAGACGCGCACGCCATCGCCGACACCCTCGAGTCGATGTACCAACGCCGCTGGGAAACGGCGCATCCTGATACGCGGCGGATCGTCGACGGCTGGGGAGCGCTCCGCCAAGCGTATGCGGCAGATGAATTCACGACGAAGGTCCGCGACAAGGAAGTGCGCACCGCACTTACGCACACGTCCCTATCTGGCACGCGCATTCCTAAAATTGCCCTGCCGAAGTACGAAGAGTGGGGGGAGATCGTCAAGTGGTCGATGCTCGAGAACGTCCCGGGGCAGTTTCCGTTTACGGCCGGCGTCTTTCCGTTTAAGCGCCAAGAGGAAGAGCCGCGTCGCCAGTTTGCAGGAGAAGGCACGCCGGAGCGCACCAACCGGAGATTTCACTATTTGAGTGAAAACGACTCCGCGAAGCGGCTCTCCACTGCGTTTGACAGCGTAACGCTGTATGGTGAGGACCCGGATTACCGGCCGGATATCTACGGTAAAATCGGCGAGAGCGGCGTCAGCGTCTGCACGTTAGACGACATGAAGAAGCTCTATGCCGGATTTGACCTGTGTTCGCCAAGCACCAGTGTCTCGATGACCATCAACGGGCCGGCACCGATGCTCTTAGCGATGTTTTTGAACACCGCCATCGACCAGCAAGTCGGCAAGTTTCAAGCGGAGCACGGGCGCGATCCCTCTGAACAGGAAGTGGCGGACATTCGAGCTGCTACCTTGCGGACGGTCCGAGGTACGGTCCAAGCTGATATCCTCAAGGAGGACCAGGGGCAAAACACCTGCATTTTCTCGACTGAGTTCGCCTTGCGCATGATGGGGGACATTCAGCAGTACTTCATCGACCACCAGGTGCGAAACTACTATTCCGTGAGTATCTCTGGCTATCACATCGCGGAAGCGGGCGCCAACCCGATCACACAACTTGCGTTTACGCTGGCCAACGCGTTCACGTACGTCGAGTACTACCTCAGCCGTGGGATGCGCATTGACGATTTCGCGCCGAATCTGTCGTTTTTCTTCAGCAACGGCATGGACCCAGAATACACGGTTATCGGCCGCGTGGCGCGCCGCATCTGGGCGACGGTGATGAAACACAAATACGACGCGAGCGAGCGTAGTCAGAAGTTGAAATACCACATTCAAACGTCCGGCAGGTCCTTGCACGCACAGGAAATCGACTTTAACGATATCCGCACCACACTGCAGGCCTTGCTGGCGATTTACGACAACTGCAACTCGCTGCACACCAACGCGTACGATGAGGCCATCACCACGCCGACGGAAGAAAGCGTCCGGCGCGCGATGGCGATTCAGATGATCATCAACCGCGAGTTTGGGCTCGCCAAGAACGAAAATCCGCTTCAGGGTGCGTTCATCATTGATGAATTGACCGATCTCGTCGAACAGGCGGTACTCGAGGAATTCAACCGCATCAACGACCGCGGCGGCGTGCTCGGCGCGATGGAGACGCAGTACCAGCGCAGCAAGATTCAGGAGGAGTCGCTGTATTACGAGGAACAGAAGCATACCGGTGCGCTCCCGATCATCGGCGTCAATACGTTCCTCAATCCAAAAGCGCTTGCGGCCGATTACGAGCCGCCGCGCGTCGAACTCGCTCGCGCCACGCAGGAGGAAAAGGAGCAACAGATCCGTTCCCTTCGCGCGTTTCAGGAGAAGCACAGGGACAGTGCACCGCAAGCTCTGGCGCACCTGCAAGAAGTGGCGATGCGGGGGGGAAACATCTTCGCAGCCCTGATGGAGACCGTCAGGGTCGCATCGCTGGGCCAGATCACGCAGGCGCTTTACGAGGTCGGCGGTCGCTATCGGCGAAATATGTGAAGGTGAAGCATCGACGCCTGTGTCATGCTGACGACATTGCACCGCATTCCAGGAAAATCCTGAAGTGTGTCGGAACCTAGTCGTAAGTGAGAACAAACTGCGACAAGTCGACCGCAAGCGCTTTCGACCCATTCCTATCGCACGAAAGGCAGCTATAATGACCATTGAAGTGTTAAACAATCGCGAGTGCGGGAGTGAACATACATGGTCGGATTGCTGATAGTAGGTGTGGTTTTGCTGCTCGTGGTCGGCGGGGCAATGCTTGTTGGTAACCATTATATGGAGAAAGCAGTTCACAAGGATGCGCATCAACAACCGTCGCATCTGAATGTGAATGCGAGCGACAAGACCGCTTAACGTCGTGCTTTTGACAACCCAGCGGGCATTTTTCGCTCAGGGGAATGTCCGCTTTTTACAAAATGCCCTCTACTTCGTCGGGACGTTTGGTCGCCGTGAAGTAGAGGGCATTGTTGCGTGATTCGCAGATTGCTAGCAGGGGCGAACACTGGCCCCGTTTAGTGGCTTGCCGAGGTATTCGAAGTGCCAGTCGCCGTGCTCGATGAAGGGCTCCCGGTTCCGGAATTCGTCGAGGACCCTGTCGAAGATGTACTCGATCCCGTCGTCGTGGCGTTGGAAGATCCCGAGCCCGACCCGGAGGAGCCGGTGTTGGAAGCTCCCGAGCCGCCTGACTGACTGCTCGTGCCGGTGCTATTGGTGGCAGATCCGCCGCCTGTCGACCCAGAGCTGTTGTTTGAACTGCTCCCGCCCGCACCAGTGCTCGTCGTCCCAGTCGACGTGCTCGTGTGCCCCGTGGTCGGCGCCGTCGCTGTGGAAGTACTGGTCGATCCAGTAGAGCTTTGTACGCTTGTCGTCGACGAGGAGACGCTGCTGCCCGATGTCTGTGTAGCTGTGCTAGAAGTGGATGAAGTGATAGAACTAGTTGAATAGCTATGAAAAATCTCGCCCTCCGTCAGTGGTGGTTCACTCGTCGGGATGATCTTTTTGGCGTGACTCGTCCCATTTGCCGTCGCCGAGGACGACGAGTTAGAGGTGGTAGACGCCGTCGCGCTGATCGTTGATGCGTTTGCCTCGTTTGTCGCCGACGCACCATCCGTGGTGTTCGCGCACCCGACTAAACCGACGAGGCAGACGATGAATATGCCTATTCCTGTAACCGATTTCCGAACCAACACCCGTTTCAACCCCGTCCCCGATACAATCTAGTAGTCTACCCTCTATCCTATCTTATTTTTATGTGAAATTGCACGGGGAATCCTGGCAGTCGGTAGCTGTGCCGCGGGCTTGCGGCGCCTTGAGGCCGGCACAGATGGGCTTCGCGCCGGCTCAAACAGGTGCAATCGAGGATGTGTGGCCCATCAAAACATCCGGCGGACCGCGCTTAAGTGCTTGCCCCATTCGGTGTCCGGGCCAAGTGGCAGGACGCCGACTTTGCCGAGGCCACCACCGCATTGAATCATCTCGTCGTTGCCTAAGTAGATGCCTAGGTGTCTGCCGTTGTCGAAGATCAGTAGATCTCCCTTGCGCATGTCCCACTTTGGAACGGTGACGCCAACCGTATCCTGGATGGCGTTGCTGTTGCCGTTCATCTGGTAGCCAAGGGCGTGGTGATACACGTAGGAGACGAAGTTGCTGCAATCAAACCCAGTCTCACCGCGATCGGCGTTGTGCCCCCAGATGTTCGGTGTCCCTTCGAGGTCGGATGCGACGGTGACGACCGCGTCGGCCTTGTCCTGCGCAGAGGCGTTCACGGGGGCGACGGGCCGGATGGTGTGATCGATCGAGACGCCTGGCGGGGGCACTTGAATGTGCTGACCGAGGGCGAATGTCGCCGCAGATGCGTTCACCGAAGTCGAGACCTCGCCCTTACTGGAGACGGTGGCTCCCTGCAGCACGTGGCCGGCAGCATCTTGGACGACGACCTGGCGGATGATATCGTGCGGAAATTGTGCGTTGATGTAGTTAGCCAGGCCGTTCGGGCTAGCGAGATCGACGATCGATTCGCCGGTTTCACCTGCTGCTGCGGGCTTTGTGACAATCCTTAGGGCACGCGTGTTCACGCGCTCCGCGTTGACCACGACGACGACGCGCGGTTGGCCCTTGGCCCACCGACCTGCCTGGGGTGAAGGCAGCGACGCGAATCCCGCCGTGTCGTTGGCGATGGGCAGAGAGCTGTTCGCCGGGCCTCCTTGCTGACCACAGCCTGGCAGAAGGCTGGTGGCACCTGACACCGCGGCGGTGACAACAAGCGTGCGGATGATGTAATGCATACGGGCCTCCTCCTTCGCTTTCTCATTGCAAGGCCGTCGAATGCCTGAGATGGCCATTTGTCTCAGCGTTTGAACACAACAACGCGGATCATAGGGTAAGCGTTTATCAAGAATGCCAACCTTATGCATGATCTGGAAATGATGAAAGCGCGGTCACTGCGAGAAGTTACCCTGCTGTACGCCGCGGCCCCCCGTCGAAGCGCCGATCGATCAGCTTCCTTTCATGAGCCGGTGGACGAGCGCATAGATATGGACTAGTTGAGATGAGGGGGAGCCATGGCGTGAATCACCTGCAGGCAATAACCGAAATCCTCTTGATGTCGTTTGCGCTGGGTATGGACGCGCTCTCTTTATCGATCGGGATCGGACTTGGCAAGATCGACCGCAAGACGGCACTCCAACTGTGTTTTTCCATTGGTATGTTTCACGTCATTCTGACGTTTGCTGGCCTCGTCTTTGGAAACCTTGTGGGGTACTACCTTGGGGCATTGGCACAATGGTTTGGCGCACTCTTGTTGATGGGACTTGGCGCCCATATGCTGTATAGCAGTCTGTTTGGCAAAGAGGAGGCCGTGAAGCCGATCGGCAACCTCTTCGCGATGACGCTGTTTTCGGCCAGCGTCTCACTCGACGCGCTGTCAGTCGGGTTTAGCCTTGGCCTGCGCAGCACTGCATACGGCGTGGTGTCGGCCCTCTCGTTTGGCTGTATCAGCATGGTTTTGTGCGCCATAGGCCTGTTCATCGGAAAGCGGTTTAGCCGTTCTGTGGGGCGGTACGGGGAGATTCTCGGCGCTATCGTTCTCGTCGGTTGCGGCATCAAATTCTTGTTGTGAGGCCTTTTCACTGCGCTGCAACCGCCGGGATATGTGCCTTCTGCGTGATCATCCCTGCTAATGAACGTGATTGCATGGATAAAAACAGCGGGGATATACTGAAGGGGAAGCGAAACTAGACTCGAGCCATGACTAGTCGTCTCGGCCTTTTTTGGCACGGGCTCAGGAATACAGGTGAGACGATTTATGCACATTCTCTTTGTATGTACAGGAAATACGTGCCGCAGTCCGATGGCTGCGGCTTTGGCGCGACATCACGCAGCACAGCAGGGACTGGATGTGACCGTGGAGTCAGCAGGGATCTACGCTTTTGCGGGGCATCCGATGGCACCTTACGCGACCGATGCACTGATCCGTCGCCACGTCGTCGTCCCCAAGCATCAGTCACAACCCATCACCAAGGAGCACGTCAGCAAATCGGACCTCATTTTTACGATGACGGCTTCGCACAAGGACGATCTGCTCTACGAGTACCCTGAGGCGGCCTCAAAGACGTACACTTTGCTGGAATTCGTCGGGTCCGATTCGCCGTCAACCGACGTCGCCGATCCGTTCGGCGGCCCCGTCGAAGTCTACGAGGCGTGCGCTGGTACGCTTGACGCCGTGATCGAACAGTTGATGAAGAAACTGTCGGATAAGCCGACGACTTGATCGCGGGGGCATGATTTGCGAGCACTCGGTTCTACCGATTCTCCCGATGGGAATGGATGAGAGCCAATCAAAAGCGGGCACGCCCGCTGCAGATGCACAAGCGACTGGAGGTAGGCAGCATGAGCGATAGCACATGTGATGAACCCCTTGAACGCGGGCAAGGCCCCGCAGATGAACGCGTGAACGCGGAGGGGGGCTTCTCCGCGGTGGCGCCCGACTTGGCGGGCCGCCTCGGCGAGCTGCTCGATGATTTGCAAAAAGCGGCGAACTTACAACCCGGGCAACTCGTCGTCGTCGGGGCGTCGTCCAGCGAAGTCGTCGGTCGTCGCATCGGTACCGCCACCTCGCGAGAGGTGGGCGAGGTGCTCGTCGATACCGTCTTGGAGTGGGCGCGCGCGCTCGGCGTCGAGGTGGCGTTCCAGTGCTGTGAGCACCTCAACCGATCGCTGGTCGTCGAACGCTCGACGGCGGTGGCCCGTTCGCTTGAGGAGGTCTTTGCGATCCCGGTCCCTGGCGCGGGCGGCGCCGTGGCGTCCGTCGCATACTTTCGCATGAACAACGCGTGCTTGGTCGCCGAGGTGCGCGCGGACGCCGGCATCGACATCGGGGACACCTTGATTGGGATGCACTTGAAGCGAGTCGCCGTGCCTGTCCGCGGTAGGCACCAGACCCTTGGCGCCGCACATGTGACGATGGCTAAAACGCGCCCGCCGCTCGTCGGCGGCGTACGCGCCGTGTACGACGTCGCTGAAGCAAAGCGGCGAATCGCTGGCTCTCTGCCGGATTGAGGTAAGGGCGTCGCCTTTGAACTGACTTTGGCAAGGGACGATTCCACAGCACTGGGCAGGGAATTACATAGGGAAGCGCGAATGACATGGGTTGTGTTAGAGGGCGTTGTCGCCGTACAAAGGGGAGGAGCACTGGAATATGAACTTACGTGACTGTGATCAAGATGTCGCCATCGCGATGGAGAAGGAACTCCGTCGCCAACAGGACAAAATCGAGCTTATCGCATCCGAGAACTTCGTCAGTGAACCTGTGTTGGCCGCACTTGGATCCGTGTTGACCAATAAATATGCCGAAGGTTATCCAGGCCGCCGTTACTACGGGGGTTGCGAGTACGTCGACGTCGTCGAGAACATCGCGCGCGACCGGGTGAAACAACTGTTTGGCGCGGAGCACGCCAACGTTCAACCGCACTCCGGGGCACAAGCGAATATGGCCGTCTACTTCAGCGTCTTGAAGCCCGGGGACAAGGTGCTCGGCATGAACTTGGCCCATGGCGGCCACCTGACGCACGGCAGCCCTGTAAACTTCTCCGGTCAATTGTACGAATTCGTATCCTACGGCGTCGACAAGGACTCGCATCGCATCGACTACGACGAAGTCGAGGCAGCCGCGAAGGAACATCGGCCGAAGATCATCGTCGCAGGGGCCAGTGCCTACCCGCGCGTCATCGACTTTGAGCGCATGCGCGCCATCGCGGACGAAGTCGGCGCCTATCTGATGGTCGACATGGCGCACATCGCCGGTCTCGTCGCCTCTGGCCTTCATCCATCCCCAGTGCCCTACGCGCACTTCGTCACGTCGACGACGCACAAGACCTTGCGCGGTCCTCGCGGCGGTCTCATCCTCTGCAAAGCCGAATTCGCCAAACAGATCGACAAGAGTATTTTCCCGGGCATCCAAGGCGGGCCGCTCATGCACGTCATCGCGGCGAAGGCCGTGGCGTTCGGGGAAGCCTTGAGGCCCGACTTCAAGGACTACTCTCGTCAAATCGTCAACAACGCAGAGGCCTTGGCGACTGCGCTGACGGGTAAAGGCTTCCAACTGATCTCCGGCGGCACCGACAACCACCTGATTCTCATCGACGTGCGGAACTTCGGCATCACAGGCAAAGAAGCGGAGCACCGCCTGGACGAAGTCGGCGTCACCGTCAACAAAAACGCCATCCCGTTCGATCCGGCGAGCCCGATGGTCACGAGCGGCATTCGCATCGGCACTCCGGCCGTGACGACGCGCGGCATGGACGAAGAGGCGATGGGTGAAATCGCCGAGATCTTCCACCTCGTTCTCCAAGGGGAGTTCACGGAAGCGGTTCGTCACGCGGCCAGCGCGAAAGTAGAGGCGCTCACCGCACGCTTTCCGCTCTATGAGACACTGAGCTACGTCGAGTGAGTTCTGCCTTCGGACGCCTGCAGCGGGTCTGGCCCAGTCCATCCGCTGCTTCGGCGGGCCTAATTCAGAGGAGCCGCCGGTGAATCGTCACCTGTGGCTCGCACTCTGGCGGGGGATCGGCCAACCCGATTTTCAGCGGTGCAAAAGCCATGCAAAGCCTCGTGAACGCAGCAGCCTGGTCCAATGCAATGCCTCTCCCAGCCACTTGCTATGCTCTCATCCATTGCTTCATCCATTCGCCCCCTCTCCATCCGTGTGGAATCAGGCGCCCGATGGATTGCACTCATCGGATACCATTGACCAACATTTCACAACTTAAGCGTGTACGTCGCTCGCGAAGGTGTGGCGAACGTGTGCAAAGCCGTGCAAACAGTTCACCCTGCCACGTTTGTTCACCGTGAATTCTCGCCGTGGGCGACCATGGAATTTGCTATAATAACCGTAAATGACACAGAAGGAGCGTCGCCCCTTGGGACAGGTCCATGTGCTTGACCATCCATTGATTCAACACAAGCTCACATACATACGGAACAAAGATACAGGTACGAAGGAGTTTCGGGCGCTGGTGCAGGAAGTATCGATGCTCATGGCGTACGAAATCACGAGAAATTTGCCACTTGTCGAGACCGAAGTGGACACGCCTGTCGCCCGCGCACGGACGAACGTCATCGCCGGGAAGACGCTGGCGCTCGTGCCGGTGTTGCGGGCCGGGCTCGGAATGCTTGACGGGATTCTCAATTTGATCCCCACCGCAAAAGTTGGGCACGTGGGCCTCTATCGAGATCCGGAGACCTTACAGCCTGTTGAGTACTACTGCAAATTGCCGGCGAATGTGGAGGAGCGCGACGTCATCGTCGTCGATCCGATGCTCGCCACAGGCGGGTCTGCCTCAGCCGCCCTTACGGCTGTGAAAGCACGCGGCGCAAAGCAACCGAAGTTGATGTGCCTCGTCGCGGTGCCAGAGGGCATCCGCACGGTCCAACAAGACCACGAGGACGTCGACATTTACACCGCGGCGGTCGACGATTATCTGAATGACCACGGCTATATCGTCCCTGGCCTCGGCGACGCCGGCGACCGTTTGTTTGGCACGAAGTAAACCGCGGCTGGCACTGGTCTGACCGCCCATTCGCGCGGTCAGTTGCGCCAGTGTAGCGCGGAAGTTGTCTGTTTCGAGGAGGAGCCACGTTGAGTGCAACGCCTGTGCGCGTGATGACCGTGTTTGGAACGAGACCTGAAGCCGTGAAAATGGCACCTTTGGTGCGTGCGTTGGAAGCGCACCCACAAATCGAATCGATCGTCTGTGTCACGGCACAGCATCGGGAGATGTTAGACCAAGTACTCGAAGTGTTCGGCGTCGAGCCGAACGAGGACCTCGACATTATGGAGCCGAATCAGACCCTCGCCAAGATTACGACGAAGGCGCTCAATGGTCTGGAGGGGGTCTTGGCGCAGCATAAGCCGGATATTGTGCTCGTCCACGGCGATACGACGACGACGTTTGCGGCGGCGCTTGCGGCGTTCTACCAACAGATCGCCATTGGCCACGTCGAGGCGGGACTGCGGACGTACAATAAATACTCGCCGTTCCCAGAGGAAATGAATCGACAGTTGGCCGACGTGTTGTGCGACTTGTTCTTCGCCCCGACTGACCTGTCGGCGCAAAATCTGAAAAATGAGGGACGCCCCGAGGCGGCCATCTTCGTGACCGGGAACACGGCGATCGACGCCATGCGGACGACGGTCAAGGAAGCGTATCAGCACCCGGTCATCGACGCGCTTCCTGCGGGCAGTCGTTTGATTTACATGACGTCGCATCGCCGCGAGAACTGGGGCGAGAACCTCGAGCGCATCTGCCGCGCCGCTCGGCGCATCGTCGAGGCGCACGAAGATGTGCAGTTGGTGTACCCTGTCCACCTGAACCCGACGGTGCGGGACACGGTGTTTACGATTCTCTCCGGCCATCCGCGGATTCACCTGTTAGATCCGCTCGGCATTGTGGACAACCACAACTTTATGGCGAGATCGACACTTATCCTCACCGACTCCGGCGGAATTCAGGAAGAGGCGCCTTCGCTCGGCGTACCTGTGTTGGTCTTGCGCGACACCACCGAGCGCCCAGAGGGCATTGATGCGGGTACGCTGAAACTCGTCGGAACCGACGAGGAGGCCATCGTTCGCGAAGCCGAGCGGCTGTTGACCGACAAGTCCGCTTACGAAGACATGGCGGGGCGCAAGAACCCGTATGGCGACGGGCGGGCGGCAAATCGAATTGTGGATGCCATCCTCTACCACTTCGGCAGGGGAGAGGCACCTCAACCATTCCGCTACCAGGAAAGTGAAAAGCTGTTCTAACTTTGTCAAGCTTCCAAACAGCGAACACCGAAGAGGCGGGCTCAACCACCTCTTCGGCGGCTCGCCCCGCTTTACCACCCCCGAACGCCCCCTCGCAAACGGCCGACAACGCTCGATTGGACGCGAGTTCGCGACAGTTTTATGAACAAGTGCTAAATGGAATCGGGAAAGATGAAATGTCAAGCGTACATTCATTGACACAGGAAATTGCGCTAGTGTACTATAGGCGAGGGTTCTGGCATTTCACCCTGAGAGCCAGGTGTTTCACACTACGAAACTGGTGCCTGCGCACCCGTTTCTGGAAACTCCTTCCGTTCATTGATTACCTTTTATTGCTAAGGGGTAGGATATGAACGTGGTTGGTGAAATCGCGTCAATACCCAACACCGCGATGAATGATTCATTCATCTGATGTCCCTCTCTTCATCCTGTACTAGGTGGTGTGCGCGTTCGCAAAGGAACAGCGTCCTAAGTCGGAGAAATCCCGGTTAAAGAACCAAAATCCGTGGAAAACGTTTGCAGTTTACTCCGGTGCAACACTTCAGCTTGCAGTCTGCATTGTCGTCTTCACCTTTCTGGGTTACCGCTTTGCAGAGCAGCTGCACCATGTCTGGCTGACGGTTATTGGGGCCATCTTGGGTGTCGTCGTGGGTGGATCGGGACTTGCGATCCTCGCCAAACAGATTTTAGGAGACAAACCATGAGTGTAGACCGATTGAACAAACGCCTTCGTGCAATCACTATATCCTGGCTGGTGTTTATCGGCCTGACTGTGCTGGCTTGGATTGTCCTCGCCGATTTGCGGGTTGCGGTGAGCGGCCTGTTATTAGGGGAACTCGGCGGACTTTACGTGGTCTTCAGCATGATCCGTCAGGGACACCACAACAACAACACGCAGGGGGCTGCGCTGTTTGCTTCAGGAATGGTGGGGATGTTCACACGTCTCATCCTCATCGTGCTCATTATGGTGGTTTCCCTCAAATTCCGTACGGTCTTCAATCCGTACGCGGCACTCATCGGGTACCTACTTGGTTTCGTCTTCGTCTTTGTCGGACTGTACAGTTATGCCATGAACCCGAGTGACAATACCAAAGAAAAGTAGGTGAGATAGTGCCAGCATTCCCCACGTTATTTGCGGGGACGATTTGGCAGACCAACTTTACCGTGATTGCCACGATATTGTTCACGGGTCTTGTCATGTTCGTACTCCTGCGCGTCGCAGTTGCGCGCATGGACATGCGTCGTCCCCGCGGTTTGCAGAACCTGATGGAGTGGGCGGTCGACTTCACGACCAATATGGCTCGTGAGACGATGCCGACACAGCAGTCGGTCAATTTCATCCTGCCGCTCGCGTTTACGATGCTCCTGTTCCTGTTCATCGCCAACTGGTTGGGGCTCATCATGACCATGTCGGTCCACTTCGGTGCGAACATCCACGTGTGGGGTCTCAAGCCTTCGGACCTGGCTGGGGCGAAAGGCGACGTTGAACTGTTCGACTCGCCGACGTCGAGCATGAGCATGGCGCTTGGGATTGCTGTGATGGTGTGGGTGATCAGCCACGCGCGTGGCCTGCGTCATCCGAAACAGTGGTTCAAGCACTTCTATTCACCATCGCCGCTCGCCGTGATCGAGGAGATTACCAACCCGCTCACGCACGGCATGCGACTCTACGGTAACATTTTTGCAGGTGAAGCCCTGCTCGGAATCATGCTCAAGGCGCCGTTCGCGTTCCATTGGTTGCCATGGCAGCTTCCGTTGATCATCCTGTGGCTGTTGTACAGCGGATTTGTCGCCACGATTCAGGCGTACGTCTTCTCCATCTTGATGTGCCTGTATGTCGGGAACAAATCGTTTGAAGGCCACGCAAATCACTAATCTTCGTGTGAACGAGTGAACCATTGAGGAGGATTTCAACCTATGGCACAAATGGTACAAGCGATTTACGACGTTGCGGTTGCGCTTCTTTTGGGTCTTGCAGCTGTCGGTTCAGGTGTCGGTGACGGTTTGGTTATGAGCAAGTACGTCGAAGGTGTTGCACGTCAACCAGAAGCACGCGGTTCCATCTTTGCGAGCGCACTGCTCGGTGTGGCGCTCGTCGAGGCTTTCCCGGTTATCGCGCTGGCGTTCGGTATTATCATTTTGTTCACAGCCGGCAAACTTTAAGTTTTACATCCGACCAGTGCCGCGAAGCGCGGCGCTGCGAAAGTCGATTTGCGTCCGAACGCGATTCCATAGCAGAAGGGAGTGGCGCGAATGGGGGGCGTCTTTCAGTTAGGGACGTTCATATTCTCGATTGTCTGTTTCTTGATTGTTTTCTTCATCATTCAACGATTTGCATTTAAACCGCTCGCAAACATGTTGGAGCAACGCCGCAAACACGTTGAAAGCCAGATTACGGATGCAGAGCACAGCCGCGAAGAGGCTGCGAAGCTTCTCTCGGAGCAAAAGCGTTTGCTCGATGAAGCGCGCAAGGAAGCGAAGAACATTCTCGATGCAGCTCGTGTCCGCGCTGATGAACAAGCTCGTGAGATCATTCAAAAAGCGGAAGATGAAGTTTCACGGATCCTCGAAGAGAACCGCGCTGCCATCGCGCGTGAGCGCGACGAAGCGATTGCTGCTGTCACGCAACGTGTCGCTCTGTTGACCGTTGAGCTCACGTCGAAGCTGTTGCACGAACACGTAACGGCTGAGGTGCACAACGAGATGGTAGCCGAGGCTGAGAAACGCCTGGGTGAACTCGTATGCTGAGTGGGGCAGTGATCAATCGATACGCTCGCGGCTTGTTGGCCTACGCACAGGCGCACGGGGCGACCGACGAGATCGACGCACAACTTGGACAACTGGGGAGTGCGCTCGGCGCATCCTCGGACCTCAAGGCGCTCTTGGCACATCCGGTTTTAACGCAGGATATGAAGCTTTCGACCATAGATAAGTTGTTCGCAGGCGAGCTTCGCAAAGACCTGCGCAACTTCATCGCACTCTTGCTGGAACGGCACCGCGGAAGCTACGTGTCGGCCATCGCACAACGTTATCACGAATTAGTCGACGAGTTGAAAGGTCGGCTTGAAGTAGACATCGAAGCGGCACAGCCGCTCTCCGAAGCTCAAACAGAAGCCATCGTCGCGCGGCTGGCTCAGTCGTACGGCAAACAGATACACCCGGTCGTTCGCGTGAATCCGTCGCTGATTGCGGGATATCGGATTCAAGTCGGCAACCGCGTGCTGGATGCCACGACGGAAAATGCGCTTCGCCAGTTTCGGAACCGGCTCGCTACAGGTACAGGTCGCAAGGAGGGAACACGTTGAGTATTCGACCGGATGAAATCAGTGCGCTGATTAAACAGCAAATCGAGCAGTTTGACGCGCAAATCCAAGTCAACGATACCGGTATTGTCCTGTCTGTCGGTGACGGTATCGCCCGTCTTCACGGCCTGGACAACGTCATGGCCGGTGAGCTGGTCGAGTTTGAACACGGCGGCTACGGCATGACGCTGAACCTCGAGGAGGACAACGTTGGTGTCGTCGTCTTGGGATCAGTCACAGGCATCCAGGAGGGCGAGCAAGTTCGCCGCACAGGTCGCCTTGTTCAGGTGCCGGTCGGGGATGCACTGCTGGGTCGCGTCGTGAACGCGCTCGGACAACCTCTTGACAACAATGGCCCGATTGAAACACAGACGTACCGTCCTGTGGAATCGGCTGCGCCGGGCGTCATCGTCCGCAAATCCGTCCACGAGCCACTCGAGACGGGTATTAAGGCTATCGACGCGATGGTTCCAATCGGTCGCGGACAGCGCGAGCTGATCATCGGTGACCGCCAAACTGGTAAAACCGCCATCGCGCTCGACACCATCCTCAACCAAAAGGGCAAAGGTGTAGTTTGTGTCTACGTCGCTATTGGCCAGAAGCAATCGACCATCGCACAAGTGGTTGAGACACTGCGCCGCCACGGAGCCCTCGAATATACCATCATCGTCGCTGCAAGTGCCTCTGAGGCTGCACCGCTTCTCTATTTGGCACCGTATGCAGGCTGTGCGATGGCTGAGCACTACCTGTACAATGGCGGGCACGCGCTCGTCGTGTACGACGACTTGACGAAGCACGCTGCAGCATACCGCGAAATGTCCTTGCTGCTCCGTCGTCCTCCAGGTCGTGAAGCTTATCCTGGTGACGTCTTCTACCTGCACTCCCGTCTGCTTGAGCGCGCGGCGAAGTTGAACGAGGCTAACGGTTCTGGTTCGCTGACCGCCCTTCCGTTCATCGAGACGCAAGCGGGTGACATCTCGGCTTACATTCCGACCAACGTCATCTCCATCACGGACGGTCAGATCTTCTTGGAATCCGACCTGTTCTTCGCGGGCGTTCGCCCAGCCGTCAACGTCGGCAGCTCCGTCTCTCGCGTCGGCAGCTCCGCTCAGACGAAGGCGATGAAGAAGGTCGCCGGCACGTTGAAGCTAGACCTCGCGCAGTACCGCGAGCTCCAGGCTTTCACGCAGTTCGGCAGTGATCTCGACAAGGCTACGCAGGACACGTTGAAGCGCGGCGCGCGCATGACGGAACTGCTGAAGCAGCCGCAATACCAGCCGCTCACGTTCGACCGTCAGGTCGCATCGTTGTGGACCGGTGTCAACGGCTACTTGGACGATGTCCCGCTCGAATCCGTGCTCAAGTTTGAGGCTGAGTGGTTGGCGTTCATCGGTCGCGAGTATCCGCAGATCTTCCAGCAAATGCAGGAGCGCACGACGCTCGAAGACGACACGGTCGCACTTCTCAAGGAAGCAGTCGCAAAGTTCAAGGCGACCTTTGTGGCCTAAGTCCACATTGATCGCTTGATTCGCGGCGGCGAAAACCGAAGAGACGATGGGTGGTGAAAGGCATTGCCGCAAAACACGCGTGAAATTAAACGCCGGATTCGCAGCGTTCAAAATACATCTCAAATCACCAAGGCCATGGAGATGGTGGCGGCCGCTAAGTTGCGTCGCGTTCAGGACGCAGTCCAGCAGTCCAAACCGTACCTGGCGAAGTTGCAAGACATGTTGGCGAACGTATCCGCATCGGCTCGGCACGTGAAGCACCCACTGCTAGCTTCCCGTCCTGTGAAACGGACTGGCTACTTGGTCATCACCGCCGACCGTGGTCTCGCAGGTCCGTACAACGCACAGGTCGTACGCGCTGCGATGCAGGAGTTCGGTAAAAAAGACAAGTCGGCGTTTACGATTTTCGCCGTCGGCAAGCGGGGCAGAGATTTCTTCAAACGACGCGACTTTCCAATCGGCGCCGAAGTGGTCGACTTGGACGACTCGCCGACCTACCAGTCCGTTCGCAGCCTTGCGGAGGAAATGGTGCAGTCGTACGAGCGCGAAGAGTTTGATGAACTGTACTTCATCTACAACGAGTTTATTAACGCGGTGTCGCAGAGAGCGGTCGTCAAGAAGGTGTTGCCACTAGACAGCCTGACAGACGAGCACACTGGCCCGCGTCGACAATACGAGTTCGAACCGGACGAGGAAGCGGTTATGGCCGCACTATTACCTCGATACGCAGAAACATTGGTCTATCAGGCGGTCCTCGACGCGAAAGCATCTGAGCACGCCGCTCGCATGACCGCAATGGGCAATGCAACCGAAAACGCGAAGGACATTATCGCCGATTATACGCTGTCACTGAACCGTGCTCGCCAAGCGGCTATCACGACGCAGATTGCAGAGATCGTCGGCGGTGCGAATGCCCTTAGTTAATCGAGAACAGGAGGGAACTACGTGAGCAAAGGACATGTCGTGCAGGTCACGGGTCCGGTCGTCGACGTCCGCTTTGAGGACGGCCAGCTGCCGGCCATCAACAACGCCCTGCGCATTGACTACCAAGGTGAAATCGACATCCACTTGACGCTGGAAGTTGCTTTGCACCTTGGTGATAACGTGGTTCGCGCCGTCGCTATGTCGTCTACGGACGGCCTCGTGCGCGGTACCGAAGTAGTAGACACAGGCCATGCCATCAGCATGCCTGTCGGCCAAGGCACACTGGGTCGCATCTTCAACGTCTTGGGTGAAACCATCGACGAAGCGGGCCCTGCAGACGCTGAGCAGAGCTGGCCGATTCACCGCGATGCTCCGAAGTTCAGCGACCTGACCACGAAGACGGAGATCTTCGAGACGGGCATCAAGGTCGTCGACTTGCTCGCTCCGTACATCAAGGGCGGTAAGGTCGGTCTGTTCGGTGGTGCAGGTGTAGGTAAGACGGTCTTGATTCAGGAGCTGATTCACAACATCGCGAAGGAACACGGCGGTTACTCCGTATTCGCAGGTGTTGGCGAACGTACCCGTGAGGGTAATGACTTGTATCACGAAATGAAGGACTCCGGCGTCCTTGAAAAGACGAGCATGGTGTTCGGTCAGATGAACGAGCCGCCAGGTGCGCGTCTCCGCGTGGCTCTGTCGGGTCTGACGTTAGCGGAATACTTCCGCGACGTCGAAGAACGCGACGTGCTGTTCTTCATTGATAACATTTTCCGCTTCACGCAGGCTGGTGCTGAGGTGTCCGCCCTCTTGGGTCGTATGCCATCGGCCGTCGGTTACCAACCGACCCTCGCGACGGAGATGGGCCAGTTGCAAGAGCGTATCGCTTCGACGGTCAAAGGTTCGATTACGTCCATTCAGGCCGTTTACGTGCCTGCCGATGACTACACCGACCCAGCGCCGGCGAACACGTTCGCTCACTTGGATGCGACGACGAACTTGGACCGTAAGATTTCCGACATGGGCTTGTACCCTGCCGTCGATCCACTTGCGTCCACGTCTCGTGCCCTCCAGCCGGACATCGTCGGTCAGGAGCACTACGACGTCGCGCGCGGCGTTCAGGCAGTTCTTCAACGCTATCGCGAGTTGCAGGACATCATTGCAATTCTCGGTATGGACGAATTGACGGACGAGGACCGCTTGACGGTGTCCCGTGCACGTAAGATTCAAAACTTCCTGTCGCAACCGTTCTTCGTCGGCGAGGTATTTACCGGTATCCCGGGCAAATACTGCTCCGTTCAAGATACGGTTCGCAGTTTCCGTGAAATCCTCGACGGCAAGCACGACGACATTCCGGAGACCTACTTCCGGTACTGTGGTCCGATTGAAGACGTTATTGAAAAGGCCAAGAAGGACGGCTACGCTTCGTGACGTCGAAGTGCCTGTCACAGGAAGGTAGGTGAGCGGGTTGCTAACGGTACCTCTTGAAATCGTGACGCCTGAGCGCGTCATTCTCGAGCAGAACGTTCGGATGGTGACGCTTCAGGGCGGGTACGGTGAACTCGGAATTTTGCCGAAGCACATGGCCTTGGCAACTTCCGTCAAACCTTGCTTGGTTCGACTGAAACTGGACGATGGCCGCGAGGACGTCGTACCGGTCTCCGGCGGCTTTGTCGAAGTCCTGCCTGACAAGATCACCTTGCTGGCGGATACGGCCGAGTTGCCGGAGGATATCGACGCGGATCGGGTGCAACTGGCCAAGGCGCGCGCTGAGCGCCGCCTCAGCCAGAGCGCCGACGACGTCGATGTGAACCGCGCGAAGGCTGCACTGTTGCGTTCAGAGCTGCGGCTGCAGGCGATTGAAGAACATCAGAAGTTGAACGGATTTCTCACAAGCGCCAAGTAAGCGCCTTTGAACACCAAGACGGATTGAAGACACCCGGCGCCGATGCGTCGGGTGTCTTTGTATGTCGCCCGGCGATATGTCGATCTCGCCGCATGGTGGGGTTGGCCGGATAGCGGGACAAAGGCCAGTGGGCCGGGCATTGCGCGGCGTCGATTTCATAAACGCTGTACAATGTCATAGACTAGTCTTGTCGCGTCATTTGCCCGCTGCGTCGCAATCCACGCGGCATGGAGTTCTCGTTGTACGCGATTGACTATACCGCTCCATTGTAAGGAGGATTGGTTTGACTTCTTGGATTTGGTTGACGTCACTTCTGTCGCTCGCCGGGGTTGTGTTCCTCGCCATCTCGGGTCGAGGTACGCCCGTACGAGTCTCCTATTCGCTGTCCATGTGGCTGTATGCCGTTTCGGCCGTCGCTGCCTTGCTCGGCTTCGTCGGCGTGTTGCTCAACCATGGACAGGCAGAAACGTATCTGTTTTCGTTGCTTGGCTTGCAAGAGCACGAGGGGTTCCGAGTAGGTATCGCGACGACGCTCGTCACGCTGGTGCTGTATCTTGCGGCCGCGCTGTGGATGTTCGCGCGCGGGCGTCGCGCTGACCGCGCGAATACAGCTCGTGCACACGATGAAGCGCTCGTGGGCGCGTGGGCTACGTTTGGACTCTGTATCTTGATTCTCGCACCGACCTTGGCACAAGCTTTTCTCGGCATGGTCCTTACTGTTCTTAGCACATTCTATCTTTTCTGCAGGTTGCCGCTAGGGGAAGGTGTACGAGCATCAGAAGTCCGCGTGGTCACCATCGTCGCACTCGTGATATCAACAATTTTGCAAACGTTACCCACTTGGGTAGCGTGGCACGCGCTGCGCACGGTACAATTGACCGAGATTCAATACCAGGTATCTGGATCCCCTTGGCATGGTCCCGGTTGGTTGGTCTGGGTATGGCTCCTTGGTGTCGCCTTGCAGGCGGCCACATGGTCTGTCCTTCCCGCGCTGCTCAAAGCGTTGCCGATGGGCGTCCAACTACGACTGATCATCGTCCAAGGCCTTGCCAGTGCACTGTACATTTGGCTGGCGTGGTCAGTGGTGGTTGCTTCGCCCTGGCACGTTTGGCTGGTGGTTTTGGCTGGACTTATCTCGCTTGCTGCCTTGGCGGGTGTCTTCAAGCGAATTCAAGTGAGGGGACTGTGAAGCGTTGTTGGAAATCGGCTTTAGGCGTATGGTAGATGGGGGATTTCGACCATGACCCAAACGACCGCAAGTCCGCCGCTGACGCTTGGAATCGACGGCACGGTGGCCCTGCTTTTCTTCTTTGCGGGCCTTCTTGCTGCCTGGTGGGCACTCAGCGCAGTCAAATGGGATAAGTTTGTGAACCAACCGTTGAGTCCGCAGGTCCAGATGTTGCGATTTTTTCTCGCGCTGGCCGGGGGATTGTTGGCGGTTTTGGTCGCCATCCTCATCCTTGGATCCATGCTGTTTGTGCGGGCGTTGTAGCTATTCTGCGGCTCGGGGAGATTCTACGAGCCCGTGTGGCGAACGACCCCCGTTCCCGGGGTGGATTCAACGTATTTGTATTGACTAGGACTGCCTCGCGAGATTTGCCTTGCACAATCTAGCAGCGAGGTGAATCTAGTAACACTTCTCAACTGAACAAGTATAAACCGGACGCCGCCCGTCCAGACTGCTGGTAGACACGCGAGAGTTCACCGCCGTGTGAATCGCGAGATTCCCCAGAGTTTGGATGGAGGTAGCTGAAATGGCACAGACTAACGCGCAGCAGCGAAGGGCTCGACTCAGACGTCGTCGCATCAAACGGAGGGTCAAACAGTTCGTATGGGCGAGTGTGTTTGTCGCCATCGGAGCATGTCTGGTGCACGGTCCGTCGGGGACGACGGCACAGGCGTCCACAGGGGGTCAGGCCGCATCGAGTGCGGTGCAATCATCGGATGGTACGCGGCAGTTCAACTATCTGAATACGGCGTACTCCGCGACGGGAGCTACGCCGACCGGTTACGCGATCCACGACTGGACCGTGTTAGACGCCAATTACCATAGTGAACAACAACTGGAAGCTATCGGGCAACAGTTGGAGCAGGAATTTGACTTAACGAACGCGAAAGTAACTACTCGGTCCGAACAGAATGAAAAGTTTTATCAAGTGGACGGGACTTGGTCGGGTTCCACGGAGATACAACTGGTTCTGACGAGTCTGCAAGGTGGCGCGGCTTCGCCGCAAACCACTTCGACTGGTTCTGAAACGGTGCTCACGGTGACCGCGCTGGGAACTTCTGCGGGTCTCAATCTGTTCTCTGCTCAGTATGACGCCATCGAGCAGACGGTGTCATCTGTACAGGGTACGCCGCAGATGAGCGCGTACTTCACTGGCAGCCTGTCTGCCATGACGAACGAGCAACAAGCCAACACCATCGCGTCGAACGCCTTGAAGAGCGTACACGCGAGCACGGTCGAAGCGCTCAGAACCACCTATGAGACGAGTCTATCAGGGTATTCCGGAGACCCTCTGACGTACATTGATACGAATGGGAAGCGCATGGACCTACAAGTAGCTGTCCATGACGATACGTACCATCATAGAACTGACGTCTTGGTCGGAACACCGATTATAACCACAACGTACTAGGCGACACGTCCACGTAACGCTTCGTGACGAGGAGTCCTGAGACTTGAGCGGAGGTTACGGAATGGCAAGGATACTCATTGAAGGCGGACATCGTATTGAAGGGACCGTCCGCGTAAGCGGCGCAAAAAATGCCGTCTTACCGATTTTGGCTGCAAGCCTTCTCGCTGCAGAAGGTGTCAGCGATATTGATGAAGTGCCACATCTTTTAGATGTGGAGAATATGGCAAACACGGTGGCTGCACTCGGAGCTGCGGTGGAATGGCAGCCGGGTGGCGTTCGCATCGACGCGAGGAACATCCACAGCGTCACGCCACCGTATGATCTCGTGCGCCGTATGCGTGCCTCCTTTGTCGTTGCGGGACCGCTGTTGGCACGTTTTGGAGAGGCTATTATCGCCCTTCCGGGCGGCTGTAATATTGGCCCGCGCCCCGTAGATCTGCACATCAAAGGTCTCGAGGCCATGGGCGCGACATCCGTTGTCGAAAACGGCTTTGTCCACTTAAAGGCGCCCGCAGGGGGTCTTCGCGGTGCGCGGATTTATCTGGACATTCCAAGTGTCGGCGCAACGCAGAATATCATGATGGCGGCGGCCCTTGCGAACGGCCAGACCATCATCGAGAACGCGGCGAAAGAGCCTGAAAATGTCGATCTCGCCAACTACCTCAACGCCATGGGCGCTCGCGTGCGCGGTGCGGGTACGGATATCATCCGCATCGACGGCGTCGACGTGATGCACGGGGCTTCGCACTCGGTCATTCCGGATCGGATTGAGGCGGGGACGTTCCTCGTGGCAGGTGCCATGATGGGGAATGGTCTGTATGTGGAGAACGCGGTGTCGCAGCACATCATGTCTCTCATCGCCAAGTTGGAAGAAGCGGGTGCGCAGGTTGAGGACCGGGTCGACGGCATCAAAGTATGGCCTTGTGAGTCCGGGCGCATGCGTCCACTCGACGTCAAGACGCATTACTATCCGTCGTACCCGACCGACATGCAGGCGCAAATGGTGGCCGCATTGACCGTCTGCTCGGGCACCAGCACCATCACAGAGACGGTGTTTGAAAATCGTTTCATGCACGTGGCGGAGTTGCAACGCATGGGTGCGAACATCCACATCGAGGGCCGAACGGCCGTCGTGGAAGGGGTCCATTCCCTGTCAGGCGCGCGCGTGACCTCCACGGATTTGCGTGCCGGCGCGGCACTCGTCATCGCTGGTCTCATGGCGGACGGCCAGACGGAAGTGCACGGCTTGCACCATATCGATCGCGGCTACGACAACCTCGTCGGGAAGTTCCAGGCGATTGGCGCCAAAATCGAGCGCTATGACGACGATGACGAGGTGGACTCATCCCGTTGATTCTGTGTTGATACAGGGACGCCGCTAGAACCACTCGGCGTTCCCTCACAGGAAGATGAACAATCACATAGGAACAGGATGCTCGAATCCTACCAAGGCGAAGCCCGACCACGTCGGTGCGTCGCCTTTTTTAGTTTCTTTTGCCGGGCGGTGAAAGGTCCTTTTCTGGCTTAGCGCTGGCAGCCTCATGTCTAGCAGGTGCGAACCCTTTTTCATATCTATGTGTAGACAAGCATATCTATCTGCTAGTTAAGCGTTACACGAGTGGTTCGACGCGCTAACGCGATGGAAAGGAGATGCAGCCTCGATGACGCAGCGGCGTTTCGTGCCGACCAAAAGAGCATCGAATCGAGCGAAGGGACGGGCATTCACAGGAGGATCGCCACCGAATCAACCAGAGGCGGACGTCACCCCGAGCGAAGTCCTGCGCTTTGTCGTTCGCATTGCGTTGATCTTTTTCGCCATTGTCGGCTTGCCGACGATGATCGCGAGAAGCGTGCACCGCGGGCCGATGCCAGATGTCACCGCCTGGCTCCACACGTCCGACGCCAAGCGCCAAATCCGCGTCTACAGTACGGAAACCGAGTCTACTACAACGATGACGTTGAACAACTACGTCCTCGACGTACTTTCCGCCGAATTTTCGCCCGGAGCCCCGATGGCGAGCCTCAAGGCAGCCGCTGTCGCCACGCGAACGTACGCCATCCACGCGATGACGCAACGAGGAGGTACGCCTTCTGTCGCCGATCAGCACGGCGCCGACGTCACAGACGACGCGTCGCTCGACCTGCCAATTGCTACCGAATCGGACGTCGAAGCGGAATACCCCAATCAGTCGCTTCAGTTTCTCTCGCAATTGCAAGCTGCAGTAGAAGCGACAGACGGTCAAATCATCGTCTATCAGAAGAAGCCAATCCTCGCGTTTATGTTTGAGGAGTCGCCGGGGAAGACGAGATCGAGTGTGGATGCCCTGCACCAGTCGATTCCGTACCTTCCTGCCATCGCTTGCCCGGATGACGCGGTCGATCCCGACCGCATCTCGGCAAACACGTTCGAATCCCGCGAACTCGGACAGGCGTTCGGACAGGCGGCGGTAAAGCTCAACCAACTCAAACTCACCCGCGCCCCAGATGGCTTCGTGACGTCTGTCAAAGCTGGCGATCAGACCATGACCGGTGCTGACTTCGCGGCGAAGCTAAGCCTCCCGTCGACCGACTTTCAGTGGCAGGTCGGCAAGCAAGGACTGACTATCACGTCCTATGGCAGAGGGCTCGACATCGGAATGAGTCTCCACGAGGCGCAGGCGCTCGCGGCGAAGGGGATGGACTGGCAACATATCCTATCTCATTTTTACCCAGGCACTTCAGTCCAGTCGGACGGCGAATTCGTGTGACGGATAGGGGAACAGTCGGGGTAATGGTTGGGGAAATATTGCTAGGCTCATTCGCTCATCTCTTATAATGCACAGATTCTAGTCCTTTTTTGGACACTAGGTATAGAATCTATTTTCCGTGGCGAGACTCACTACTGAGGTGAGCGCCACATGGATGAAAAACAACATCCGAACAATGAAAACAAGAAACCGGATGCCCACAACAAAGCGACGGGGCGTCCAGCAAACGCAAAGCGTGTCATGGCAAAACGCTGGCTCTATCCAGCAATCTACCTTGGAGCAGCAGCTGTCATTATCGGATTGATGTATGCCCGCAGTCAAATGGGATCCAGTCCGACAAGTGTGACCGCCACGGATTCCAACGGGACGACCACATCGATTGAGCAGCCCAAGGAACCATTCGTTTGGCCAGTTGCTGACGGAACAAAAACCGAAGTCACGGTTCCGTTCTTCCCAGTAAAGGGCACGCTGCAGCAACAGGAGTCCGCTCTCGTGGAGTACGACAACGAATACTATCCGCACCAGGGGATCGACATCAAGACCTCCGGTGGATCTAGTTTCGAAGTCGACGCAGCTCTCAGCGGAACGGTCAGCAAAGTCGACAATCAACCGCTCTACGGCCAAGAGGTTGTCGTCCAAAGCCCGGATGGCTATACGGAAACTTATCAGTCTCTGGAATCGGTCGACGTCAAAGCGGGCGAGACCATTCACCAAGGACAGACCCTCGGTACGGCTGGTGCGAACGTGTTCGAGAAGAGCGAAGGCAACCACCTGTACTTCCAGGTTGATTACAACGGCCAACCGGTCGATCCCGAATCGCTCCTACCGAAGCAATAATCCACATAAGTGGACGCTTGACTTATCTACCGTCTCGGAAACGAGGCGGTTCTTTTTTGTCGGCAGACCCGGCTACAGCTTATGACTAGCGGTGGCCGCACGCCCGTCTCTGCATTTTCTCGGCCTATCGCCCGGGTGTCGATCCCGGTCGATGAAAATATTTTTCCAGCCTTCGCTGTCGACCACCGGATCGACAAAGTGCCTTGGGCAATAAGGTTTCGACACTTATTTCCCAGGAAGTAAACCCACCTTATCCGTGAAAACTCCTGTTCGGCCAAGCCATGCGCGGGCTAGCCAAGGCATACGGTGTACACCCCCTCATATACTGTATCAGACCAACTGACCTGCATGGGGAGGCGAGGGGAGTGCATGACTACATCAAGGAGCGTACTCTCAAAATCGGGGAATACATCGTCGAGACTCGCAACACAGTCCGCACGATAGCCCGGGAATTTGGCGTTTCAAAAAGTACCGTACACAAGGATCTCACCGAGCGCTTGCCGGAGATCAACCCTGACCTAGCGAACCGCGTCAAGGAGATTCTTGAGTATCACAAGTCCATCCGGCATCTGCGCGGTGGCGAAGCGACGAAGTTGAAGTACCACAAGGACGACGAACCGCAGATCGAGTCGAAAAAGTTCGAATCTCGTAAAGGAGTTTCCAGCGGCTTGTAGAACTACATTCTATCTATTCTATTCTACTACCTCATGCACAAACATATGAACGCTTTGTACGCTTCGGTGCACGCCCTAGATTAGGAGGACTCGCCGCAAATGTTTTCTCGGGATATTGGAGTCGACTTAGGAACCGCTAACGTGCTGGTGCACGTCAAAGGACAAGGAATTGTACTCGATGAACCCTCCGTCGTTGCGATAGATCAGGTGACAAAACAGGTGGTTGCTGTCGGCGAAGAAGCCCGCCGCATGCTCGGGCGAACGCCAGGTAACATCGTGGCCATTCGCCCGCTTCGTGAAGGTGTCATTGCAGATTTCGACGTTACGGAGATTATGCTTCGCCACTTCTTGCGCAAGATCATTGGCAAGAGCACGTTCGCTAGGCCGCGTCTCATGATCTGCATCCCGGCCGGGATTACGTCCGTCGAGCAGAAGGCGGTACGCGAAGCGGCGGAGGCCGTGGGCGTAAAGAAGGTGGACTTGATTGAGGAGCCAAAAGCCGCTGCGATTGGCGCTGGACTCAACATCTTTGAGCCTAGTGGGAGTATGGTCGTCGACATTGGTGGAGGAACGACAGACATTGCCGTCTTGTCTCTTGGCGACGTCGTCACCTCCGCTTCTCTCCGCATCGCTGGGGACAAGCTTGACGAAGCCATCGTCAAATACATACGCCGTGAATACAACCTCATGATTGGCGAACGGACGGCGGAAGAGTTGAAGAAGGAACTCGCAACCGTCTTTCCAGGCGGTCGCCAGAATGACATGGACGTGCGTGGACGCGATATGGTCACAGGTCTGCCGAAGACCGTCACGGTTCACGCCGAGGAGATGCGGACGGCGCTGCAAGAACCAATCCAAGCGATTATCCAGGCGACGAAGTCCGTGTTGGAGAAGACCTCCCCGGAACTCGCGGCGGATATTTTCGATAAAGGCGTCATGTTGACCGGCGGCGGGGCACTCGTCGACGGTTTGGACAAGCTCATGCAGGAAGAGTTGCAGATCCCGGTACATATTGCCGAAAATCCGATGCAGTGCGTGGTCATCGGTACGGGGAAGGTGCTCGACAGCCCCGAGTGGCGCCGATATCGCGAACACCAGATGGCGAAGCCGAGCCGTCGGCGCCGCAAAGGATAACTCGAAGGGCAGGTCGTGGCCCCGCGCTTCGCGAACAGGAGTCGGGGACAAGCCACAGCCTTAGTGGGGAGGATCAATCATGATACCTGGATTGACCACAGCGGCCGCAGGGATGTTGGTCGACGAACGGGCGCAGCAGATGCTCGCCAACAACTTAGCGAATGAGGATACGCCGGGATTCAAGGTCTCTATGCCAGAGGACATCGAATCCCCCGTACAGGAGATTTACGAGTCGCCGTATGGCGGTGGAAGCCAATCCTACGTCGGGCAGATGGGCACAGGTGTCACCTTTCAAGAGGGCGTGCCGAACTTTACGGCGGGTACCATGCAGCAGACCGGGCGGTCGCTCGACGTCGGCATCTCCGATACGACCTTGAGCGGGACCTACGGCACGGTGCTGGGCGCGACGGGAGAGGCGAGTGCAGCGGGGCAGGTCACCGTCGGCAACCAGGGGCGCCTGGGGATCAACGGGCAACCACTCGCGGTGCTCGACGCCAACGGAAACGTGATCCAAGGCGTCTATGCGGTGCGCAATCCGCAGTACCAGGGCACCGCGTTGACTGGGACGGCGAGCGCGCCCGATTACGACGCAGCTGGCAATCCGTCGTTTCTCTTTGCGAATGCACAAGGGCAAATTGTCGGGGTGCCAGGGCAGGATACGACGCAGGACATGTCCATTCGCGTCGGCAATCAGGCAGATATGGGTGACCACAGTTTCTATCCGGTCGACTACGTGTCGTCCACTGGTGCCACCGGCATCGCACTGACGAAGGACGGTGCGCTGCAACTGGACGCCAACAACACGCTCGTCGATGCGGCGGGGCACAATATCCTCCCCATCGGAGCGAACGGGCTGCCTATTCAGGGCGGGAGGATCGTCATCAATCCGAACTACCAGGGGTCGAGCCTGTTTGGATCGAACGGGCAAGCGTTGACCGACTCGAGCGGCCAGGTTTCCTATCGCGTCTACGGTCCGAACAACAACGTGATACCCGGTGGCCGACTGGGGACGGTGGACGTCGATGTCACGCAGGTGAGCCCGCTCGGGCAGACGGAATTCATGGTCGGCAACAGCTTGACGGCCGCTTCCGTCATGCCGCAGTTGAAACCGGGGACGGGGCAATTGAACCCTGGCAGTCTCGAGGGGAGCAACGTCGATTCGACGACCATCATGACCCAAATGCTGAACGCCTCCAGCATGTACGAAGCCAACCAACGGATGGTGCAGACGGAAGACCAACTCCTCCAAAGTGCCGTCACCGACGTTGGCAAGGTGAGCAGTTAAACTGGCCCATCCGCTGGGATGGCCAGACCAGGATAATCGCACGGGGATAAGGGAGTTGCGATCATGGCAATGCAATCGTTGTGGACAGGCCTCTCCGGACTGCAAGCGTCGTCTGGTTGGCTAGATCGAGTGGGGGATAACCTCGCGAACTTGAACACGGTCGGCTTCGCGCAAGATCAAGGCACTTTCGCGGACGCGTTGACGATGCAGCTTGATGGATCGGCTACCGATCCTACCAACGCCCGCCGCACAACACCTGCCGGCTGGCGCGGCGGCACGGGGGTGCAATCGGTCTCGGAGGGCCGCGACTTCGACGGGATGAACCTTCAACAGACTGGCAACAACATGGACTTCGCCATCCAAGGGCCGGGGTTCTTTAAAGTACAGGGCCCGAACGGACCCTTGTACACGAAGGCGGGGAACTTCATCTGGAGCCGCCGCGCCGACGGGACGTTCCAGTTGGCGACGCAGAACGGCTATCCTGTGCTGTCGACGACAGGCCAACCGATCATCAAACCGGCCAACGCCCAAACGATGTCGGTGGGCCCAAACGGCCAGGTATCCTTCGGCAACGTCAAGGGACCTCAGTTGGCGATTATGGAAATCGGCCAACCGTCCTCGCACCTCGCAGCGCAGGGGAACAACCTCTACGCGCTGACTGCCGGTGGAACAGCTCGTCCCGCACAGCAGTCGAGCGTGCAACAAGGCTACCTGTCGTACAGCAACGTGGACGAGAGCCAAGCGTTCGCCGACATGATGGAGGCACAACAAAGCTTTCAATTGAACTCGGAGAGCATTTCGATCACAAACCAGATGATGGGTATCGCGGACACGATCCGCTCGTAATCCGCATAAATCACAGCTGCATTTCACATCTTATAGCAAGAGGCTGTCTGCCACCGTGTTCACGGTATACGGCGGACAGCCTCTTTGCGCGTTTCGCCCATCCGTGCGTCTTTTCCCATTTACTATACAACTGATATAATGTTTTCTGTGTTGTGGCATGCCTTCAACCGGTACGGGGCGGTCACGCCGCGGAGAGGGGGCGAGACATTGAACTTACCGAACTTGTTGACCCTGCTCAGGCTCTTATTGATTCCTTGTTATCTTTGGGCGTTCTATGCGACGGTAAGCCCTCACAAAGTTCTCGCGTTATTTGTGCTGTTGTTTGCCGGGCTGACGGATGTGCTGGACGGTTACATCGCGCGTACCTACAAACTAGAGACGTACGCGGGTCAATTACTCGATCCACTGGCCGACAAACTCATGATGGTCGCCGTGCTGTTCACACTCATCGACTCTGACCGAGTGCCGTGGGTTCAAGCTGGCCTTCTGGTCCTCCGTGACGTCTTGATGATCATCGGGGCCGCATTCTTCTATTTTCAGGGCAAACGCGCTGTGCCCAAGGCCAACGTCTGGGGCAAGATGACGACGCTTTGCTACTATATCGGCATTTGTTCCATCATTCTCGCGTGGCCCAGCGATATGGCGGGTGAAGTGTTCCTCTGGTTCACGGTCGCACTCTCCTATATCACGACCGTACTCTATGTGAGGTCGATGGAGATTATCACCATTCGCCGCCGGGTGTACTGAGCGAAGCTCTGCACCCGCGCGTTGTGGACACCGGACGACAGATTAGGAGTGACCCATTTGGAATTTAACTTGCCACTATACGTGGAGGACATTCGCAAAATCCTTCCACACCGCTACCCATTTTTGCTCGTGGACAGAGTAACCGACATCGAGCCAGGCGTCAGCGTCAAGGGATACAAAATGGTGACCACCAACGAACCGCATTTCACCGGTCACTACCCCGACTTCAACATCATGCCCGGCGTTCTCATCGTCGAGGCAATGGCTCAGCTCGGCGGGGTAGCCATCCTGTCGCAATCGGACTTCGAAGGGAAGCGCCCGCTGCTCTCGGGCATTGACGGCGCCCGCTTCCGCGGTCAGGTGCGCCCAGGGGACAAGCTCGAATTGGAACTAACCATCGACCGACTGAAAGGTCGCATCGGCAAGGGAAAAGGTACCGCTCACGTCGACGGAAAGCTCGTGGCGGAAGCCGAGATCTTGTTCGCAATCGTCGACGCGGAATAATGGAGACAAAGTGGACCAGCGCCAAACGGTGTTGGTCCATTTCTTTATGATCGGTCACATGATGGGATGATTACTGGTGGTGCCGTGATAATTTGCGAACCTGCGCACTGTGCTCGACGATTTTCACGGAAAGGTCCTCGAGGATGTCCGTATGTTTGGACAACGTCGCTTTGATTTCGCAAATATCTCGTTGTAAGGCGTGGTCGCGCGCGGAGAGCACTGCTTGTCCTTCAAGCATGGCAGGGTAAATCTGCCGCAGCTCGACTAAATCCTGTTGACGAGCCACGTCCGCAATATCCCGTCGCCTAACCACGTCGGCAATATCTTGTTGCCTGACCATGTCGACGATGTCCTTCTGCCTGACCACGTCGGCAATATCTTGTTGCCTGATCATGTCGACGATGTCCTTCTGCCTGACCACGTCGGCAATGTCCTGTTGCCTAACCATGTCGACGATGTCCTTCTGCCTGACCACGTCCGCGATATCCTTTTGCCTGACCACGTCGACGATATCCTTTTGCCTGACCATGTCGGCAATGTCCTGTTGCCTGACCATGTCGGCAATGTCCTTCTGCCTGACCATGTCCGCGATATCCTTTTGCCTGACCATGTCGGCAATGTCCTGTTGCCTGACCACGTCCACGATATCCTGTTGCCTGACCATGTCCGCGATATCCTTTTGCCTGACCATGTCCGCGATATCCTTTTGCCTGACCATGTCAGCAATGTCCTGTTGCCTGACCATGTCAGCAATGTCCTTTTGCCTGACCATGTCAGCAATGTCCTTTTGCCTGACCATGTCGGCAATATCCTTTTGCCTGACCATGTCGGCAATATCCTTTTGCCTGACCATGTCAGCAATGTCCTTTTGCCTGACCATGTCGGCGATATCCTTTTGCCTGACCATGTCAGCAATGTCCTTTTGCCTGACCATGTCGGCAATATCGTGTTGCCTGACCATGTCGGCGATATCCTTTTGCCTGACCATGTCGACGATATCCTTTTGCCTGACCATGTCGACGATATCCTCTTTCCGAACCATTGCCTCTTTGATCTCTCGGATATCATTGACCAAATGTTCAAGTAACTCCTGAATCATGAACACCTCCTTTCGGGCGCGTGTCTACAAAATCACACCCTCCGCGCAAGAAGGATGCCTTGTCCACATTATAAGCACGGTCCAATCTCCGTTTCCATCACGTTCGGGACGCATCAGATAAAGCTTTGTCCCGGCCACAAATGTAGAAATGCACCACGTCATCCGATCCGTCTCCCACGCCCGTCCGCCGCGAGGCAAGAACGCCGTGTCTTCCGGAGCATCTCGTACATATCTTGCTACTACAAGACAGGCCCGCACTCAGACGAAGCACAGGGAGGGCTCTACTTGAGCAAACTCATCGCACTTTACCGTGGCAACGTCCGTGACGACGCATTCTACTTTGCGCCGATCATCAACGGCCGCCGAATCCGCGACGTCGTTCTCGACACTGGCGCGTTCGAACTCACGTTCAACGCCAGAGTTGCATCCATACTCAAATTACCGAATCTAGGTACTATCGAAATCAGCGGCGTGGGCGGCACAGTAGAGGCCTATCAATCCCGCTGCACCATCCGCATGTGGAAGCACGTCTACCAAGACGTTCCGTGCATTGTCCACCCAGCCCTGGAGGAACAAGCGCTCTTCGGACTGCGCTTCTTTATCGACAACGGCTTGAAACTCAGCTTAAACCCAAAGTCCGCCACCCTTGCGGTGCAGACAGACTAACCAAGATTCGGCGTGGCTGTGACGACCAGCGGGATCGAAATCTAGTGCGTCGCCGTGCGCCTGCATGAGCATGATGAGATCAAAGGAAGTCCTGAAAGTCTACGCCCATTACCCCGGCTGCTTTCCTCAGCTTCGACAGAGCCCGCTTGCGCCACGTCTTGACGGTCTCCGCGCTCACGTCGTATGCCCGCGCCATCGCCTGCGGAGGCCAGCCGGCGAGAAACAAGTGCACCCAGTCACTCTCACGCCCACTGAGGCCCGCGCTCGCGATCATCTCGCAGAGTGCCGCAGACGTCGTCCAGACGGCCTCTGGTTGTCCTTCAACAGTACCTGCGCTCGATCCCGCCACCACCCGCTCAAACGCCTGTGCGTCATCCTCGCCTTCGAATGCCTGCACGTCTTTCCGCCGATCCTCCACCCTCCACAACCGTCGCATCCCCGTCCGCACATCTCCGTGGACCTTGCTGGCGGCGTAAGCGACAAACGGCCCACGGTCCGGCTGGTAAGACTGAATGGCCGCGAGGAACGCCACGCACGCCTCCTGGTACACCTCGTCGAAGCCACACGTCGACTGATACTTGTGCGCCACTGCGCAGAGCAACCCTTGAAACTGCAGCATCAATCGAAGGCGCGCCCCGCCTTCACACAATTGTGCCTGCACGACCATCGCTTCCAACGTATCGATCTCAATTTCCACCTGACAGCCCTCTTGGTGGGCCGGCCCACAGGAATTACGCGCGCCTTGAGCATAAGGCCTCACCACGGAACTCGCGGTGGAAGAGAATAGATAGAGACCTGAATCCGTGTCATCGAATTACTATAATTACCAACCATGAATATCCGATAACTTAAACAACATGCAACTAAGACTAGGTAATTAATACTAAAAGTTCACTGTGGAATCATCTGATACCGATTACAAATTATCTGTTAATTTTGTATAATGGACGATAGGTACACAAAATATATCCATACATAGGGAGTTGAATGTGTTGTGAAAGAGGAGTCGTTTCTTGTCGACGAAAAGACTGTGCATCCAATGCCGAATGCTGTCGTTCACCAGTGGACGAGGCGCGTGCCTCCGGTGAGGGAGTGGATATCGCAGGTAAGCCTTTGGATCCCGGTCTACCTAAACGGCAACGCAAGCCTGGTCGTCCTGGAGGATGGAACCCAGTGGTATGTGCCGTGGAAGTCGATGAACCTATATCAGAGGGCGGCAAAAGCCGTATTTCTGGAGATCCAGGAGCTGCGCCGCGCGTACGAGGATGCGCTCGGTAAGTCCCAGTACGTCCCGTTCATCAATCCGCACACGAAAGCCGTCTATCCGGCCCTCAAGGTGCGCAATCCGCATACGCGAAACGACGGTGCGGTGGGGTATTTCCGATTGGACGCGATTAAGCACCTAACGCCAATCAGCGACGAAACATGTCATCTCCACACGCACCATCCCTTCACGTTTGAAATTCTCATGTCCAAACCAAGTGCACAGCGTCGCATGCGTGATTCAAGTACATTTTCCATCCTCGTGCAGCACCAGCAAACCTGCGGTTCATTAAGAATGTAGCCACCCGCAGCGGGAGTTTGGCCTCAGGTATTCTCCGTTGGCCAGACACCACGTACCAAACTCCCGTCCTGTGTGACGCCGATATACTCGCCGGGAAGTACCTCGACGCTCGCCTGCCCGTTCGTCCACTCGGACAAAGCCGTCAGACGATCCTCCACATCCGACTCCGGCACTACGATCTCAAACGAAACCACATCCGAAAATGTCTTCTCGTAGATTGCGATGCCGTTCTGCCCCAAGACGTATTCCAACTTCCCGTAAATCCCGTAATCGCACGTGACCCGTAGCGTGTTCATCACGTCGCAATGGAGCATCGTAGCGGCGGACAGCCCTTGACTCGCGGCATCGGCATAAGTGCGAACGAGGCCGCTGGCCCCGAGCAGGATACCCCCGAAATACCGTGTCACAACGACGAGGACGTTGTCGATCCCGCGCCTGCGAATCACTTCGAGAATCGGCCGCCCTGCGGTCCCGCTGGGTTCTCCGTCATCGGAAAACCGCTCGATCGGCACACCAAGCCCAACCCGATACGCAAAGCAGTTGTGGTTGGCACTCTTGTGCTGTTCGCGGATCTCTAATAGAGCTCGTTCCGCGTCGTCAACCCCCAAAATGGGCACGACAGTGGCAATAAATCTGGACTTCTTCTCAACAGTTTCCACTGTGATTTCGAACTGTGGTGTAGTAAACTGCATTCCAGTAAGACACTTCCTCACTTGCCAAGCAGGTGATTGTAAGAACGACTGTACATAGTGGAGACACGTCGTGTCAAAAAAGTTTGCAACAGAGTGTAACATTCCTCAGCTTCATATCGTCTATAAGTTGGAGTCGAGGAATGATAGCTTGTATCTCATCAATCGGTTGAAAAGCCGCCGACACAGTGATTTCTAGCGACAGAGTGACGAGACATGCTATTTTGTATCGGAATGTCGTGAAAAAGACGGTCTGAAACTTGGAAACGCGCATAGTTATTAGACTGTTTCGTTATGTCGCACAGAAGAATCTGGGTTGAAAACTATTATTTCGCTTTACGCAAAAAAGAAGAAAGCGTATAATGCGGCACGAGACACTATCTTGGATACATAATCTTCTAATCGGCCGAATTGAAGACATTTTCGACGAAATTCGCCTAGATTAGCAGGAGAACGGAGACCTGTAGCGTATTTAACGTGATAGGTCACATTTGGGTGCACTATGCACTGAAGGGAGGGATGTCTTCCTACGCGTCGGGATTGCCGACCGAATGAGGGCGTCTGACGACTGTCGCATGGGACGGATGCTTGCGGTAGAGTCAACAAACTGATTCGTCGTCATGGACTCGTGGGGACATTGACGAAGGCCAAACTGCAAGGTGACCTCGTCACCAACTTTCAGTACTCATCTCACTTGTCGATTATGGGAGGAGAAATAACTTGAAACGTACGCTTACAGGTATCGCTGCGGCAGCAGTAGTGCTAGGCACACTGTCTCCGATGGCGTTCGCAGCAACAGCAAAGGCTACTGCACCAACAAACGCTGGTCAAACCACGTTCGCTCTTAACGGTACCTTACATCTTGGATGGTACTGACTCTGGCAACGTAACCGCTTATGCGCCAGTGTTCTATTTTGACCAACTTCTCGGCAAGGCTGGCATCACAGCTAAATGGGACGGCGCGACCCACACTTGGGCACTGACCGACTCCAGCATTGATGCTTCCAAGGTTTCAGTAGCTGGCGGTGTTGGCACGGGTAACACGACCATCACCTTGAATGGCGTTGTTATCAAGAAAATCAATACATTTGCTGCTAAAGACCCGGGCGCTAGCAAGTCTGCTGGTGCAACCACCTACTTCCCTGCATACTACATCAACAACGTGTTTGCAGCAGTGGGCATCAACGCTACGTGGAATGGCTCAACTGGTTTGGCTGTTACAACAAACCCGGCTCAAGTTGCTGTAGCTAGCGTTACGGCTCTGAATGCTGACCAAATCCAAGTTGTATATAACGAACCAGTGGATAAGACAACTGCTGAGAACGTAGACAACTACACACTCAACGGTACTAACCTCAACAGCAACCACGCTTTAGCGGGAACTCCTGCAACGACTGACGCAACAGCTCAGCTTCAAGCTGATGGTAAGACCGTTATCATTACTGCTGGTACGACAGGTGGATTTGCAGTTGCAGGTGGCGTCTACACCAATGCAGCGCTGAGCAAGAACACAGGCTACATTCTGAATGTCGATGGTGTAAAGAGTGCGGTTAACTCTTCAACGATTTCAGATGTTAATGCGCCTGCATTTGACTTTGCTAGCGATACAACGCCAGCAACGATTACAAGTGTAACGTCTTCTGCAAAGAGTACAACGACCCAGGTTGTCGTTGATTACAGCGAACCAGTTAAGGCTACAGGTCTGTACTATGTGGATGGCCAACCTGCTACCCCTTCCCAGACAGCGGCAAATGAGGTAACCTTGACTACTTCTCAAACACTAACTGCTGGTCAGTCTTATACCTTGCAAGTTGTTAACGAGGCTGATAGCTCGAACAACTACACATCCACAACACAAACGTTTGGTGTTACATCTGACACGGCTGCACCAGTTGCTAGTGTAGCAGCTGTCAATGACCACACCGTTCGTGTTACCTTCTCTAAAAAGATTGATGCTTCAACGATTGAAACATCTGGCGCTGGTAGCGCATTGAAGAACATCAGCTTGTTAGAATCTAACGGTACAAATGTTGCTTCCAGTGCAACAGTTGCTCCTACAGCTAACGACACAACTGGAACAGAATACGATATTACTTACACGGCTAGTCCGAGTGAGTGGAATTCTAATGGTCAGTTACCATTGACTGTTGTGTTTACCAATGGTATTACAGACGTTGCTGGTAACACGATGAACCCTAGCACACAGACTGTAACGCTGACGAAGAATACAGTTGTGCCTCAAGCTACTAACATTGAGTTTGCTAATGCCGGAGCTAAGGTAGATGGCTCGACCATTGGTGCAAATGGAGCATTCGTTGTAACCTTTAACGAGCCTGTACAGAACAACAATGTATTGGATACGCAGTATACTGCTGTAACGAACGCGGGTTCAACCGATTCTCTTGGTACATTGACCGCGACATACGATGCGAATGGCGACAAGAATATCCTGATTCTGTCCCCAGCATCTGCACCATCATCAACAGCTAGCACGGAAACATTCTACTTTAACCCTGGCGCGTTTACAGATACTTCTGTAGCTGCCAACACAAGTGCGTCTCAGACGATTACCGCTAACTTGGCTAGTGGAGTTGCTGCTACGGATACAACAGCTCCTACGGTAACAATCACTGGTGCGAGTGCAAGTCTTGTAAGTGGGTTGAACCATAACGAGTTTACTTATACCGTTGACCCAGACGTGAACACATCCACTGTGTTGAACACGAACAACTACCGTTTGAATGGCGCTGCACTGCCTAGCGGCTCTTACGCAACCATCGATACATCGAACCCAGCGCTTGATACTGTGACGGTTCATCTCGGAACAGGTACAATCAAGACAGATGGTACCTACTCTGTGAGTGTATTAAACATTGCGGATAAAGCAGGCAATGTTGCTCAAACTGCAGTAGCTAACGAGAACCTGACAAGTGACGTTGCTCCAACATTGAAGAGTGCAACGTTTAACAATGACGGTACGTTGACAGTTGCGTTCAGCAAGGAAGTCACAGGTTCTACAGGTAATGATAGTGACTTCACTGTTAAATTGAATGGACAAACGTTGACGGCTGGCGACGCTACTAATGGATTTACAGTTGCAGACGGCACGGGAGCTCTCGTGGGTGATGTGATTGTAACCTTTGGTTCAGGCGTTACCGTTAACACTGGCGATACGGTTACAGTTGGCGTTTCTGGTTCCCACGTTGTTGATGCTGATGGTAACGTTGTTTCAGGTACCAACACTGTCAGTGCAACGAAGTAAGTTCAACATTTGATAGAAATTGACTAGCTTTGTACTACGTCCCCTAAGCTCCTGTGCTTAGGGGACGTACTTTTGCTTGAATATGTAATTCTCATATGGTTTCACTAAAATAGGTCCAAGTGTAGCCTACTGCTATACATTGACTGCCGGAAGGTCCACCTCCTATGTTCCTCATCAATTTTTCCTGCGAACTACGTCCTTCGCCAATACACTCCACATTCTCAATCGTTGAAGGTACATCCTTTTGTTGGCGTTCGGGTGTGCACAAAATGTTGTCAAGGTTTGTTACTATGGTTTAGTTGTTTACAAGATTAGATTCATTGGGCCGAGTTAGGTACCTCGTCATACGCCACGGACACGTATTCTTTGCAAGTCGTACGTAAACTCCAATTCAGGGTTAGGACTCATAGGACATGTTGTACCGAGTGGGGGTGTTGTATGTTGTTACACCATTCAGGCTTTTAACTTCCTTTGACTTAAAGGCTCACTTAAAAGCTCACTTAAAAGCCGGTACTAATTTACGAAAAAATTCATAAGAACGTCAGTGCTTCACTCTAAACTCACGAAATTATTAACATTATGGAGTCAGGCTCTGGTGCAAAAATCAAGAGAAGGTACAGATGGAGCCTAATATCGTTGATGTGAGGTTATGCAGCGAAGTGGAAAAGGTGGCTACGTGAGGTGCTTTGACCTGTTCTTTCCGTATCATGTGTATTGCATCAATGCCCTTGAGTGTGTACTCAGCATCATCTGTCAACAACGGTTTGAAACTCCTCAAAATCATCGGCCGAAAATTCCCCAGTTTTATCGGTTATACCTCAGCGCCTAGCGAGTCATCGGTTTACCGTCTTCGCCTATGTGCAAGAACCCGGCCTTCTTCTTCTCCTGAATCCTGAAGCTCTCTCCACGGATATTTACCGTGGTAGAGTGGTGTAAGATGCGATCCAGAATTGCTGTTGCAAGCACATTGTCTCCAAAGATATCTCCCCACTCGGAATAGGACTTGTTTGAAGTGAGGACCATTGCCCCTTTTTCGTATCGTTCCGCCACGAGCTGAAAGAATAAATGTGCCGCAGCATTATTCTGCGTATTCCGGAAAATAGTAGCCAGGGATTCCGGTAAATCGCAGCCACCGAATCCGGAAAATAGCGGCCACTCAATCCGGAAAATAACGGCCACCAAATCCGGAAATGACGGCCATCTGGTGACAGCTTATTTCCGCGTCTAAAGTCGTCCCTCATAAAAAGCGTTGGTTCCAAAAAACGCGGCAGGTAGGCAATTTTCTACCCTTGAATGAGATTGCATCTCAAGCGAAGGGGGATTTAGTCTATTGGCCAATCGGAGGACCAACATGCACAAAATCCACGAAGTATTACGCCTCTACCACCAGTCCCAAATGAGCGAGCGTGCTATCGCGTCAAGCCTCATGCTCTCTAGGGCCACTATCGGGAAAATTATCCGTCGTGCAGACGAAGCCGGCATCACATGGCCGCTGCCGGACGACATGACCGAGTCACAGCTTGAAAGGGCCCTCTTTCCCCGACCACAAGGCCGACCCAAGAACTGCTTCGAGCCCAATTGGAATGAAATTCACATGGAGATGCGAAAGAAGGGCGTTACCCTTCAATTGCTGTGGATGGAGTACAAGGAGCAGCACCCCGACGGATATCAACACACCCAATTTTGTGAACGGTATCGACTGTGGAAGAAGAGCTTACAAGTCACCATGCGACACGAACACCGGGCGGGAGAAAAGATGTTCGTCGACTACGCTGGACCAACTGCTCGGGTCATTGACCCTGAAACCGGTGAAATTCAAGAGGCGCAAATTTTTGTGGCTACACTTGGTGCGAGTAGCTACACATATGTAGAGGCTCAGTGGTCACAGAATCTGGAGTCATTCATTCAAGGACATGTTCATGCATTTGAGTTCTTTGGAGGCGTGCCAAAGCTTTTAGTTCCAGACAATCTGAAATCTGGCGTAAACAAGTCCGACCGTTATGAGCCTACCCTCAATCGGACCTACTTCGAGATGGCGTCATATTACGGCTGTGCAGTGTTACCAGCACGGCCACGCAAACCGCGAGATAAGGCAAAGGTCGAGGCGGCAGTGTTGCTGGCAGAGCGCTGGATTCTAGCCGTGCTACGTAAACGGACTTTCTTCAGTCTAGATGAGCTGAATGTAGCGATTCGAGAGCTTGTCATTCGGCTGAACGAAAAACCGTTTCAAAAGCTGGAGGGGTCCCGTAAGTCACTGTTCGAGGCAGTAGACAAACCAGCCCTCCAGCCCCTGCGTGAAACTCCCTACGAGTTCGCCACCTGGAGAACGGCAAGGGTAAATATAGATTATCACGTAGCGGTGCAGGGCACATATTACAGTGTCCCCTATCCGTTGGTTGGACAAGAAGTGGGCGTAAGATGTACTCAGAGGGTAATAGAGATTTTTCACAAGGGGAATCGCGTAGCAAGCCATGTTCGGGGTACGGCCAAAGGTCAGTTTGTCACGGACTCCGCTCATCGGCCAAGGTCTCATCAAGCACACGCCGAGTGGACGCCGTCCCGTCTCATCAACTGGGGAAACAGCATCGGCCCAAACACCGGGATTTTAGTCTCACGCATTCTAGACAGCAAACGGCATCCAGAACAAGGGTATCGTTCCTGTTTAGGTCTACTAAGCCTTTCAAAACAATACTCAGGTCAGCGCTTGGAACGAGCAGCAGAAAAGGCGCTCCTTGCAAACACAATTTCTTTGGCAAGCGTCAAGACTATGCTGAAAAAGGGCATGGAACAGCTCACCCTGCCACTTCATATCGACAACCCAACACCCATGCACAGCAATGTGCGCGGTGCGGCCTACTATCAATCTTCTAAGCAAAACATTGTCCACTAAATGAGTTGGAGGAGGCTAGAACATGTTAAATAATCACACGGTGGACGCGCTGCGGGGATTACGACTCACTGCTATGGCGGAAGCATACCTAAGGCAAATGCAGGACCCCACATTACAGGGGCTATCTTTCGAAGAGCGCTTTGGATTATTGGTGGACCATGAAGTCACGTCCCGTTATAACCAACGTTTAGGGAAACTCATTAGAGAGGCAAAATTCAAGGTTCAGGCAACACCTGAAGAAGTCGACCATCGTCCTGCACGTGGTTTAGATTCCGCACTCATTCGTCACCTGACAAGCGGCCAGTGGATTGCTGCTCACCACAATCTTGTTGTAACGGGTCCCACAGGCGGTGGCAAAACCTATTTATCTTGTGCACTCGGGACAGCAGCGTGTAGATTGGGTTTCTCGGTCAGATACTATCGAGTATCTCGATTGTTCCAAGACATTACCTTGTCAAAGGCGGATGGGTCATACTCACGTTTGGCCGCGAAGCTCGCCAAGACAGACTTACTGATTCTAGACGATTGGGGTCTCGCCTCCATATCCACATCAGACGGAAGAGAGCTCCTCGATATCCTGGACGATAGGACATCGCTTAAATCAACGTGTATTGCGAGTCAACTCCCTGTTGAAATGTGGCACTCCCAATTCGCGGACCCCACAGTCGCAGATGCTATCCTAGACCGCTTGGTACACAGCTCCTACAAGGTCAATTTACAGGGGGAATCAATGAGAAAACTCAAGAGCCCATTGCTAGAAAATGAGGAGTCTGCTATTTAAGATATAACCACGCTTTTGAGGGACGGAAACTGGCCGCGAATTACCGGAACAGGTGGCCGCTATTTTCCGGAATGGGTGGCCACTTTGACCGGAATACACAATTCATCTTTCGGTACCCAATCTCGTCTACAATCAGCAGCGCTGGCTTGGTATATTGCCGCAGTTTACGGCGAATGGTTCCTTTCTCATGTGCCTCTTCAAGTGACTCAACTAAATCATTTGCTGTGGTGAAGTACACTGAATGCCGTTGGCGAATCGCCTCCAGTCCGAGTGCTACAGCAAGATGTGTTTTCCCAACGCCCGGTGGCCCTAAGAAAATCACGTTCTCTTGGTGGCTCAGAAAGCGCATGGTCGCTAAATCGCGCATTCTTCGCTCGTCAACGGAGGGTTGAAATGTGAAGTCAAACTCCTCAAGCGTCTTCTGAAACGGAAGCCTGGCGAAACGAGTCCGCGTGAGTATAATGCGTTCGTATTTGGCACGCAGTTCCTCCTGCAGGAGATTGTCCAAGAATTCAAGGTAAGATATATTTTCTTTGGAAGCCTGCTCAGCATGCTGGTAAAGGACCTCGGGTAGCCGAGACCACCCTAATTCTTCGCATGCGTGCTGAATTCGTTGTTCAAGCATCAGCGTACGACCTCCTCTTTCAGAAGACGGTCATACACCGAGAGCGGGCGACGCATCACTTCGGGTGCTGGATTTTCAATGAGGCGTGGGATAGGTTGGGGAACCTTTTGTTTGCCTCCTGCGAGAATCCCCTCGAAGTGTTTTTTGTTCCTCGAAACCTGGTGCTTGCCTGTGCACTTTGTGTGTTCGGCGACCAGCTTTCCAGCGTGGAAGAACCGGATTACACCGTTACGCTCATCCTGTATTTCAACCATATAGCCCACCAATGGATACGGCACAGAGTAACGGTTTGTTTCGTATGTAACCAACGCGTCAGAAGGTACTTTGCGTAGATGACGCTCCGCACTTTCAAAGGGCATTGTATTCATCGGCAGAAGTTGTTCTTCTGGGAACCTGTCTATTGGCCGTTGGTGAGTGGTGCCATGGACGCGGACATTCGCCACCGTGTCTAACCAGTGCCTTACTTGCCGGTTCAAATCATCAAGCCCAGTGAACGTTCGGACTCTTGGCCAGAAGTTCCTTCGGACGTATTTGACCCCATTTTCCACCTTTCCCTTCGTACGAGCGCGGTAGGGTTTATAGCGCCTGACCTTAAACCCATGGTGTGCTGCAAAGGCGGCGAACCGCTCATTCCAAATCGGCTTGCCTCGGTCATCCTGACCGGCCACCACAGTCTTCATGTTATCGTATAGACATGTCGCGGTTATTCCATTGAAATATGCCGCGGCCCTTACATGGCAACCCATGAGTGTTTCTAGCTTCTCATTCTCCGTAAATTCTAAGTACATCATGCGAGAGTAGCCCAATACCATCACAAACGCATAAATCCTCTTCCTGTGTCCATGCCAGTTCACTGTGAAGCTACCCCAGTCTACCTGAGCTTGTTCACCGGGCAGCGTCTCGAATCGTGTGGTAGCCTTCTCTTCAACGGCTTGCCGGTGCGGCTTCATAAATACACGCAGTTGCGTCATTCCACCGTCATATCCCATCTCTGAAATCTCATCAAAGATAACGGTCGCGTTCACGCAACCCTCGCTCATACGCTGCAACACGTATTCCCGCTACGGGTCAATTATCTTTGGTTTGTAAGTGCCACGTTTATATATACCGGGGGCGGATTCTCCTAACCACTTACGAACCGTTTTTCGGTCGCGTCCGACTTCGCGGGCAATTTGTGACACACTCATACCCTTATCATGCATATCCCTAATCACAAAAAACTCCCCATTCTTGACCAAGATTCTCTCCCCTCCAGGGGAGATTGTCAGGTTTTAGGTAGGGAATTTTCAACCGATTATATTGAGGATTTTACAACCGATGTTCACAGATGTTGTTGCGAGGTATAAAGAAGATACGTTATCAGAGTTGAGACAATTCCCGTTGAAGCCCTCATATGTTGTTGAGACAAGGAATGGATTGCACGTTTACTGGGTGTTGAATGCTGGAGCCACAGTGGAACAGTTTAAAGAATGTCAGCGGAGGTTGATAGCTCATTTTGGTGCGGATCCCAAGGTTAAGAATCCTGCTCGTTTGTTGCGTGTGCCAGGGACGTACTGGTGTAAGGAACCTAACAATAAATTCTTGACGCGACTTATTGAGTGCGACGGAATTAGGTACGATATCAATACGATCATAGACACCTGGTGTTAGGCTCGAAGTTAGAGTGTCAGGTAGTGGTGTAAATTCGGAAGATGCATCTTGACGAAAAAGCCATCGAGTGCAATCTACTAAAAGTGACGAGCAATCAGTAGAGGAGGCACATCGATGGCTTATATGGATAAGATCGCACTTTTGGATTTGATTCGCAAGATCGGGTTAGAAGATGGGGATGTAGATTTTCTAAAAGAAGGACTGAAAATCCTCACCCAAGCCGTTATGGATGTTGAAGTCAGTTCACTCATCGGTGCAGAACGGTATGAACGTAGTGAAAAGCGCAGCAATAGTCGCAATGGACACAGAGAGCGAGAATGGGATACTCGCGTTGGAACGATTGACTTACAAATTCCAAAGCTTCGAAAGGGCAGCTACTTCCCCAGTATCCTGGAGCCTCGTCGGAAGGCGGAGAAGGCTCTGCTGGCCGTTGTCCAAGAAGCGTACGTGCATGGTGTAAGTACGCGTAAGGTGGATGAATTGGTTGAGTCACTTGGGATTCAGGGTATTAGCAAAAGTGAAGTCTCCCGCATCTGCAAAGAACTCGACGATGTGGTGCAATCGTTTAAGAATCGTCCTCTAGAAGGGGCGTATCCATATGTGTGGTTAGATGCAACGTTCCCAAAGGTTCGAGAAGGCGGAAGAGTTCAGAGTATGGCATTTGTGATTGCCATTGGCGTGCGAGATACCGGCGAGCGAGAAGTGCTGGGTTTTGATATTGGCACGAGCGAGGATGGCTCGTTCTGGCTCACATTTATTCGTAGCCTCGTTGCCCGTGGATTGAGCGGTGTACAGTTGGCGATTAGCGATGCACACGAAGGACTACGAAATGCAATTGGTTCTGCCTTGACAGGAGCGACGTGGCAACGTTGCCGTGTTCACACGATGCGTAACATCCTAAGCCAGGTGCCCAGGGCGTCGCAACAGATGGTCTCGTCTATTGTCCGGACGATTTTTGCTCAGCCAACGCAAGAAACAGCCAAGCAACAACTGGCTGTCGTCCTGGAGCAACTTCAGGCAAAGTTCCCCAAAGCGATGAACGTTTTGGAGCGGGCTGAGGAAGACGTTTTAGCATACATGGCATTCCCCAAGGAGCATTGGAAGCAAATCTGTTCGACCAATCCGCTGGAGCGATTGAATCGCGAACTACGGCGCCGATTCGATGTCGTTGGCATATTCCCGAATCGGGATTCTGTCGTACGTCTTGGAGGAGCCATTCTCCAGGAGCAGAACGATGAGTGGGTCGTCGCGAGACGCTACTTTAGCCGCGAGTCGATGGCTAAACTCACCGGAACGGATGAACAGCAACTACTGGCACCCACGTCAGTATTACATAAATAGCCGCACTATGTGGTTGCACTCGAATTTACACCACTTGACGGGACACTACCGGCTCGAAGTGTGGACACAACGAATCGGGAATGTGAAAATAAGTAAATCGATTTGAGGTGTCTATGTTGGCAAATAAGTATGATGCGGATTTTAAGCTAAACACCGTGAAATTGGTTTTGGAAGAGGGGAAAGTAGCCTCCCAGGTGGCACGAGATCTCGGAATATCCCAAAAGACAGTTTACGGCTGGATTGCCCAGTATAAGAATGATCCGAAGCATCCCTTTGTGGGTTCCGGGAACTTGAAGCCAGAGGCCCAAGCAACGCGGGATTTGGAGCGCGAGAACCGCGAACTGAGAGAGGAACTTGAAATCTTAAAAAAAGCGGTGCGCATCTTCAGCAACGACCGGAAGTAAGGTATCAGTTCATCTGCGATCACCGCTTCGACTTTTCGGTCCAGAGGATGTGCAAAGTGCTGCAAGTATTTCGAAGCGGGTACTATGCTTGGTTGAAACGCCCTGACAGCCAGCGGAAACAACGACGTCAGAAGTTGACGCGACGCATTCACGAAATCTTCCTGTCCTCTCGCCGTTTGTACGGGAGTCCAAAGATTACACAAGTTTTACGGGAGGAAGGCACTGTTGTTGGACAAAAGATGGTTGCTCAAATCATGCGTGAGAGCGGCCTGAAAAGCCGTACAGTGCGGAAATACAAAGCAACCACCAGCTCAAAACACAACCACCCAGTCCATGAAAACGTGTTGAATCAGACGTTTCAGGCGGAACGGCCAAACCAGGTGTGGATGTCCGATATCACTTATGTGTGGACCGCTGAAGGTTGGCTCTATGTTGCGAGTATCATGGACTTATTTACGCGGAAGATTGTCGGATGGCGGGCCGATTCGCGGATGACGAAGGAACTTGTTATCTCGGCTCTAGAGCAAGCCTATCAACGAGAAAAACCCGATAGCGGTGTCCTGCACCACTCGGACCGCGGAAGCCAGTATGCGTCAAAAGAGTATCAGGAGAAGCTGAGAGAGTACAAGATGATTGGTAGCATGAGCCGAAAAGGAAATTGTTATGATAATGCCTGTATCGAGTCATTCCACAGCGTGATCAAACGCGAGCTCATTCATCTGGAGAAATTCAAGACCCGTGGACGCGCAAAGCGGCAGATTTGGGAGTACATCGAGCGATGGTACAATCGTGGCCGAATTCATTCGTCCATCGGCTACAAAACACCTGTTCAGTTTCAGTCTATGTATGAACGTAGGCAGCTAAAAACGGCTGTCTAATGAAGTGACTTTGAATCTTCAAACATTCTCCGTTTGCTGTGTCCACCCTATTGACTTAATACCATGTGGCTGGTTCAATCGTCCATGTCCATGTAATCCAGCCTGAACTACCTGCGGCCTTAGCACCCAACCCTTGCGCATGGCTTGCACCCGATTTGTAATCAACCTGAATCGTGCAATGTGCACCAGGGTTCGTCTTGATCGTTACGGATGCGTACTGGTTGTGGTGGACGTAGAGGTTTGACGAAACGACTTTTAGAGTTGTTTGGTGACAGTATGTACAACGACATTTTGGCGATGCGCGAGAAGCAGTTTACGGAGATGCTCCTCAACTTCACATACTGTGGGTTAATCTGAGCGTTGAATTCCAGTTAATCAACTGAATTGTAAAGCGGTAGTGAGATACTGAATACGGCACCTTTTTGAATGTCGTTTTGGGCAGAAATCGTTCCCTGAAACTCAGAAATGACTTGCTTGGCAATGTATAATCCAAGACCAGTCTGACCTTCTGCGCCCTTAACGAATGAATGAAAAATGTTATCTATGATTTCGTCTGGTATACCTGGACCATCATCACGTATCTCGACGACCATGTGGTCCCCTGAACAAACCGTTGTAATTTGAATTGACTTCTCTGCATATCGAATCGCATTCACTAAAACATTGATGAGTGCTTGAAGCAACCTGTTTCTATTTAAGAACACAGTCCCTGCACAATTAAAGGACGTTTTAATGTTACACTGTCCTTCCAATAATAGTGGGTGCAAAACTGTTATTGCTTCCTGTAATACATCGTTTACATCGACGGCGCTCCACTCAAGTGGTTCCCTATGAGGGTTGCCTTCTGCCTTAGATAGTTGTATAAGTTCATCGACAAGTTTTTTTAATCGAACGGATTCATCCACAATAACTTCGAGGCCAGATCGGGCAGCCTGCCCCTTGAATACTCCGTCGCGTATCCCTTCTGCATATCCTTGTATTGCCATCAAGGGTGTTCTTAGTTCATGGGATATCTGTCGGAAGAACTGCTTCTCCGACAAGATCGCCCGCTGCAGTTCCTGCGACAACACATAGAAACTTTGCGCTACCTCACCAACTTCTCCCGAGGCGTGAATCACTTCGACCTCGGTGAAGCGTAGTTTGGCGACTTTCTTCAACTCATTGTTTAACTTAAGAAGTGGTTTTGAGACTCTATGCGACATTATGACACTGATAAGGCCCGATACAAGAACGCCTGAGAGCATGAGTTCCGCCAGTTTTATAAATGCCGTCCGGAAAAGTAAATACCAATTAGGTGGGGCACCAACAAATAGGATATATTTTTTTCCATTCGCGAAATACTGAATGCCCACCATCACGTATTGCTTTGAAGCAAAATCATATATTCCGCCGCCCTTTAAAGACTGCTGAGTGAACTGTATAGTCGGTGTCGAAGGAAACGAATTTCTAATCGGGACAAGGTCTTCGGACACAAGTGCTACATTACATCCTTGCGTACGCGCTGTGGATGCCAGAGCGTTCCAATCTGCCGTAGTAGCTCCGCCTGTATTTAACTGATCCAACCAACGATTCGCCTCTTGTCTCATAGAGAGTCGTTGATCTAGGAGAAGCAGATTCATCACGGGGTTGTAGTTGATCATGATGTTCGTGGCAACACCCGAGATAGTAACGACCATGAAGGCGCAAAAAAGTTGCCAGCGGAGCTTCATTGTTTTGATTCCCCCAATCGAAGCCGATAACCGTGTCCCCAGACAGTGTCGATCGTTAATCCAGAAAGCTTTTTCCTTAATCGCTTTACAACTTGGTCGAGGGCCCGGTGGTCACCATTTTTAGAGTCACTGCCCCAGATTTGAGTAATGATGTCTTCTCTCGAACAGGCCTGATTGCAGTATTGAAACAAATATTGTAAGAGAGAAAATTCCTTTGCTGTTAACGCCACATGGACACCGCGCCATACAATAGAATTATCATCTTCATTGAATCTAAGTCTTTCTTCATTCGGCACGCGACTACGGTCTAGGCTCGAATGCTTCTCTTCCAAAGGTCTTGTTGATCCGATTCTCGTTAGAAGTTCATGACGGTGCATCAGGCGGTTTACTCGAGCCACCAATTCTTTAGGACTAAATGGCTTTGACATGAAATCGTCGGCTCCGAGATCGATTCCGGTGATACGGTCTTCATCTTCTGTCAGAGCCGATATCATGACTATGGGAATCTCTGTGCTTGTTCGAATACGTTTACACAGACTGTATCCGTCTTCTCCGGGTAACATCACGTCGATTATCCACAAATCCGGTGGATCAATTTCAAGCAGATCGAGTGCTTCCTCAGTAGACCTTAGCCCGATGGTTCTGTATCCACTGGATTGTAAGTATCCCTCTACTATGTTTCGAATGTGGACGTCATCATCCACTACTGCAATTCGATATGTCAAAATTGCGGTGCCTCCCAATCGTGGACCATTATCAATTAGTCATGAGTCAATCATGTCAGAGTTATGGACAGATCTCAACGAGTGTGTAGGATTAGCGCATATTGTCGAAATTTGCATAAATATGTCTTGTGTCAAATGTAACAAACATGATATATATGTCATGACTAGACTGAGATACCAGCTAGTAAACGGATTTTGTCCAATGCATCTACGAACCGACACCAGTGCTTGAGTACAAGATACTGGAATCCAGATTTCACGGAGTTGAGGTCCTCACCACCAAGCAAATGGATTCAGTGAAAGACCCGACTGTAAAGGAGGTTTGAGACTTTTCATTGTCACATATCCTGTGAGGGATTTTATCTAACTGACGCTTGTCAAGATAATACGACGGAAGGTTGCAATCTGACTCCGTTCTACCAACAAGTCGTACACAGCCAACGTAAATGTTACCGGCAGTCAGGAAGTCACAAAGTGCCTTAAATTTCGGGTACCGAAATACTTGATATACCGAAAATCGGAGGTGTAGATATGAAGGTTACCAAAATTGCAACAGGTTCATCCGCGGCGCTAGTTGCAACCGTAATACTCTGCTCAACGGCTTATGCCGCCGGCGCAGGCTATGCTCCTGGACAATCCTTTGGCACGTCACAAACGGGTGGGGGCACATTAAGTATCGTTGCTGCTCAAACCGTCTCCGCGTCCGGGGGAACGATCGCAGCCACCGCTGGTTCAGCTACCCTTTCAGTGAAGGTTCCGAGTGGTGCATTTTCCGCGGGAACACAGATTGTGCTTGCGAAGGGACAAGCCCAATCGATTTCGGGTACACCAAGTGGGTCGAAAGCAGTAGACGACTTAGTGGTTTCGTTTCTCGACTCTTCAAATGACGGTGTCAATCCCAGCAAGCCTGTCACGTTAACAATTAGGGACAGCGTCATTGATAGTAATGCAGTAGTTTACAAGGCCACTTCGCAAGGTCTACATAAGGTCCGTTTTACCGCGAAAAAGGGTGAGGTTGATGTAACATTCACAACCGACCCTGAGTTTGTCGTTGTCGAGCCAACTTCACCTGTAGTCGACGCGACCCAGCCTGTCACAGGCCTACCCTTTACGAAAACACTTGCTGCCGGTGGTCTTCTTGCTCTCATAGGTGGACTTTTGTTATTCTCTCGCCGGAAAGCGAAGTAAACGTTTACCGGGGTCTAGGGGGTCGCGTCCGCGATCTCCTTTCCATTTAAGGGGGGTAGATGTTGATAAGCATTGTCGTACCGACCTATAACGAAAAAGATAACGTACGTAGTGTGGCGGAGATTATTAAGCAAACGTTGTGTGGTCACGATTATGAGCTCATTTTTGTGGATGATAGCACAGACGAAACACCGCTCATATTGGAGCAATTGTCAGAAGCAGACGAGGCAGTTCGTTATTTGCACCGTGATCGTGAAAGAGGATTGGCGACAGCAGTGGCTCGCGGCTTTGAAATCAGCCGTGGTGATGTTGTAACTGTAATGGACGCAGACCTGCAACATCCACCAGCCATGATCGTAACGATGTATGAGACGCTCAAACAGGCTGACGCTGACTTTGTGATACCCAGTCGCTTTGTTTGTGGAGGAGATGACGGTGGACTAAACATCTACCGAAAAATGGTATCGTTCGTGGCCCGTTATGTGGGAAAGCTCTTACTCCCGGTTTCCCTACGGAAGATCAGTGACCCAACTGGGGGATTCTTCATGTTTCGAAGAGAAGTGATTCATGAAATCGAGTTGAAGCCCGTAGGTTGGAAAATACTTATCGAGGTTCTTGTGCGCGGAACACCTACTAAAGTGGTAGAGGTGCCTTACCGTTTTCAGCCTAGAAATGCTGGACAATCAAAAATGTCTACGAAGGAACAGATCAATTATGTCAGGCACCTTCTCAAATTATTAAAGGATAGCCCATCAGACCGGAGACTTTATCTATTTTGCCTTATAGGGTTCTCAGGGGTCATTGTTAACATGATCCTTTATTCAATATTGGTGAGAGTTGGTTTCGGTGTCCCCCTTTCGGGATGTATATCGGCAGCTTTTGCAATGGCCTCGAATTTTGCTTTAAATGATCGCGTGACATGGGCCGATGTCAAGGGTAAAAGACTCATTGAAAGGGCGATCAAATACGTTCTAACCTCCGTGGCCGGTATTGGGATTTCTACAGGAACACTAACCTTGTTATACTACGATGCCCATGTACACTATTTGGATTCAAACTTGATAGGAATTTCAGTGGCTACTGTCTGGAATTTTATCGTAAATAATATTTGGACATGGCGGAGAACGGAAGTTGAGCGTGGGATAGTACACATTAGCCTCTCCGAGAGGGTTTAACCGATGAGTCACGATAGCCCGAAAGTATATGGGTTAACCCGTCGTATCGCGAGACGCAAACGCCTACGTCGACTCAAAAGATATGTTGGAGTCATTCTTCTCGTTGTGAGCATCATTGTGGTGGCACGTGTACCGTATTTTTACATTCGTTCATCGGTTGAAGGCAAAGCTTTGCTGAAAGAAGCTGCTGCTAAAAATAAGCTGGGGGCTCCAACAAACGCAATTTATAAAACTGGAGACTTGATCGGCCGAGTTAGCATTCCAAAACTAGGACTAGAAGCTCCATTGCTAGAAGGGACAGACGACGCGCAGCTAGCAGTAGGGGCCGGGCACTTAGCGTCCAGTGTGCTACCTGGACGCAATGGCACGTCGATCATTGCGGCACATAATGCAACATGGTTTCATCGTATCAATGATTTAACCGCAGGTGATGCAATTGAGGTCGACACTTCCTATGGTTCCTATTCCTATGTAGTTACAGGCTCTCGAATTGAGTCGGTCGGTCAGAATGTCATAAACACAATTGGGCCGACAATTGCCTTAGAAGCTTGTTATCCATTGAATGCCCTTTACTTAACCTCAGAGCGATACTTTGTATTCGCTAAGGAAGTAAACCGGAAGAGTAAAACGTACCAATCCAGCCCGCCGGCGCATTCGAATGTGGGATATAACATTGATGTCCCTCTTCCACTTCGGGAAGAGGGCATAACACTAAAAACCAATCCTGTTCCTATGGGGAATCTTTCTTACACTGGGACACCATCACTGAGTTATCAGCAAAGTGATATGCCGCTAATGGCTACTGATGCATTGGTACAACTGTACATTGCTTGGGTGCACGCGAATGCTGATCGCAATACGCAGTGGATGAAGCTTTTGGCCGGTTCCAATACGCCGACGACCTTCTATGGTGTTAGTCTAGCTCGTTACCACTACCTCTCCCTACTGAACGTTACACTTCACGTAACTGGCGACGACTTGGAGACATTGGAGGCCACCACAAACGTGAGAATCAGTCACCGCTTTCATGTCGATATTCATGCTTCCGTACATAATGGGCAACTCCATATCGATTCAATGGCTATTGATCAATACTAAAAGTGAGGAGTTTACCCTTGAAAAAGGATGTAATGTTTCGCAAATTTGTAATTTCACTCTTGGGATTAACTATAATTGGAATTGGATTTAACATGTGGCAGTCGATTGTGAGCATTCCCGTTATTGGTGGTTCTTCCATCGTCCTAACATTCATTGGTCTGCTGCTCATTGCAAGTGCCTTTGCCATCCAACAGGAAATAAACCTTTCTAAACTCGAGGTGCTATCGCTCTGTCTGACAATCATAGCAGTGTTGGGGTGGACCTTGACCAATTTGTATTTCGCGCCGGCTTATGGTACAGATGAGGTTGCCTACGAACAGTACGCGGCACAGTTATTCACTCAAGGAATAGACCCATATGGCAAGAACTTAATGCATGCGTTGGAAATGTTTCAGGTACCTATTCAGTACGCAACGTACACCATGAATGGGAACATCTCCACAGCATTAGCGTATCCAGACTTATCCTTCCTGTTTATTGTTCCGTTTCTAAAACTGGGGTTTATGTCGCAGGCAGCCATTTACAACAATATTTTGTTTTTCATCAGCTCAATGATCGTCGGATACCTGTTACTGCCTCGCCCATATAAACTCATAAGCCCGATTGTTTTCGCTGGAATTCCTGTCTTGTTCGGCTATATGGTTGCGGGAATTAACGATATCGTGTTCATGCCGTTCTTGATGTTGGCTGCATATCGTTGGACGAGATACGATGGTAAGGGACTATGGGCTTGGATTTCACCCATTGCCTATGGGCTAGCCTGCAGTGTACAACAACTTCCGTGGTTCATCGCACCGTTTCTATTACTAGGCATTTACATTGAACGACGACACAGCGGTATGTCAGCTAATCACGCGCTAATAGTTATTAGTAAATATGCGTCCTTATCCCTAACTGCTTTTTGTGTAGTGAATTTGCCGTTTATGCTTTGGAACCCGGGCTCGTGGCTATCTGGCATTTTTACACCACTTATTCAACACGCGATTCCATATGGGCAGGGTCTTGTGGACCTCAGCGCGTTTTTTGGCATTGGAGGTGGCCACACCAATCTATATACGGATGGAGCTTTGCTGGTCATCCTTGCCCTGCTCGTCGTGTATATAATCTATTATAACAAGATGCGATACCTTACCTTTTTCATCCCGGCAATCGCACTCTTTTTCCCGGCGAGATCGCTGGCTGAGTACTTTTCGAACCTAATTATGGTATCCATCATTTCAGCATTCACAATTGAGGAGTATCGGCAAGAAGACGCTAAACGTGGTTGGAACAAGCGACTTGTTGTTGCGGCTGCATTCATTCCAGCCATGATCTGTTTCGGTGTAGCTATTTTTACTCCATCGCCGCTGTCCATCAAGGTTTTGAGCTTCCGAACCGATGGTGAACTTCGCGGTGTTCAACGTCTCAATATCTCAGTTGAAAACAATTCAAGAGCCACACTGACACCACATTTTGCCGTTAACTATATTGGGCAGATGACAACGTTTTGGTTAGTAGACGAGGGTCCAAAAACATTAAAGCCTAAACAAGAGGCTATCTATGAGCTCTCTGCACCCAATTTTGGTTCAATCTCTCCGGTAACTCAAGCGTTTCAGGTCCAGGCTGTAACCCCTAAGCCGGAAACGCTCAGCATATCCAACACAGTATTGCCTGAACAGCTAACGACTCACATTACTCCTAGTTATTTTAATCATGGTGTTAGGTTAGGGCAGTCCGTGCACATGCAGGTGCAACTGCGTAATCATTACGGCGCTCGAGTATATGAGAAGGGGATTCCCGTTTCATTGAACCAAATCATATACGGAGAATCGGCCTTGATAGCTGGAGAGAGCAAAATTAACAACGGTAATGTAGGAGAAACACCGATTGTCGCGTATACTGACGCTCGTGGTATTGCGAGTTTTACCATAACTGACAACACATATCAAGACTATCCAATTTATTATGAGGCATGGATAAGTCAATCCGGCAAGTATCCATACGGGTACTCAGAAATTGTGTCTATCAACTGGAAAAAGTGAAATGATGTCTAGATACAAGTAGATTTGTAAGGCACGAGACTAGCCACCGGCGCAAGAGGTGGCTAGTTTTCGTTACGCGGAAATATGGGCGGTGACTGTTTGTTCTACGTGAGCGAACTAACCGCACGTTGGCTTCATCTTTCACATCTAAATGCAAGGGCTGACGTTCGAAGGGGGAGACCATACCGACCTCACATGCTGTTACCATGACTATCGATTTTGTCAGAATACTCGTGTTATGATAAGGGCCGCAGACAATATGACAGACACATTCTATGAATAAGCCTTCCCTGACTATTTATACAAACCATAAACATACGGATGGTGACTTCCATTGGATATTTGCGCACTGCGTCGCGATCTTCATCAGCACCCTGAAGTTGGCTTTACGGAATTTCGCACGGCGACCATCGTTGTCGAACAGTTGCTGTCACTCGGTTATGATGTACGCTTTGGCCGCGATGTGATGGAACCTTCATCGAGACGCGGTCTGCCGTCTGAATCAGAGTTGGATCACGCTTTGTCCCGTGCCATCGCGGACGGCGCGAGTGAGGCCATCGCGAGCCAGATGGCAGGCGGCTTTACAGGCGTCGTGGCCACACGAAGGGGTACCGCCCCCGGACCAACTGTAGCGTTTCGTTTTGACATGGATGCTTTGCCGATTCTGGAAAGCCAAGATACGAGTCATTTGCCGCAAGCTGAAGGATTTCGATCCGCCTATGACGGCAACATGCATGCCTGTGGCCATGACGGGCACACCGCCATTGGGCTGGCATTGGCCAAACAATTGAGCGAACAGCCTTTTCAGGGTACCTTGAAACTGATTTTCCAACCGGCTGAAGAAGGCGGTCGTGGAGCGCGATCGATGGTGGATCAAGGTGAACTCGACGATGTGGATCGACTGTTCTGTTTTCACTTAGGCCTCGATTTGCCGCTTGGCTGGATGAGTGGGGGAGCCACTGAGTTTCTGGCGTCGACCAAACTCTCCGCTCACTTCCAGGGCGTCAGTGCGCATGCAGCGGCTGCTCCGGAAAAAGGGAAGAACGCATTGTTGGGCGCTGCGACAGCGCTTTTAAACATTCATGCGCTCCCTCGCTATAGTACAGATGCGACTCGCGTGAATGTTGGTGTGCTGGAAGGTGGGACGGCAGCGAACATTATTCCAGACTCAGCGCGAATGGTGCTCGAATGCCGCGCGAGTACGTATGAGGTGAATCTGGACTTGGAGCGTCGAGTCCGAGATATTCTCACACATAGTGCTGCGATGCATGGCCTTTCCTGTGATATTGAGGTGATCGGGGAGGCGGCGACAGCAACGTGCGACAAAGACCTCATCCATCTGGCCATGGATCAGGCGAAGGCTACGGAGTGGTTTACGCATGTGGTGGACAGCCATCCGATGCGAGCGAGCGAGGATGCGACACTGATGATGCGAAGGGTGCAGGAGCGAGGTGGGCAGGCAACCTATATGGTACTTGGCACATCCATAGCGGCGCCGCATCACAATCCGGCTTTTGATATCGATGAAACCATTCTTCCCGTTGCTGTGTGCTTCTTGGGGAGATTAGCCATGCACACGTTACTTTCGTAGAGAGTGTGAGAGACATGTCCATTCGTCTTGGAGTGTTAGGTGCCGATGATTCAGTAGCTGTGATTCAGACCGTCGTCAATGAGTATGCAGATATTGAGATGATTCCGGTGGTATACGAGGAAGAATACGAGATCATCGACAAGATAGCACCGTATGTAAAGCAAACGGATATGTGGTTGTGCAGCGGTCAGGTGCCCTACGCCATTGTCAAAGAGCATCTAAACTGCCCGGTCTTCTACACACGCCACTCGGGCGAAGGACTGTATAAGGCCTTGCTGTATCTAGTGCACGAACAGGGCATCAAAATTTCGGAGATGAGCTTTGATACTTTGAGTGAAACGACCTTGGAGACGTTTCTCCAGGACGCCGGCATTCAAACCACGTATCATCTGAAGCATTACCGGGGAGGTATCTCGTCGCACGAATTGGCGATGTACCATGCAGATTTGTGGAACAAGAACGTGACCAAGGTGGCGGTGACCTGCCTTCGTTCTGCACAGTTACAGCTAGCCCAGCAGGGTATACCGACCATCCACATCACACCTGCGGCCAGCGAAGTGCGCCAGGTTCTCAACAACATCGTTCAGACGCATGAACTCATACTCTCGCGTGAAGGACAAATTGTGGTGCAAGTCATTCAGTTGTGCAGCGAAGCGAGCCATGGCAACGTGGCTGAATTTCATGCACTGATCAATCGATACACGCGGGCCCTACACGGTACGGCGCAGCAGATTGAGCCGGGAAAGTGGCGGATTTATGCTACGCGCAAAGAGATCGAGAATATCACGGACGGCTTGACGAGCACACCTCGAATGGAAGGCGATCTTTCGCTTGGACTGAGTGGCGGCATTGGTATCGCGCAGACCATCCGAGAGGGTGAGGAACGAGCCGGTTTCGCGTTGCAGCAAGCCCTTTTGTACGGGGCCGGAAACTGGATGTGCGCCTCGGATGACCACGTGCTGTACGGGCCTTTGGGTAAGCCGCAGGAAGCATTATCCTACACCTACGTTCGCGATGACTTAGAGGCCCTAGGTCAAGCGGTGTCACTGAGTGCGCTCACGCTCACCAAATTGGCAGCTGTGTTGGAGAAGCGCGGGTCGAATCGAATTACTGCACACGAATTAGCGGAATATCTGCAAATGCTGCCGCGAAGCGCACGCCGCATTTTGTTGCTTCTTGAAGAGCATGGCTTAGCAGAGGTAGTTGGTGAGCAAACTCCCTATCTGCGGGGGCGGCCGAGGAAGATTTACGAAATTGATCTAGCGCGAAATGTGGGCTGACGAAAGACCAGAACCCATCGTTTCGATGCCGTTGTCTTTTGATTGGCTCTTTTGAAGACCTCACGGTTCAGGAGTATCCGATTCCTGGTCAGTGAGGTCTTTTCTTTTGTGTGAAGTTTGCTGGTATTTGTTGATCCATTTCTTTGTTCTGAATTGGCTTGCTGCTGCCTGAGCAGGCTGCAAGCGTTAGTTCGTGAAGTGATCCTGGATAATCTGGTGTAATTGATTCATATCAAGGACGACTTCGTCGTCATTGGCTTTGAGTGCGTCGTTGTACAAGACTTCGCTTGTCCCGTTTACCTGGTAGTAATGAATCTGCTGCGCGGAGAAGTTCCCTTTGATTCCGATCGCGAGACTGATGACGTCCTGCGTAGACATATTGGTGTTCATGAGGTATTGCGAGAGGGATTTGGAAAGACTCGGCAACTTCGTCGCATTTCTTGCACTCATGACGGATTTGGCAATGCCCTTGAGCGCAGCCACCTGCAACTGTTGGCGTCCGTAGTCGGTTCCAGGAACGGAGTATCGTTCGTGCACAACCTCGGTCACTAGCTTGCCATTTAGGAAGTGAGGACCCGCAGTGAAATGCAACCCTTCATCCTGGGGATACCAGGCGTGCGTCAGGGTAACTGGAAACGGAAGATCCATGGTGATGCCACCTAATGAGTTCACCATAGCCTGTAGACCCCAGTAATTCGTCTCCGCATAATAGTTGATGGGGACACCGACTAATTTACTGATCAACTGAACGGCGTACACCGTGCCCTTCTGCGGTCCTTGCTGGCTTTGGGCGAGGAGCTGGACACTTGTCAGCTTGGTGTTGCCGAAGCCGGGCATGTAGACGCGGGTATCCCGTGGAATGCTTAAGACGTTATACTGATGGGTTTTGAGATTTACGTGCACGAGCATGATGGAATCGGTGTGGCTTTCGGCGTCTGATAGGCTGATATTGCCACCGGATGGTCGAGCATCCGACCCAAATAAGATAACGTTAAAGGAACCAGCTGGTTGACTTTCCGACTGAGATGACTGCTTGCTGGTCGTGGTTGACGAACTAGAGGAGTTTGAGGAGGTCAGACCTACGGCCGGTAGATTCTTAAAGTGGTTTTGCGGTTGTAAACGATGGTATTCGTATAGCCCTACGCTACCCAGTGCAATGACGAGCGCGGCCAGTCCCAGACCCGTATAAGCCATCGCGCGTTTCCAATGGCTTTTCCTCTTGATCCCCTGTTTTCGCTGTTTATCCATCGAAACTTCCCCTCAATCGTTCTCGATTAAGAATCGTAGTGTTCAGTCGTAGACAAAGCCAACCCTATCATTCTATGCAAGGTGGATAAACGGTAGAAATCTGATGGGGATATAATTAGAAAATATACAATAAAAAGAAACCTACGGATAGCACAATCTGGCGCCGGATTCTTTTTTGTTCAAAAAAAACGAATAAATCAACTAGTCAAACAATTCGACGAATGATATGATGATACTCAACCGTAAATCAACCGTAAATTGATGCAAGACAATAATCGATAGAGGTGATGACTGTCGTGTCAGTCGAATTAGGAAACGTTCGTTCGTTGGTAGAGCAAGTCACAGCTGACGTCGTAGCTTGGCATCGACATTTGCATCAAAATCCGGAGTTGTCCTTTGAAGAGGAGAATACTTCCCAGTTCGTCTATGACACGCTTTCGTCTTTTGGCGGGCTCGAGTTGTCTCGTCCGACGAAGACAAGCGTCGTGGCGCGTTTGAAAGGCGATGCTCCAGGACCCGTGCTGGCGATTCGCGCAGATATGGACGCTCTGCCGATTGTCGAGGAAAACGACTTTGAATTTGTATCCAACACGCCAGGCAAGATGCATGCTTGCGGCCATGATGGGCACACGGCCATGTTACTCGGGACGGCGAAAATTCTGGCATCACTTCGCGACAAAATTCACGGTGAGGTCCGGTTTATCTTCCAACATGCTGAAGAGCTGTTCCCTGGCGGCGCGCAACAGGTGGTTGATGCAGGTGTGATGGAAGGCGTAGACAACGTCATTGGCATTCACCTGTGGTCACCGCTTGAAGTGGGCAAAATCGCGGTGCGGTCGGGCCCATTCATGGCTGGTCCGGACTCGTTCTACATCACCATCAAGGGTAAAGGCGGTCACGCGGCGCAACCACATCTCACGGTTGACCCAGTCCTCATCGCGGCCCAGGTAGTGACGAACCTGCAACATATCGTGTCACGCAATGTCGATCCACTGGATCCACTCGTTCTCTCAGTGACACAGTTCCACGCCGGTACGGCACACAACATCATTCCGGAAAAAGTCGAACTGAACGGAACCGTTCGATCCTTCAAGGCAGAACTGCGCACCGAAGTTCCACGTCTGATGGAACAAATCGTCAAGGGCGTGACAGAGGCGCATGGTGCGACCTACGAATTCAGTTACGAACAGGGCTACCGGCCGGTCATCAACGACGAAGCGGTGACCGAAAAAGTCCGCAGCGCCCTGGTTGATATCTTTGGTGAAGAACGGGTCATCGAGGGTGAGCAGCACATGGGTGGAGAAGACTTTTCAGCCTATCAAACTGCGGCACCGGGCACATTCTTCAATGTCGGTGCCGGAAACGTGGAGAAGGGGATCGTCTACCCGCACCACCATCCGAAGTTCACTGTCGATGAGGATTCGTTGCCAATTGGCGTCGAGGCGTTCGTTGGGATCGTGTTGAGGGCGCTTGGGGAGTAACACCTCCCCTTGCGCTTCTCCAAGAATAGGGAGGTGTTGATGATGTCGATCCGCTGGTTAACACTCGTACCATTACTCTTCATTTTTGTCGGCGTGGCGTTTGCCAACCACGTGAACCCAATGGTTCTTGGCATGCCGTTTTTGTTCTTTTACGTTGTCTGCTGCGTTGTGCTCACATCGGTGTGCATGGCTGTGGTTTACAAGTTCGATCCCACGAATAAGGAGGGGGACTGACGCCCTATGCATACCGCACCGATTGTGATTATCTTTCTTACGATTCTCGTGGCATTGGTCTTAGGCCTGTTAGCGCAACGGCGCAAGCAGATGAGCTTGGAAGAATGGTCTGTGGGTGGCCGTGGCTTCGGTATCTTATTTGTTTTTTTGCTTCTCGCTGGTGAAATTTACACAACATTCACGTTTCTTGGCGGCAGCGGCTGGGCGTATGGGACCGGCGGGCCGACGGTTTACATCCTAGCTTACGGGGCTGTCGCCTATTTGTTTTCGTATTTCCTTCTCCCGCCGATCTGGCGCTATGCGAAAGAACACAAGCTGATTACACAGCCGGACTTTTTCGTCAAACAGTTCCAAAGCAAGTGGCTTGGCATTCTCGTTGCCGTCGTTGGCGTCGTCGCGATCATTCCCTACTTGCAATCCCAGATGACTGGGCTTGGCCTGATTGTAGAAACGGCGTCTGACGGGGCGATCACGCAACCCGTTGCAATTGGGATCGCAATGGTTGTGCTCGCTTTCTATGTCACCATCAGTGGCGTGCATGGAACGGCTTGGACTGCGGTGCTCAAGGATATTATGATCCTGGTCGTCGTCGTCATCGTGGGTATTGCCTTGCCTGTCCACGTTGGCGGTCTGCACGCGATGTTTACCAAGATCAACGAGGAGAAACCGGACTTCCTCACCCTCGGTGTCAAGGGCATGGGCCTCCCGTGGTTTATGTCCACGGTGGCATTGACCGGACTTGGTTTCTATATGTGGCCGCATGCGTTTGGGGCCGTCTACACCGCCAAACACGAGCGCGTGTTTCGCCGCAATGCGATATTCCTTCCGCTTTACCAGTTGATTTTGCTGTTTGTGTTTTTCGCAGGCTTCGCAGCGATTCTCATCGTGCCGGGGCTCAGCAATAGCAATTTGGCGTTGTTGGCTGCTGTCCAGAAAGTATTTCCGGCATGGGTTGCGGGCATCATTGGTGCCGCCGGTGTATTAACGGCGATTGTGCCAGGGTCGTTGATGCTGATGTGTGCGGGAACGTTGATTGCAGAGAATATTGTACGTCCGCTAAAACCGAGTACGAGCGACAAGCAAGTTCAGACGATCGCTCGCGTCATGGTTTGGGTGGTGGCAGCCGTGACCTTCTTATTCTCGCTGCATAGCAATGCCGCCATTGTGGCTCTTTTGCTGATGGGTTACAACTTCGTTTCGCAGTTCTTTCCGACCGTTCTATTGGTTATCTTCGCTCGGCAGGCAGTTAGTCGTGCAGGTGCATTCGCAGGGATCATCGCTGGCGTAGCGTTCGTCATTTTCTTCACTATGACCAATCAATCGTTGTTGTTGGGTGTGAATACAGGATTCTGGGCGCTGCTCGTGAATATGGTTGTGGTGCTCTTAGTGTCCTCGGTGACACGCGATATCGATGTGAAGAAATCCATCAGTATGTGAGTAAAACTTGCGGGGGCACCGGCCATCGAGGCGGTGCCCCTTTTGTGTCATGGAGTATCCATACGCATGGATTACACCTGGATGGTTCGCCTGAGCACAAAGGCGTACATGATAGCAGAAATGAATGCCAGAATGGCTGTGACAATCAGGGCGATGGCAAAGCCGCCAAATGATGCAACGAGCACGCCAGTGACAATGGGCGCAAATGCACCTCCCAAGAAACCTCCGAAATTCTGAATGCTTCCGATGGAGGCAACATATGCATCGGATTCCACGACATCCGTAGCCAGTGCCCAAATGGGTGCGGAGCAGAGGCTGTACGTGAACATCCCGATGGTTAGCAGTGTAATCGCGAGCCCCTGATTGTGCACGAATGCGGTGATGAGCAGTGCCACGGCTGTTAACACGGCGCCAAGTGCTATGGTATATCGTCTGCCGTTCAGTCTGGTCATACCCTTTGCAATCAACCAGTCGGATATTTTTCCTCCAATCAAAACGCCTAATGTCCCTGCGATGAATGGAAGAGATGCATAAAATCCAGTTTTAGAAATGGACAAATGTTCTGACTTTTCTAGGTAAGTAGGCAGCCAGGTGATGTAGAACCAAAACAGGTATTGAAGAGCAAAATCGCCGATAATCATCGCCCAAGTGGAAAACTGTCCGAACAGCTTAACCCACTGTACAACCGTAATTTTGTTTTGAGATTGTACCGTGTCTTTACCTGATGCGGCCTCTACAGCTAATGAGCGGATGTACTGAAATTCCTCTCTGCTCAACCACTTGTGTTTTTCAGGATCCTTGTATAAGATGAGCCATCCGATGAGAACCAGGAATCCAATGGAGCCAATTATGATGAACATGGCTTGCCAACCGAGTGCTAGCATAAGAGCGGTCGATAATAGAGGGGAGATGGCGAGGCCGACCTGTGTTCCTGCAATGAAGATACTCGTTGCGAACCCTTTCTCATGCTTTGGAAACCACGCGTTGGTTGCTTTGATGGCAGCGGGAAACATGGCTGATTCGCCAACGCCAAGAAGAACACGAGTGAGGATAAACGTGCCCATGGTTCTCATGAAGCCCGTTGCTACAGCCACAACGGACCAGAAGCCGACCGCGACGGACATCATCACTTTGGTACCGAATTTGTCTACAGCCCATCCGGAGGGTAAGTTCATCACAGCGTAAGGCCAGACAAAGGAGGAAAGGATGACGCCCATGGCTGCCGGGTTCATGTGGAGATCCTTCATGATGAGTGGAGCTGCGACGGAAAGATTCCCGCGATCCAAATAGTTAATGATTGATAACAGTGTGAGGATCACAACGACAATCCAGCGAACGTTTTTTGCTCTCGGACGAACCAGCCGAGTGTCCCCGGCAAGTTCATGCTGCGGCGATACATTCCCCACTTCGATCACTCCCTTAGGGTAAACTTGGCGTTTACACGATGGTCTGACTACAGGTATTATGAAACCGCATACAAATAAAATCAAGTGAGAAAATAAGTATTGATGTCGAGGCGTCAATCGGAATATCATGGTATAAAAGCATCGTTGGTCAGACCGCCATGACGAAGGGGAGACACACGTGGCACAGAGAGAATCGGTTGCAAAGATGACTGCACAACGAATCAAGGAATTCATCAAAAACGGGCAAGCTGGACCGGACGGGAAACTTCCCAACGAAAGAGATCTGTCCAAGATCTTGTCGGTTGGCCGTTCCTCGATTCGTGAGGCATTGCATCTTCTGGAAACCGAAGGAGTCATCGAGATTCGTCCGACGAAAGGGTCCTATGTTCTCTCTCAAGAGAATTACAATGCATCCAACTTTGTATCTTGGTACAACCAATATCAACCGGAAATTTTCCATTTACTTGAGACCCGTCTTGCGCTCGAGCCAATGGCTGCAGCTTTGGCAGCAGAACGAGCAACCGATGAGCAACTTGAGCGATTAGAAAAATGCCATGAAGAGTTTGTCGGATTTATTATGGAAAATAACGTCCTGAAAATCTCACTCGGCGATGAGGCATTCCACGACTTAATTTTTGAGTCCTCTCAAAATCCTTTGCTTCAAAACCTGAACAACGTCATTAAAAAGATGCTTACAGACTATCGCAAAAAGGTCTTCTCCATTCCTATGGAGGCGATGAAAGCAGTTAGCCAGCACGACGAGATCCTTCGCTATATTCGCGAGCGAAATCCAGAGGCTGCGAAGGAAAACATGATACAGCACCTGTTGATCTCGAAACGTGGACTGCTTGACGCCGCACAGTCAGAAGTAAACCAACATGCACCTAGTTCTTGAGGGGGATTTGCCATGAAGGAGGTGGGCGCCTTTAGACGGTTGCAAAGAGCAAAGCCCTTATCACCAAAGCCAGGTCGTGCAAGTTAGGTCGGGATCGAGTAGTGAGCTAGATGGAGGGTGGTGATGGGCGGCTTGCGCACAATGTCTAGCAAACTTTGTATAATTTGCTCCATAAAATATTTGAATATTCGTCCAACGGTGGTTGGAGAGGGGGAACTCGTTTGAATACGCCATGGCTAAAGGGGATTATTGCGACAGCCATTACACCTTTCGATGACAGGGAGGAAGTAGATGAAGCCGCCTTTGTCGAACAAGTGCGATACATGTTGGCGGCTGGAGTTGATGGAATTAGTGTTGGGGGCTCTACTGGCGAAGGCGCCATTTTAACGGATGAGGAACTGAGCCGACTGTGCGCGCTAGCGGTGACAGAGACGAATGGCAAAGTTCCTGTAGTAGCAGGGATTATCCGCAATTGCACACGTGATGCATTACGAACAGCGCGAGCAGTCGCAACGACAGGTGTGAAGGCATTGATGATCACGCCTGTGCACTATCATGTACTGGCACCGGGAGATGAAGGCAACTTCGAATTCTACCAAAAAATTGGTGGAGAAATTGGTTTGCCAATCATTATCTACAATGTTGTACCGCATAACGTGATTTCCCCCGAGTTTCTGACTAGACTGGCCGATATCCCCGAAGTCGTCGCGATCAAGCAGAGTGGCGGAGATATTCACAAATTGGCTGAAATGGTTCAAAAGTGTGGAGATCGAATCATTGTGATGAGTGCAGTCGACGACTTGTTATTCCCAACCTATATGATTGGCGCCGAAGGATCGATTGTGGCTCCTTCTGCGATTATTCCAGAACTCATCGTCGAGCAATGGCAGGCGTACCTGCGTAAGGACTACCAAACTGCTGAGGCGTTGCACCAACGAATTCTCCCCGTTGTTCAAGCGATCTCAGGCGTGAATTTCCCGGCCAAGATTAAAGAGGCCATTCGACAATTAGGGAGATCCTCGGGGCTTCCTAGAAGTCCGGGTATGGAGCCAACGCAGAGTGAAAAGGACAAGATTCGAAATGCGCTTGTCGCCGCTGGTGTTTTGGAATCAAGCTGTGTGTCATCGGCATTGAAGTAACACTTGGTTGGGAACAACAGTGATTCCTCGATGGATTCACAAGAAGTATAGGCTAATGATGACGAAGAGGTGAAACGATATGAAATTGGACATTCACGGTATCATCCCACCCATGGTGACAGCGTTTACACGGGATACGGAAGAATTAGATATTCAAGCAATTCGAGAGGAAACAGAGTTCCTGATTCAGTCTGGTGTTCACGGGATTTGTATTGGCGGAAGCACCGGCGAGGGAGCAGGTTTCTCAGAAGACGAGGTATATACACTTTGTAAAACCGTTGTCGAACAAGTGAAGGATCGGGTACCTGTCATTGGTGGGATCATTGCAGATTCAACGGCTGAAGCCATTCGCAAAGCGAAAGCTGCCAAAGAGGCAGGTGTAAGTTCTCTGCAGGTCACTCCGCCGCACTACTTGTGGACGCCGACAACCGCAGGTCTCGTTCAGCACTTCCGACGCATTGGGGAAGCGACGAATCTGCCCATCCTCATTTATAACGTCGTTCCATGGGTGCCGATTGACGTTCATGCGATGACTGTGATCGTGGACAATGTCCCCTGGGTCGCTGGCATCAAACAAAGTGGCGGGGACATGCACAAGGTTGCGGATATGATGTATCACCTTCACGACCGAGTCACGGTCGTGACAGGCATTGACGACATGTTGTACCCCGCTTTTTGCCTAGGGGTTGATGGAGCGATTACGTGCATGTTGGCGGTATTCCCGGAAGCGACCATCGATTTGTGGAATAAGGTGCAAGCAGGTGACCACGCTGGTGCTAAGGAGCTCCACGATAGACTGCTGCCTGTTTGGCGTTCGATTGAGGGACCTGATATGCCATATCTCGCGAAGACAGCCATTGAGTTCATGGGACGCAAAGTGGGGCCCGCGCGGAGCCCGATTTTGCCGCCGAGTGATGAGAAGAGGGAGGAAATCCGAAGTCAACTTGTCCAGGCGGGGTTTGCAGTTTCTGCGCTGAACAGGGCATAAGCTGCCTCTCAAAACAAACACGTGGGCGGTCGTTTTTGAATGACCGCCCACGTTTTATATGGCGTTGAACGGACTGGTACGTGACTGTTCACTGCGGCGATAGGGGGATTCATTCAGAAGGAGGGACATGAAATGAGTGCTGTCGGAATCGGTGAAAAAAGGACGAATGTTCGTTGGAAAATCTCGATTCTCATGTGGGCCGTGATCGCGATTAACTTTGTCGACCGTACGAACCTTTCCGCCGCTGCACCAGTACTGCAAAAACAGTTCCACATATCGCCTGCTGAGATGGGGGTCGTGATGTCCTCCTTCTTCTGGAGTTACGTTGTGTTTATGATCCCGTCAGGCTGGCTGGCAGACAAAATTGGGCAGCGCATCTCGCTTGCGATTTCATGTCTCTGGTGGTCCTTAGCGACTGCGGCAACAGCCTTGGTACGGAGCGCGGGTTCCTTGATCTCGATCCGTTTAATCATGGGAATTGGGGAATCCGGCGCTTATCCGGCAAACGCAGGTATTACGTCCAAGTGGTTTCCACTGAAAGAACGTGCACGAGTTGCAGGGATATTCGATAGTGGGAACAAAGTTGGGGCAGCCTTGGCCATGCCGCTGGTCGTGTGGTTGCTTACAAGGTTCGGGTGGAAAGTACCGTTTGTCGTGTCAGGTGTGCTCGGAATCATTTGGGTAGCGATATGGTGGGTGTACTACCGAGACCCCGAGAAACATCGGTACGCGAACCAGGCAGAGCTTACGCACATTCGTACCGGTCAACCAGAATATCAGTTGGGCGCTCACAACCGTGTAAAGTGGTATCACATCATCGGGCACCGGACCATTATTTCCATGTGTATCGCGTTCTTTATGTTGAATTACACATCATATTTCTTTATCACGTGGTTTCCTTCTTATCTGGTCCAGGCGCGCGGAATGAGTTTAATGCAGATGGGCGGTGTCGCGATGATACCTCCGGCCGCGGGGATTCTGGGGGATTGGTTTGGTGGTTGGTTCTCCGATCACCTGCTTGGTCGCGGTGTATCCTTAACCGTTGCAAGAAAGGTCAACTTGGTCGGTGGTATGTTGATTGCCACAAGCGTTGGATTTGCAGGCTTTACACACTCTGCCGTGTGGTGCGTCGTACTGCTGGCGATTTGCACCTTTGGCTTGCAGTGCGCAGGATGTATTGTCTGGGCGCTCCCAAGTCACGTCGCTCCACCGAATTCTGCTTCGATGGTCGCTGGGTTGCAGGGAGCAGTGTCCAATACAGCTGGAATTGTCGGGCCTATCATTACAGGTATCATTGTCCAACTAACGCATTCGTTTGTATCGGCGCTCGTGGTGTCTGGTTTATGTTGTTTGCTGGGTGCTGCACTTTACCTATTCGGTTTGGGGAACATTGAGCCAGTCTCTCTAGCGAAGCATTTCAACGCCAATCAGCCAACAGACATTCAGCTTTGACTGTCTCGAGGTATTTAAGAGCCTGTGATAGGGGGATTTTCATGAAGATTACTGAATCGGCCGGGCAGCTCATTGACAGGCTTCAGTACCCCACTGGGAAAGTAAGGATCATCCTGGACACTGACACCTTCAACGAGATCGATGATCAATTTGCCCTTACTTATGCACTGTTGTCTCCGGAACAAATCGATGTTTTGGCCATCACAGCGGCGCCCTTTCACAATCACCTGTCCACTGGCCCGAAAGATGGTATGGAGAAGAGTTATAGTGAAATACTCCGTTTGCTGGCGCGCCTCGGATTATCTCACGAAGAATTGGTATACAAGGGTTCAGAGTGCTACCTGTCAGACCGAATCCATCCGGTTCCTAGTGATGCCGCTTCGAGGATCGTGGAACTTGCATTGGAGGCGACTCCAGAGGAGCCTATTTATGTAGTGGCGATTGGAGCTATTACGAATGTGGCCTCTGCGATTCTCCTTGAGCCAAAGATTACGGAACATATTGTCGTGGTTTGGCTCGGAGGCCATGCATTACATTGGCCAGATACCAGGGAATTTAACCTGCGTCAGGACGGGGAAGCGGCACGCCTGGTTTTAGATTGTGGCGTTCCCGTAGTGCTGATCCCGTGCCAAGGGGTTGCCTCACACTTGATTACAACGCTTCCTGAGATCGAAAGATACGTCAAAGGACACGGCGAGATAGGGGATTATCTATACCAGGTGTATCGCAATTGCAATCGTGACCATTTTGCGTACTCACGAGTGATCTGGGATATCTCTACGATTGCGTATCTGATTAACAGCGATTGGGTACCAACAGATGTGATCCACAGCCCAATCATCACGGACGAGTGTACATGGAGCTTCGACAACGACAGACACTTCATCCGATGCGCGAACTTTGTGGATCGAGACAAGGTATTCCGGGATCTATTCACGAAAATTTCGCGTAACTCTGCGGGGGCGTAGTGAAATCACACCATGCAGTGCAAGTCGTTGGGAAGGGGCAGGAGAACCGATGAAGATCGATTTAGAGGGTAAAACAGCGCTGGTTACCGGCGGTACAGGTGAACTTGGACGAGTGATGGTTCAAACGTTAGCTGAATGTGGTGCAAACGTCATCGTGCACTTCCTCCACAATGAGGCCAAGGCGGAACAATTGGTTCGCGAGATTGAACAATTTGGGGTCCGCGGGAACGCGGTGCAGGGAGATGTGACGAGTGCGGAATCTGTTCGTCAGATGGCTCGGAAGGTCGAGCGGGAAATTGGATCTCCGGATATCATCGTGGCGAATGCGGTGGTGCAAATCCATCCATGGCAGAGTGTGCTGGATGAAGACTTCGAGGACTACGAAAGCCAATTTAAATCGTGCGTCATGCAATCTGTCTACCTTGCCAAGGCATTTATTCCGTCCATGATCGAGCGAGGCTGGGGGCGCTACATCGCGATCAACACTGAATGTGCGATGGAGGCAGCCGCGAATTCGTCTGCTTATGTGACTGGCAAACGAGGATTGGATGGATTGGTTCGCACTTTGGCCAAGGAGGTTGGAAAGCATCAGGTCACGGTGAATCAGATTGCGCCCGGGTGGACGATTAGCGACCGTTATCGGGCAGAACCCACGAATGATGAGGCGTACGTGGCGACGGTGCCGCTTAACCGTCGCGGAACGGATCAAGAAATCGCGAATGTGGTCGCGTTCATCGCATCCGATCTCTCTTCCTACATCACTGGCGCATACATCCCGGTATGTGGCGGCAGAATTATGCCCGGGATTTAGGCCTAACTGGCTGCCGAACTTGGTGAGCGTGGATGGCGTATGTCCGGCTTCCGCTTGTGTCAGTTACTGTGGGGCACATCCAGGATTAGGATACACAAAGTGGAGGTTCAAGAGGGCGTCTGTTCCTCCCTGGTTTGTCACTAAGACTCTGATTGGGCAAGAGGTGGTGTCATGCGATACACATTTCCGATCCTAACGCTGAGTCACGGGGGAGCCCAACGCATGTTGGTGGAAATCACGAATGGTCTGGTGGATAAGGGGCATGACGTGACCATCCTCATGCCACAGCATGCGGAAGTGGACTACCCGGTGCGGGCGAACATCGTGAGAACGAGTAGCCCGGTGCTCTCGGAAAGCGACTATCCATACAGTGATGTGATTGTTTCGAACTTCTACACGACGACCGAGTCCGCACACTTCGCGAGTCAAAACGGCAAAGGAATCCACGTGAGATTCAGTCTATGTTATGAGCCGCCGTTTTTAGAGGGGAACCAATACTCTCTGGATACCTACAACATGACAAAACATGTGATCGCGCTGTCGAAGTGGCAGCAAGACCTGATCCGAATCATGCACGGGATCGAGTCACACATCGTCCCCATTGGCGTCAACGACACGTTTCGAAACCTCAACATTCGCAGTTCGTTATCGCCGGCTCTTCGCATTTCCGCCATTGTGCGCAAGCCCGAGGGAGGGTTTTCTGGGCACAGAGGGCAACCGTATCTATTACACGAATTACGAAACATCAAACAGGCATACCCGTCTGTTCAAATCAACCTGTTTTGTCCGCCTCGTGAATTCTCGAGCTCATCGACGCTACAGGACTTATCGCGCAGTGGGGAATTCCGTTTCCTAACGCCTGCGGACGACACCGAGATGTGCTACCACTATAACGAGGCAGATATCTTCGTGAGTTCCTCCACGTATGATGCAGGTTCACTCCCCGGCTTAGAAGCGATGCGATGTGGCGCGGCGCTTGTAACCATTTATGCTGGGGGCAACGCAGATTATTGTCGTACAGAAGAGAATTGCCTCATGTCGTATCGCTATGAAGGTCAGTTGGGCCGGGATATTGCTCGCTTGATCGAAGATCCTGCATTGCGCGGGAAATTAGCGGATCAAGGTGCGAGGGATTCCTTGTCGTGGACTTGGACTCGAAGTGTGAATGCGTTTGAAGAAGCGATTAACCGCATCATGCAGGCCGAGTCGTGAACATTGCATGGATTTCGTACACGCTAAACAGCCAAGCCTGATAGGGTATCGAATCGATCGCGATTCAATGCCCTATCCCCTTCCTAGATGCGTACGGGCGACGAACCGTTGGCCAACGCGACGCCATCGTAGCAATGCCTTTCGTCACCCCTTGTAGCGAATCGGGGATTGGTGGAAGGTTTCGACGAGATCGTTATATAGAAGCGATCCCGCGAGCTCGTGTCCGGCCTGGTTTGGATGCCAGGAGTCCCCGAAGTATTCCCGCCACGTTTCGTTGTGCGCCGTCAAAAAGGAGCGCATCTGGTTGAGCACGTCCATCTCATAGACGTTTGGATTGTTCAACGATTTGGCCGCCGAAAACTCCTCTGAGACATACTCATCCGTGAGCTGCTCGTAGTTCGTCTGCGACGCCTTGGTTACAGGCGGCGATACGACGAGGACGACGGCGTGCGCCGCGAGTGCCTCCGTGATTTCATTGGATATCGCTTGGCGGATGGCAGTGGGTGACACTTTACTGTGGGCGTCGTTTAAAAATCCCCAAGACAGGACGACGACATCTGGTTTGACGTTCGCCAGCCAGCCTTCAAACTTCGATTTCGAAACTGTGGTAGCTGATCCGCCGACGATCGTCTTGTCCGTATATTCGTACGTGACATTGGTGCTGTCCGTCAGGGATTGAAAGGCGCGCTTTAAGTAGCTGTCGTCATTCGGATCTTTCCAGCCGTGCGCCATCGATCCACCGACGACCATCACGTTCTCCTTGGTTGCTGTCGCAGGGAGCGAGGCGTCCGCTTTGGCGGTGACGATGGGACTTGGTAAAGACATATTGAAGTAATCGCCAGCGACGAATCCTCCAATCGCCGCAAGCGCAATGCCTGTGCCAATTCCGATGCGGAGTATCAGTTTCTTGATCGGAACCACCCCCATGTTCACGTTTCAAGATAGACCACACACTTCCAAACTTCCTTGAATTGCATGCTCACACTCCCTGGTCGCTTCAAGTCGTACACCATTCATGTCGCAAATTGGTCATTATATCAATCGGTATTTATCTATGTATATATTTTAGTGTTTATATGAATACATATTTCCTCTATACTATTTCCGGCACAGGTTTCAATTGCCTCATTTCCTTCACAAACTCCTATTTTTTACGCCTTGAAAAAAGCAGCTCAAACCCTGAGGATGAGTACTATAGTGTCTAAACAATTCAATACGTCAAAAATCATGTGACAAGCGTATGATATTGCATTTTGGAATGAGCTTGGAGAGGACTACAAAACATGGGGAATCTTGCACAGAAACATGCATCCTTGCTGATTGGTGTCGGTCTGATCGCGATGGGGGGCGTGGCCGGATGTGGGCTAAAGGGAGCGTCCGCGAAGTCGACGCCGATTCCACCGGAAGCAGTCAGCGTTCAGACGGTTCAATTGAGTAGCCAGTCGATTGGTGATACCTACTTGGGTACGGTCACTCCGTACATTCAAACGACTCTAGCGCCAGCGGCGTCAGGTAAGCTGTCACAGCTCAACGTGCGACCAGGACAGGCTGTGCAGGCTGGCGAGACGTTAGCCTCCTTAGATCCGTCCACGGTCGTCCAACAGCAAAGCACGGTCGATCAGGCGAACGCAGCGGTCGCCAGCGCGCAACAGCAGTACGCTGACGCACAGGCATTATATAACGACAACGTGAGTGCCGAGGAACAGGTGTCGGCGGCGCAAAGTGCCGTGTCGGAACAAGCGGCTGCGTTGAAAGCGGCGAAGGCCAATCTGCAGAAGGCGCAACTCCAAGAGCAACAAGCGCTCAGTGGGGCGGCGAGCGACAGCGGTGCTGCAGAGCAGGCGCAATCGGCGGTGGCCTCGGCGCAAGCGTCGTTGACGCAGGCGCAGGCGCAATACAATGCAGCGGTTGCATCCCTCAATGAGGCGAAGAAGCTCGCTGCAGATAAGACGCAGCAGAAACAGGCGTTGGACAATGCCGCCAATGCGCTGCGGCAAGATCAGGTGCAGGCGCAATCGGCGGAGAAGGCGCTCGAGGTGCAAACTCAGAACGGGCGTGTCGTATCGCCGATAGCTGGCGTCGTGCAGTCCGTTGGTGCTCAGGTTGGACAGCAAGTGGGGCCACAAACCACGCTCATCACCATCGCGTCGACGAGCCCTGTCATGACGACAGTCAACGTGCCGGAGTCGGACATCGGCAACATACACGCGGGCGTTGCCATGAACGTTCAGGTGCCAAGCCTAAACGAGACGTTTACTGGCAAGGTGCTGGACGTCCATCCACAGCTCAATCAGACGACCAATCAGTATCCGGTGGATATCACGATTGCCGGCACCCACTCGCAACTCCTTGCTGGGTTGCAGGTAGAGGCCCAATTGGCCAACTCCGGGACCAAGAAGGTCATGCTCGTGCCTGCCGATGCGGTGCTCAGCATGCAGAGTGGTGCAGAGGAAGTGTTCGTCGAGCAAAACGGTGTGGTCCACAGCCGAATTGTCCAGGTCGGGGCGATGTCGAGTACGCAGTACCAAATCACGAGCGGGCTTGAGGTCGGCGACAAGATCGTCGTACAGGGGCAAAACCTCCTCTCGGACGGAGATAAGGTCAAAGTCGTGTCGGACGACGGATCGAAGGCCAACTAGCCTCGGAGGGGAACGGCTTCGAATGTTTCTGTGTATGCAAATAGATAGGAGATAGATGGGTGAAAATAGCTAATCTCTCAATTCGCCGCCCAGTAACCATCACCATGATCATGATTGCCGTGGTGATTGTCGGCATCTTCTCGGTGTTTCAACTGCCGGAAGAGTTGTATCCAAAACTGAATTTGCCTGTGGCCGCGGTAGCGACTTCTTGGACGGGCGCGTCACCGGAGGCGGTCGAACAGCAAGTGACCGATCCGATTGAGCAGGGGCTGCAGGGCCTGTCTGGTGTCTCGCAGATTCAATCCACCTCCACTCAAGGCAGCAGTTTGGTTATCGTCGAGTTCAACTACGGTACGAACATCGACGAGGCGCTCAACCAGATGCGCAGCATCGTCTCGCGGACGCAGGCGCAGTTGCCGAGCGACGCGGGGGCGCCTGGCGTCGAACAATTCGATCCCAATAGTCTCCCCATCATGACCCTGTCCCTCTATGGCAATCAGTCACAGCAGGCGATCAGCGACGTCGCGACGAACATCGTCCAACCCGCGCTGCAGCACCTCAATGGCGTGGCTGGCGTGACGCCGTCGGGGAATCTGACGCGGCAGATCACGGTGAACGTGGAGCCGGACAAGCTGCAACTCTACCATCTGTCCATCGAGCAAGTCGTTCAGGCCTTGCAGGGAAGCAACCTGTCGGCCGACGCGGGGCAGGTGCAAAAGGGCTCCTTGCTCATCCCGTTGCGCGTCAATGGCCAGTTTTCCTCGGTGGACGAGCTGAATGACGTACCCATTCCTTTGAGTGGTGGCGGCTCTATTAGCCTAAAAGACGTGGCCAACGTCGACGATGGCGATCAAACGGTGACGATGATCTCGACGGTGAACGGTCAGCCTGCCGTGAGTATCAATATTTCGCAGGCGAGCGACGCGAATACGGTGACCGTCTCGAACGAGGTGCAAGCGGAGGTCAAACAGCTGCAGTCGCAGTTGCCGCAGGGTGTACACCTCAGCGTCTTATCCGATAGTGCGCAGTCCATTCGGGATACCATCAACACGGTGGTCAATCACACCATCCTCGGGTTTGTGTTCGGTATCCTCATCATCCTGCTCATCCTTCGCAGCATCCGGACGACGGTCGTCGTCGCGGTGGCGATTCCGATCGCTACACTGGCGACATTCGCCCTGATGTACTTCAGCAAGTTGTCGATCAACTCGATCACACTTGGAAGCTTGGCCGTGGGCCTTGGGTCGTTGGTCGACTTCTCCATCGTCGTCCTGGAGAGTATTTTCCGAGCCCGCCAGTCTGGCATCGGACCGGTCGAAGCAGCGAAGCAGGGGATCAAAGAGGTCGGTTTGGCCGTGGTCGTCGCAGCACTCGCACAGATTTGCGTGTTTGCGCCGTCCATCTTCGTGCCAGGTATCGCTGGGCAGTTCTTCCGCCCGTTGTCACTGACGGTCAGTTTTTCGCACATCGCCGCGTTGTTTGTGGCCTTGACGTTTACGCCGATGCTCGCGTCGCGGCTGTTGCGGGGCCGCCGCTTCGAGGGGGAAGAGACCATCCCTGGCAAGACCGCACCGTTTCGCGCTTGGGCCCCGTTTGACTGGATGGGGCGCGGTATGTACGACTTGACCCGCGCGTATCGGCGGGTGCTTCACTGGAGCTTGAACCACCGCAAGAGCATCATCTTTGGCGTGACTGCGATGCTCGTGCTCAGCTTTGCGTTCGTGCCGTCCATTGGCTTCGAGCTGGTGCCCAACGTCGGCGACAACCAGATCTCCATCTCCATTCAGACGGCTGATGGAACCGATTTGCAATCGACCAATCGCGTCGTCCAACAGGTCGAGAAGCTGGCGAAACAGGATATGAAGGGCATTTCCCAGGTCGATGCACAAATCGGCGGCGCGTCGTATGGGGGTTCCTCGTCGACCAACCAGGCGACCGTCAATCTGACGTTCGCGAACAGCGTGTCGTCAGATTCCGTCAACCAGATGGCGCATGACTTCGGCAACGCTGTGAGCGACATCCCAGGGGCGCAGATCTTGGTGACGCCGGGTTCTGCGAACGGGAGTAGTGGACCGGGATCGAACAACATTACCGTTCAGGTCCAGGGTCCAGACACTCAGACCTTGCAGATCTTAAGCGACAAAGTGGAGAAGATCATGAAGGCGACGCCGGGTCTCGAGTACGTCGACAACCAGACTGCATCGGGTACGCCTGACTACCAGTTGAACATCAACCAGGCGGCACTCGCGCAATTCGGGTTGAGCGCACAACAGGTGGAATCGACCTTGCAAACGGCGTTCCAAGGGACGAAGGCGTCGACGTTCTTCCAGGGGAGTCAGCAGTATGATATCGTCGTTCAACTGCCATCGTCTTACTCGCAGAACCTGAACAACCTGTCGCAGATCGAGGTTGAAAACAACAGTGGCCAGTTCGTTCCGGTCACGCAGTTGGGGAGTCTTTCGACTTCGCAGGAACCGCCGCAGATTTCGCACGTGAACGGCGTGCGATCGGTCACGGTCAGCGCCACGCCGTATGGCGCCACGTCCGGGCGCGTCCAGGCGACGCTTGGCAAAGAGCTGAAGAGCCTGCACGTCCCGCAAGGGTACTATGTCGGGTTTGGTCAGAATGGCGCCTTCCTGACGAGCGCGTTCGTCGGCTTGGCTGCGGCGTTTGGTTTCTCGATTTTGCTCTTGTACATGCTGATGGCCAGCCTCTTTGAGGCATTGTTGACGCCGCTCGTCATCATGTTCTGTCTGCCGCCGACGTTTATCGGCGCGGCGCTCGGCTTGTTCCTGACCCACAGGTCGTTGAACATCGACTCGGCGATTGGCGTCATTATGGTGATGGGACTGATTGCGAACAACGCGATTGTCTTGATTGACTACACCAATCAGTTGCGCAAACAGGGCAAACCATTGCGCGAAGCGCTCCTCGAGGCAGGGCCTATCCGCCTGCGCCCGATCGTCATGTCGACACTGACCACCATTCTCGCCATGATGCCGCTCGTCATCGGCTACGGCAAGGGCGCAGAGACGTTGGCGTCAATGGCGACGGTCATCGCGTTTGGGCTCGCGTTCTCGACCTTGGTCACGCTTGTCCTCGTGCCTGTGGTCTACGTCATGCTGGACAATTGGATTCAGCGATCCAAACAGCGCAGGGCCAGGAGGCGCCAGCCGTCCATCCCAACTCCAGGGACGGGGCTCGGGGTGTAGCGGGATCATCTACGTTGAGTAGTACCTAGTCACTGTGCATACGAACGGAGAAGGGGCTGTCCCAAAAGGTCTGACGTTGAGAAATCATCGTTGAGGCTTTTGGGACAGCCCTTATTTTGTTTGGCTAGGGGCCGAGATTCAACGATAAATCAATAATCAGGCAGTAGGCTATAGCACGTGAAAGGCGAGACGGGTTTGTCACGAGATATTCTTCTGATAACTCTTCCAGAAGGGCGGATCTTCCGCCATGGGCCATCGCCATGCGCCAGCGAGGTACCACATAGAATGGATTCTGGAGTGACATCAGTGTGAGTAAGATTCAGTTTCGACGCAGGCATGTATGGTTGATTCTCATTGGACTTGTGTCTATCTTTCTCGACTTCTGGAACTTGTCGAAAGATGGATATGGGAACACGTATTACGCTGCAGCTGTGAAGAGCATGCTACAGAGCTTCCACAACTTCTTCTTTCTCTCCTTCGATCCCGGCGGCTTTATCACCATTGATAAACCTCCGGTCGGCTTTTGGCTGCAGGCATTCAGCGCATGGATATTTGGGTTCCACGGCTGGAGCATCCTCGCGCCAGAGGCACTCGCAGGTGTCATCTCAGTGCTTCTCCTGTATCACCTCGTCGCGAAGCGGCACGGGTACGTCCCGGGTTTGATCGCGGCGTTCTTGTTGGCCATCACGCCGCTATCTGTGGCGACGAACCGCAACAACACCATCGACAGCATCCTCACGACGGCTTGTCTAGTCGCCGCTTGGGCCTTGCTGAAGGCTGCGGAGGGCAAGCACAGATTGGCTTGGCTGCTCACGGCCGCTGGCGTGCTCGGCATCGGCTTTAACATCAAGTTCGCCGAGGCGTTCTTGGTCCTTCCTGCCTTGATCGCTGGCTATATCTTCGTCAAAGGCATCCGCGTTCGAACCAAAGTCGTTCATTTGTTTTTGGCCGCCTGTGTCCTGACGGTCGTGTCGTTTTCCTGGTCGGTCATCGTCGATGCGGTGCCTGCACAGGACAGGCCGTGGGTCGGTAGCACGCAGACGAACAGCGAAGTCAATCTGGCCTTTGGCTACGATGGCATCGAGCGAGTGACCGGCAGCTTGAATGGAGCGCACGGTGGCAGCGGGATGCGAACTGCTGCACGTTCAGCTCAGACGGGCTACGCGAAGGGGCAAGGGGCTTACTTTGGCAACAACGCTCGGTCCACGCAAAACGGTTTCCAATTCCACGGCCAAACCAATCACCCGGCTAGTGGTGGCGGTTTTGCTCATGGTCAGGGCGGCCAGGGGCAAGCGTACCAGCAAGGGCAATCGCAGCGATTTGTGGGCGCGAATCGCGGCGCCTGGAGCGGCGGTGGCAATGGCGGATTGCTTCGGCTCTTTACCAGCAGTGACGCCACGCAGATCGGTTGGTGGTTGCCGCTTGGCATCGCTGGCTTTGTCCTCGTATTGGTGACGTACGTTCGCCGTAAATCGGACGAGGCGAAGGACTGGCCGTCCGTGGCGATGTGGGGTGTGTGGTTTGCGACCACCGTCCTGTACTTCACCTTTGTCGCCGCATTGCACACGTACTACATGGTGACGATGGCACCGGCGATCGCGGCCATGATCGGCATTGGTTTTGGCCAAGTCCGCCACTACCTGCAGCACAAGGGGCGAGTGGCACTCGGCGTCGTCGTCGTGGTACTTGGCATGGCCGCGTATCAACTGCACTTGGTCTGGTCGTACCCAACTTTGCGCGGGACACTGGCGCTATTGGTTGGCATCGGCGCCGTCGTCGCCTTGGGTGCGCTCGTTTTGACGTTTGTAAGCGACCGCAGACGCCTCTTCAACGGGGCGATGGTTGCTGCGTCGCTGTTTAGCATCGCCGTCATCCCAGCGTATTGGTCGTATAGCACGTTGACCTATGCGGGGAACGGATCGGATCCGACAGCTGGCCCGAACGTGTCCCGCAGCCTGGGCAATAACAATTTCCCCGGAAACTTTGCGGGGTTCGGACAAACGGGCACGAACGTGAATGAGAAGCTGTTGAGCTTCCTCAAGAGCCACTATCAGGGCGGTTATCTGCTGGCGACGCAAAATGCCACGACTGCCGCGCCCTACATTTTAGCGACAGGACTTCCGGTCATGGCGATGGGGGGATTCCGCGGCACAGATCCGGCCATTACCGCATCGCAACTCGAGAAGCTCGCGGAGGCAGGCAAGGTTAAATACTTTCTCGTCTCTGGTACAAGGACGTCCGTGTCTGGTGCTAATCAGGCAGCGTCTGACAAATTTTCATCTGCATTCGGAGGCAATGGAAGCGCGGCAGGCTATAGGGACTTTGCCGATCGGACCGGCGCAGACTTCGGCGGTTTCCGGAATGGTGACGCAACTGGCGGCTATGCGGCGATGGGCGGCTTCGGTAGCTTTGGCACTTCTAGCACACAGTCGCAGAATCTCAGCTGGATCGAGAAGAATTGCAAACTCGTGCCGACATCCGAGTGGGAGGATACGACCACGACGAAAGCGAGCGGTGGCAGCCTCAGCGGTTTTGGTGGTTTTGGCAGCTTCGGCGGAGCTACAGAGCTGTACGAGTACGTTGGTAAGACGGCGACGAAATAGACAGGAGGATGAACGGTGGCTAGGAGGATTGTGTCCTACGAGTTCGGCGAACAGGCGACCGAAGGCGAGCGCAGCGATTTGCAGCGTCCTCTTGTCGATGAACAGGTGCGCATTTCGGTCGTCGTCCCGGTCTACAACGAAGAGGAAGTGATTGTGCAGACGTACTCGCGGCTCAAAGATGTGATGGAGGCGATGGGTGGCACGTATGAGCTGTTGTTCGTGAACGACGGCAGCCGCGACCAAACGGCCACCATCCTCCGTGGCATCTGCCGCGCGGATGAGCGAGTGCGGTTGATCAACTTCTCGCGCAATTTCGGTCACCAGCTCGCCATTACCGCCGGGATGGATCACGCCCTTGGCGATGCTGTGGTGGTCATCGACGGCGATTTGCAAGATCCGCCCGAGTTGATCCCCACAATGGTCGAGAAGTGGCAACAGGGATACCAGGTCGTGTACGCCAAGCGCATGGAGCGCAAGGGCGAAACGCGGTTTAAGAAGTGGAGTGCGTCGGCTTTTTATCGCGTGTTGCACCGCCTCACCGATGTGGAGATCCCTGTGGACACGGGAGATTTCCGTCTCATCGACCGGAAGGTTTGCGACGTGCTCGCCTCGATGAAGGAGCGGCACCGCTTTATCCGCGGGATGGTCAGTTGGTCTGGGTTTCGCCAGATAGCTGTCGAGTATTCCCGCGACAGCCGCCACGCGGGCAAAACCAAGTACTCGATGAAAAAGATGCTCAAGCTGTCGCTTGATGCCATCACGTCATTTTCCCACGTGCCGATTAAGCTCGCAGGCTACCTGGGGCTCGTCAGCTTGTTCGCGGGTGTCGTGTATTTGCTGGTCGTCTTGATTGCCCAGCACAGGGCGACCAGTGTCGATATCCTGACGTTCGTGGCGCTCGTGTTGGGCGGGGTGATCCTCGCCTGCATGGGCGTGCTCGGAGAGTACATCGGGCGGATTTACGACGAAGTGAAGGATCGACCGCTCTACCTGATCGACAGTCAGGAGGGCTTGATGAGCAGGAGGGCCAATTGTGAATGAGCAGACGCGCGGCGCACGCGCGCCGCTCCCCGCCGTCCAGTTGCTGAAATTCGGGGCTGTCGGCGCGTCGAATACGGTCGTCGACTTGCTCCTGTTCATCCTCTTTTACAATGGGCTGCACTTCAACTACTTGTTGGCGCACGTCATCTCTTACAGCTGCGGGACGGTGAACAGCTTTGTGTGGAACAGATATTTCACGTTTGAGCGCAGAAGTAGACTTCGGGGGCGGGAATTGTACCGGTTCATTCTGCTGAACGTGTGTTCTTTTCTCTTGTCGTTGGCGTTCATTTATGGGTTCAGTCATCTCCTGAAACTGCCGGTTATCGTCAGCAAAGTGAGCTCCATTATCCTCACCGTGCTGGTAAATTACGTCGGCAGCAAGTACTGGTGCTTCGTGGAGAGATGATGGCTGTCCCCTCGCAGGCTGCATCTATGCCATGTTCCGGGAGTATCCACCCGTATTTGGGCTCATTTCTGTGAAGGCATTCCCTTTTTTTTCTCCACATCGCTGCTAGGAGTTATTTCTCGAAAATCAATGTGTTTTCAAGCGATGGCCTATATTCTTTCTTTGGTTAGATGAGCAATCATTCTTAGTTGACACGCACGATGAAACGTATGAATTCAAAAGGGGTATGAGCAAATGACGCAGCCTTCGGCCGCACAAATCGAAGCGGGGTATGGAAAGCAAAATTCGTGGTGGAAGAAGCCTTGGTTGTGGATCGGCGTGGTTGTTGTGGTAGGCGCCGCCGGCGGGACAGCGTATGTCGTTCATAGGGCAGGCCAGCATGGAATGCAAGGTGGAGATCGGGTGACCTACGCCACGGTGCAAAAAGGGGATATTGCACAGACGGTGGATATCTCAGGGACGTTGAATCCCTCGAATGAGCAAACGATTACAGGTGATACGTCGAATTTGCTGTCGGTGTATGTCAAGGCGGGCGACAAGGTGAAAAAAGGGCAGTTGATCGCCAAGTTAGATCCGTCCAGTTACCAAATCCAACTGGAAGCGGCAAATGCGCAGCTTGCTGCGGCGCAAGCGAAGTTGAGTCAAAGTGAAGAATCGACGACGACGGTGGGCAGTCACGGTCAAACGCAGACGACGGCACCGGATCCGAACGTGGTCGCTGAGAATCAAGCAAGCGTTGATGAGGCACAGGCACAGGTGAACCAGATCCAGGCGGAAATTGACGCATGCACCATTACAAGCCCGATCAACGGAACGGTGCTGCAAGTGGCCAATCCGAATCAAAACAGTGCCTCGGTTACATCGAGCAGTGGGAGCAGTGGAAGTGGCAGCGGCAGCGGAACTGCCTCTAGTGGGCAAACGAGCCAATCGAGTGCTAATTCCACCATTGCTGTGATTGCGAACTTAAGCACGACTCAATTTGAAGTCGACGCGAATGTGCCGCAAACAGAGATGGCCTCCATTCAGGACGGGCAGTCTTCGACGATCTCGATCACCGCTGGCGGAACCGGCACGTTGACCGGAAAGGTGGAAAGCATTAGTTATACACCGCAAACGCAAAGTGGCGTCACGACTTATCCGGTTGTCATTCAGGTTACCAACAGTTCCGGCAGCGGCACACCGACAACGCTATTGCCCGGTGAGAGTGCCTCGGTTGTCGTCGACGTCAAAGACGACAAGAACGTGTTGATGGTACCTTCTGATGCCATCACACAACAGCGCGGAACAGTCGGTGTATATGTACCCGCGCAAGGCGGCAGCCAAGGCGCTTCGCAGGGCGGATCACAAGCGGCGACGGCATCCGGCAGCAGCGCTGATGGGCAAAGTGTGTTGAAGGGACTCACATTTGTGCCTGTCACGGTGGGAATTGACAATGGGAGAATGGTCGAGATCAAAAGCGGACTATCTGCAGGACAAACTGTCGCTGTTGTCATACCGGCATACAGCAGTAATACATCCGCCACAGGTAGTGGCAAAACATCCTCTGCAGGTGGTGGCAGTACATCTATGTTTGGCGGCATGGGACGGCAGTTTGGACTTGGCGCCAGCGGATATGGTGGTGCAAGCGGCGGCTCTGTCGGAAGCGAAGGTGGCTACCGTGGACAAGGCGGCGGTGGCTATGCCGGTGGTGGTAGTGGATTCAGTGGTGGATATGGCGGTGGTAGTGGATTCAGCGGCGGGTCGGCCGGCGGTGGCTATGCTGGAGGCGGAAAGTGATGAAGCTAGTTGAGCTAGAAGGCATAACAAAGCAGTATCAGACTGGGAGCGAACCGTTTTATGCCGTACGGGACGTAAACCTGACGATAAATCATGGTGATTTTGTGGCCATCATGGGACCGTCCGGATCGGGCAAGTCGACCATGATGCATATGATGGGTCTGCTCGACACACCGACGTCGGGGGAGATCATCATCGACGGTATTCGGACGTCCGGGTTGAACGACAAACGGTTAGCGGCGGTGCGCAACGAGCGCATTGGATTTGTGTTTCAGAACTTCAACCTACTGCCCAGGACTTCAGCACTGGAGAACGTGGCGTTGCCGCTCTTTTATGGCAACCAAAAGGCGGATGCTTATCTTGCGCGGGCGGAACGTGCGCTTGAGCGAGTCGGCCTCGATCCTCGGCAAAAAGGCTGGAACCACCCAAATCAGCTTTCAGGCGGGCAGCAGCAACGGGTGGCCATCGCTCGGGCCATCGTGACGGAACCTAATCTCCTCCTGGCGGATGAACCGACGGGAAATTTGGACAGCCAATCGACCAACGAAATCCTAGCGTTGTTTCAGCGTCTCAATGAAGACGGTGTGACGATTGTCATGGTTACCCACGAAGATGAAGTGGCTCGACATGCGAAACGAATTGTTCGGTTCCGGGACGGGCACATGGAGTCAGACCGCCTGATTGATCCGATCCTGGATGCGAGGTGATACAGATGCGCGCAAAACGATTAGTTAAAACGGCTTTCACCAGCCTTTGGCATAAACCTTTGCGAACGATGTTGACGATGCTTGGTATCATTATCGGCGTCGCGGCCGTCGTGGCACTGATGAGCTACGGCAGCGCAACCACAGGAAGTGTCACGTCGCAAATTCAGGGGCTAGGTACGAATTTATTGGTGATTACACCGGGGCAAACCACGCAAAATGGTGTCAGCCAAGGGCTTGGCAGTGCACAAACGCTCACGCAAAGCGACGTCACAGCGCTGCAAAAAGACTCCTTACTGTCTGCCGTCGCACCTGACGCGACATCGCGCGGACAAGTCGAATATCAATCGACAAACTATCAAACGCGCCTCGAAGGCAGTACGGCGGATTTGTTAACCGTGCGAAATCTCAAACTGTCTGGCGGCCGTATGTTCAACCTCGTCGATGAGCAGCAGGCGCTGCCTGTAGCCGTCATCGGCCCAACGACCGCAGAGAACGTATTTGGCAACGCAAACCCGGTTGGCAAGACAATTTGGATCAACGGTTTGACATTTCAAGTCATTGGTGAGTTGGCGTCGCAGGGATCGAGTGGGGCAACAAACAACGACGACGAAATCCTCATGCCGCTATCGACGCTGCAACAGGATTTTACAGGCACTACGTACCTCGACACCATCTACGCGTCGGCCATCGACGCCCAACACATGCAACAGGCACAACAGCAGGTGGAGAACACACTCCGACAATCGCATGGACTATCTTGGAGCGCCGCGGATGACTTCACGATCACAAACCAAAGCACGCTCTTGGGCACACTCTCTAGCGTATCCAAGTCGCTGCAAATGTTCCTTGGCGGCATCGCTGGGATTTCCTTACTTGTCGGCGGCATTGGCATTATGAACATCATGCTTGTTTCCGTCACAGAGCGAACCCGCGAGATTGGTCTTCGTAAGGCACTCGGCGCAACACGATCCGACATTCTCAACCAATTCCTTGCAGAGAGTGGCATGGTCGGAATTCTTGGTGGCCTCATCGGTGTCGGTCTCGGCATGGTCAGCTCACTTGCACTTGGCCGCATCGCATCGGAGACCATCCATGTGGATTGGAGTGCTGTGTGGATTTCGTTTGTCGTGGCATTCGTGGTGGGTCTGGTATTTGGCGTATATCCGGCGTTTCGCGCAGCGAGGTTGTCGCCAATGAATGCACTGCGGTATGAATGAGAATAGAGACTGTGTTTTTACTTCTATCTGAGCACGCTCAGTGGCGTCACTAAGGTGTTGACATGCTGCTCGACGGTGTTCGGTTTTGACATTGGGCGATTTTGCCGGCTGTTCTAGGACATCCGGTGAAATCGCCCGTTTTGCGTGTATACGTGCTGTGCGGTGATTACAGGATGGGGGCGTACAAAATCAAGGACTGTGATTCGACAAATTCGACAGAACTTCGACAATTTTGTGGCAATGAAATCTAGCGTATCTATTCTGCTAGAATGTAAAGGAAATATATCCAACCTCGTTGACAACTCTCGTTCATCTATGGCAATTCCCATCATCCTGGAGGTTTACAATGAAGTTAAGGCGTTTACTTGTTGTCAGCACACTCCCCATGCTTGTATCTGTCGCTGCCCCCATCGTGGCACACGCACAAACGACGGAACCCACTGTCAAGACTGGATCGACCGGGACGGCCGTCACGACCCTGCAAAAGGACTTGAACTCGCTCGGATACTCCGTCGGATCAGTGGACGGGGATTTTGGTCCGAAGACGCTCACAGCCGTCGAGAAATTCCAGCGGGCGCACGGCCTCACCGTGGACGGTATCGTCGGGCCCGCTACTTGGGCGGCGATTCTCAAGTCGTTAAATGGCACAACGACCACCAAGTCCACTTCGACAACGAAACCAGCCTCGACGACGAGTGGGGCCCCCACAACACAAACGGCGGAACCTACTGTCAAGAGCGGATCGACCGGCACAGCCGTCAAGACCTTGCAAAAGGACTTAAACTCCCTCGGGGACTCTGTCGGAGCGGTTGACGGGGACTTCGGTCCCGCGACCGAGAGCGCCGTCAAGAAATTCCAGACCGCGCACGGCCTCACAGCGGACGGTATCGTCGGGCCCGAGACGTGGAGCGCGATTCAAAAGGCGTTAGCTAGCGGAACGGCTACCAAGCCTGCCTCGACAACCAAGCCTGCCTCGACAACGAAGCCTGCTTCGACAACGAAACCAGCCCCGACGACGAGTGGGTCTCCGACAACACCGACGACGGAGCCCACTGTCAAGAGCGGATCGACTGGCGCAGCCGTCACGACTTTGCAAAAGGACTTAAACTCGCTCGGGTACTCTGTCGGAACGGTCGACGGGGACTTTGGCCCCGCGACCGAGAGCGCCGTCAAGCGATTCCAGACGGCACACGGCCTCACAGCGGACGGTATCGTCGGGTCGGCGACGTGGAGCGCGATTCAAAAGGCGTTAAATAGCGGATCGTTTACGAAAGTAGATTTGCGCTATTCCGCGCCCAGCAGCATCAACGCGAATAGCATCAATACGTTTTTGAGCAAAAACGGCTCGCCAATGACGGGCCTTGGCCAATCCTTTATCAGCGCTCAGAACACGTATGGCGTGGATGCAAACTACCTCGTCTCGCACGCGATTTTAGAGAGTGCGTGGGGCACGAGTCAGATTGCTTTGGCGAAGAACAACCTGTTTGGGTATGGCGCGTACGACGCAAACCCGGGCGACGACGCAGGAATGTTCCCGAGCGACGCCTACGCGATTGAATTCCAGGCGTGGGAGGTTCGGAATAATTACTTGAATCCGGGCGGCAGCGAATACGTGTCGCCGACGCTTACCGGCATGAACGTGAACTACGCGACGGATCCGAATTGGGCGAGCAGCATCGCGACGCTGATGAACGAACTCGCCTCCTCCTCCGGATCTAGTGTCAGTGATTACACACAGTACCCTTCAAGCACATCCGTGCCGCAACCAAACAGCAATGTGGAGCCGGTGTATGACCTCAACGGCGCCACTGGCACCACTCAAGCCAATGCGTATTACGGCGGCGTGCCGTACTACCCGAGCACGAGCGCTGGCATCTCCGACATGTTCATCGCGACTCTGCAAAATGGGAGTTCCGGTGAGGACGTAACGAAGGTGCAGACGTACTTGAATGCGCAAATTGGCGCGAAGCTGACGGTCGATGGACAGTATGGCCCTGCCACCGCGGCTGCCGTGAAACAATTTGAGGCCAAACACGGATTGAAACAGGACGGCATCTGGAGCTACTCGATGTGGACCACTTACATCACAGGTTCTGCTCCGACGATACCTGCAGGGCAGTCCGTTCAGGTCGATGAAATTGAGCAGGGAATGGCGGGCCCATACGTGGTACCTTGGTATCACATCACAAACCGCGGCTGGGTCGACTCTCAGTACGTGAAGTTCACCAACGTATACCGGGTCGCAGTGAGGAATCAGACGAGTACCAGCACGTCCATCCCCGTGTACAGTTCTAGTGACGAGACGCAGCAGATTGCGACGCTGCACAACGGCGACTTCGTCGTTGCGAAGTCGGCCAGTGCGACGAATGGCTTCTATGAAATTCAAGTAAGTACGCAGGCTTACGATTCGAGTGGCGGAGGCACGCCGTTGACCGGCTACGTCTCATCGCAGGTGGCAAGTTTAACGGCGCAGCAGTAAGCCACTGCACGAATCTACGTGCCTATCGGACCGAAGGGTCAGTTTCACGGCGCTCAGAATGTTGAGGGGGTAACTAGATTGAAATCGAACTACAAGTGGTTAGTCGCTGGCGTTGCGATGAGTCTATTCGTCGCGACAGGGTGTGGGGAGCAAGCCGTAACCCCAAGCGCGTCGACGACGGCGAAGACGTCGGCGAATGCGACATCCAGCGTCACGAACGATACGACGAATACGTCGGGGGATAATGCCTCGAACGCAGCCGCATCGAACGGCGTGAACGGCACGGGACAAACGTCGAACGCAGACCAAAATGCGACGACGAGTTCCAGCGACAACACGACGTCCAGTGGCTCGAGCAGCTCTAGCGTCGACTACGTGAGCTACACAAACCCCCGTTTTGGGTTTTCGTTGAGCGTGCCTGCAGCATATCAAAAGGGGCAGACACCGGCAGATGGCGACGGACAAGGGTGGTCGACGAATAACAATTCGATGACCGTTCGCGCGTTTGCCCAATACAACGTCGAACACACCACCGTGAAGAGTATGGCAGCGAGCCTCACGGCGAACGAGCAGGTGACGTATCAACAAAGCGGATCGAACTGGTGCGTGGTATCGGGCTACCAAGGTTCGAACATCGTCTATCAGAAGGTGTACGTGGGACGCACCAATCTCTACGAACTGCAGATTCAATACCCGAAGTCGGAGCAGAGTCAGTATGGCGGGGTCACGAGCGCAATCGCGAACTCCTTCCAACCCGGTTCTCTGACTTAAGACTTTCGCAGATAGTCTAGGAGGAACGATGGACAAGCGACGTCTGATGTGGCTGACGACGACTATGACGTTGGTCACCTTAGGGCTGATGCCGGCGATGCCGCACGTATTTGCGGACACGGTCGATCCGGCAGCGACCCAGCAGGATCTCACGAGCCTTGGCACCGTCTCGACGACGGTGACCGGGCTCGCCGATGCAGTCTTTGAAGCGGACGAAGAAAAGTATCAGCACTACGCGCTGACGGACGACCTTCATTGGACTGGCTTTTGTCATCAGGGCGGTCGGGATGTCACAATTCAGTTTCCCAACCCGGTAGATGTTCAGCACGTCGAGATCACGATGGAGCAAAATGCGTCACAAGGGGTCTATTTGCCGAGCAACGTGCAATTTGAAGCGTACTCGAACGGTCAGTGGTATTCGCTCGCAACGCAACCTGCCAGTATTCCAGAGAGCGATGTAACAAAGACGACGCAGGTTTTTCAGTTCAATAGCAGCACAGGCATCGAGGCCAGCGAAATTCGCCTGGCGTTCCCTGTCAACCTGTTTGTCTTTGCGCGAGGACTGAAGGTTGCGGGGAGCACCTCGTCTGTTGGTGCGCTGCCCACCACCCAGGCGGTGCCAGCGTACTCGACGTCGGTCGGGGCATTGACACCTAGCTCGGTCACAGCGCACGGCATTGCCAATATGTTGCTTGTGCCGACAGGGAGCTACGGACAACTTGGAACGTGGTCGGAAGGCGACTTTTTGCCGATGCTGGAATATATCAATCCATCGGGGCAGGCCGTCGGGCCACTCTTTGATACGATGTTGTTCTCTCCGTACGCCAACGTCCCTGACACCGCCGACGGTTGGACGGCGTACTTGAACGATCTGTTTGCGCAGGGGCAGCAACTCAGCGCACTCAACGAGGCGGTTGCGCTGGCGAACGAGGCCCTGAACAGGACCGGGTACAAGGAGAAGGTCGTCTTGTCCATACCATATTTTCCGTATGGAAACGTTCAATTCGGCTCGGTCGGCGGTCAACTGCTCGACTTCGCCGGTACGGCCGGGGATCCGGACGCGTTAAACGCGCGAGATGCGGCGATGAACTGGTACGTCAACACACTTCTTAATCAGTGGCGGGCGGCTGACTATCAAAACTTGCAACTTGTTGGCCTGTACTGGGATCATGAGCAGTTCAATCTGGGCCGCCCTGGCGAGCAACAGATCTTCCAGCAGGCGGAGACGGAAGCTCACAACAACGGCCTGCCACTTCTTTGGATCCCGTATTATGGCGCAGTCGGCAGTTCCCAGTGGCAGGCCTTGGGCCTCGACACCGCGTGGTTGCAACCGAATTATATCGAGCAAGGCTCAGGCGCCGAGATTAGCCGCATCAGCAACGCGGAGAAGATAGCCACCCACAACGGCATGGGCGTCGAGGTTGAATTGACGGCGCTCAACGGACCGACAGAATCGCTCTACCAGACGTTTCTCAACGAGCTCAGCAACGACGGCTTTGGTTCGAATAACGTATCGCACGCGTACTACGACGGATCCAAACTGCTGCTCGACGCTGAACAGTCCACGAACCCGGAAGAGCGCCAAGTCTACGACGAAACGGCTGCATTTATGCTGCATTGAGGTCGTGGCCCGTTCAGTGGCGTGTGACACTTCGCCTATACAGAAGAGGGGCCGAAAGTGAGTTCCATCACTTTCAGCCCCTCTTTTCGTCGACCTGACGGCGAAGCAAGTTGGTGCAGCACACCTCTTTACCTTACAGTCGAATGTACGTGCCGGCTATGTCGCCGAGTTCATCCTTCACGTTTTTCGTGTCGAAGATGATCTTGGCGTTTTCCCCGATCATTTCGTAATTGACATCCGAGTGGTCCGTCACGATGACGACCATGTCGGCTTCGCGAATCGCCTCCTCGACACCGTGTGTGACACTGTAGTAGTCGTGCCCGTTCACGTGAACCTTTTGAATGTGGCTGTCCCAGATCTGGATGCGCGCGCCCAGCTGTTCGAGCCCCTCGATGAGGCCGAGCGCAGGCGATTCTCGAACGTCGCTCACATCTTTTTTGTAGGCGACGCCGACAATGAAGATCCGGCGCCCTTCGACGGGGAGCTTCATGCTGTTGAACTCCTCGAGGATCCGCTGGCAGGTGTACTGTGGCATGCGGCAGTTGATATCGCCCGCCGTCTCGATCATCCGACTCTGCAGATTGAGCGACCGCACTTTCCAACTCAAGTAATAGGGATCGACCGGAATACAGTGCCCGCCGACGCCGCTGCTTGGATAGAATGGCATGAAGCCAAACGGCTTGGTACTCGCCGCGTGAATGACCTCCCAAATATCGATGCCCATATCGCGGCACAAGAGCGCCATCTCGTTGGCGAAGCCGATGTTGACGTAGCGGAATGAGTTTTCGTAGATCTTCGCCATCTCGGCCACTTTTGGCGACGACACCTGGACGGCGTTTTGCCCGAAGTAAAGGCGGGCCAATTCGCCGCAGGTCTGTGTCACGCCGCCGACGACGGTGGGCGTGTTTTCGACGCCGTATTCCTTGTTGGCTGGGTCGATCCGCTCCGGCGAATACGCGACAAACACGTTCTCGCCGACGCGAAACCCTTTCTCTTCGAGCATCGGCACGAGGATTTCCTCGGTGGTGCCGGGGTATGTGGTGCTTTCCAGGACGACCAGCGCACCTTCTTGGATGTAGCGGGCGACATCTGCACATGCGCGTTCGACAAAGCGCAGGTCAGGTTGCTTGTATTCGTTGATCGGCGTGGGTACGCAAATGACGATGACGTCCGCACTGGCTAAGCTTCGGGGATGATTCGTTGCGGTGAGTCGCTGTGTTCCCACAAGCTCTGACAATAGCTTAGAATCCACGTCTTCGATGTAACTCTGGCCGCCCAAAATCGCCGCCACTTTATCGGTCGACAGGTCCACGCCAATTACGTGATACCCTTCCTTTGCCTTTGCCACGGCGTTGGGAAGACCGACGTATCCGAGTCCGACAATGGCTACGGTAGCGTTCTTGGCGCGAATCTTGTAGCCTAACAAGTCTGCGATTGCATTCGTGTCCTGAATAGAAATGGCCATCTATCATCACTCCATGTTCGATTTATCGTGTTCCCCAACCAGTTACTCGCAAAGTCAACAGGGCGTATAGCCGCAGTGGAAACAGTAGCCCCAAGTGGACCATCCCGTAGAGGGGGGCAAGAAAGAACACCCATGGGCGCTTCAGGATGTAGTACACGTTGCGCGCGTAGGCAGACAAGCACACATAGGCGCCATAGTAGCCGAGCAGCACGTATCCTATCGTGTGGGCTTTTAGGATGATGCCAGCGAAGAGCGCGATTCCGAACGTGATCCACAAAAGCATTTCGAGGACGACCCACACCAGTACCTTGGGCTTTTTCAGCCCCAACTTGAAGGCCAGCAGGCTTTCCCGAAAGAAGGATTTATTCCAGCGAATCTGTTGTTTTACAAACTGTCGCAACGTCGTTGGAACGTCGGTTAAACACACAGCCATCTGTTGATAGACTGTCTTTCCGCGCTCGATGGCGTAGTTCGTCAGACACCGATCGTCACCAAATTGAACGGGCTCGCCGAGAAACGTTTGATTCCGATAGCGTTCGAGGTTATCGAGAATCACCTGCCTGCGGTAGCAGCTGATGGGACCGGAACAGACGAGGACATTTCCCGTCACGGACTGAGCGGCGCGCTCGACTCGAAAGGCGTTGTCATAGCGCATATCGAGCAGTCGAGTCAGCCAGGAGTCTTTGCGGTTGCGCGCATTGATGTGGCCAGTGACGGCCATCGTCTTCTCGTCGTTGAACGGAATCAGCATCTCTTCGACGGCGTTTGGGTAGATATAGCCGTCCGAGTCGGTCGTAAAGATGATGTCGCCTGTCGCTCGCTCAAATCCATAGATTTGTGCGTGCCGCTTGCCGCGGTTGTCACGATAGCGATGAACGTGAAGTTGATCTGCTTTGCACTCTTCCTTCAACAACTCAATCGCGTGATATGCAGAGAGATCCTGACTGCCGTCGTCGATAAAGAAGATCTCGTGGATAGGGTACGTCTGCTTCAGAAGACTCTCCACCGTACTGACAGCAGCTTCGGCTTTTTCGTTGTACGACGGGACGATCACGGTAACTTTTACGTCAGGGGGTGTGCCTTGGAATGGCTTGTAAAAAAACGACAGGATCATCTTCCCTAACAGATAGGTCACCATCACCGACCCGTAAATGCCGAGCATGAAGTCCACCCGGCCATGCGCCTTCGAATTCACGTAGAGCATCGAAGAGACAAATGCCAAAAATAAGAAGATTACAAATAGACGTGCGACGAAAGACTCGCTCTTTTGTCGCTGTAACCCTACAGAGTCGTTGGTTGTTTGTTTCATCGTGAGCTCCTTTGAGTTCGTCTAGTGGCTCGAATAGACATGGACGTAATCTACGTTCATGAAGGTTGGGAACTTCGTCTGTGAAGATGGAGATCCCGCCATCGGACCGCCGACTGCCGTGTTGATGGTGAGGTACATCGGCTCGTCAGGCACGTGTTTCGTGATTTGATAGATCTCGGTTCCGTCGATGTACCAGGACAGTGAATTCGGCTTCCAAACGAGCTCGTACGTGTGGAATCCTTGCGACAGGTCGTACGGCATTCGCATCATGGTCCCGACGTTCTCTTCCGCACCGTGTGCGGCGCCATGGAAGGCCACGTATGCATCGTGAGGCTTGGAGCCCACGAACTCGAGCAAATCGATCTCGGGATAGACGGGATGATTGACTGGTTTCAGCCAGAGGGCTGGAAATAAGCCCTGTCCGGAGGGCATTTTAGCGCGGATTTCCACGGTTCCGTATGTAAATTGGAACGAGTCCTTCGTGTCCAGCCGGCCGGACACATAGTCTTTACCATCCAGCGATGCCTTGTCCGTCTCGATCACTAGGTTTCCGTTTTTCACATAGACATTTTTCGCCGAGTAGGATTGAAGTTGTCCACCATACGGCCATGCTTGATTGAACGTATGCCAGGTGTGTGTCCGCAGACTTTCGTCAAAATCGTCGCTGAAGGTCAGCGGTGACGTGATCTTGGGCGGAGTCTGGGATAGAACTGTGGTGGATGTGTCCCGTTGAACGAATTTCTTGTAGGCAAATGCAGCTGAGCCTAGAAGAACGACGAAACACGTCGCCGATAACCAGATCTTCGTGCTAAACCCGCGCATTGAGGTCCCCCTCGAGCAGGGTTGGCGGGAGTGGTAGGGTGTAATTCACGACCAATCCTCCGTTCTCGTTCGACATTCTTCATGACCATTCGCCACAAATATACATACTGACCACTTTGAGTGTTTTTTGAGGGTCATGGCGGAAATCGGTGTTGGAAACACCTTCACAAGTTTCATAAAATCGCCGGATGGCCTGCTCTCTTAGTCCCAAAATATGATTCATGTTTTGAAATCTTGATTGTGCAATCTAGCAGTTTGAAAATGGGAATGTGAGGTCTTCCACAACAATTTAAAGGGTGTGTAGGTTTGGAAAACAAACCGCTCTATCTAGATCAGACCTGCTTTGTCAATTTTCATTTGAACGTGCTCAGTGTAGATGGGGTCCTGTTACCACTCACGGGGACGCAGACGAGAATCCTAGAAAGGTTGGCCAGAGAGATTCGACATCCTGTTACACATCGAGAACTGATCAGGTATGCATGGGGTCACCCAGACGCTGTGAGTAACCAAGCATTATATGTATATATCAATCGGATTCGAAGTAAGTGGAGCGGACAGAACGGCCATCTAACAAACTATGTGATCTCCATACATGGCTACGGCTACATGTTGTATCCAAAAATTTAAAAAGCACAGCTCGACTTGAGTGCACTCAGGGTTTCCAATTTATTGCTCAATATTGATAGAGCTATCAGAAGATATTCGACAAAACTTTGAGGATAAATTAAAGATGACCATCGTCGAAAGGAGCGGTAAAACCTACTTAAACTAGCGATGCTTGAAATTGGGAGGGTGAATATGGAATCCGCTATTCAAGATTCTGTGGTGATTGCAGAGGGATTTTGCACCATGCTGCTCGTAGACGCCTCGCTGAATCAGAGGTGGCTAGACGCTCTGCAGGACAGCAAGAGCTCGACGGATGCACGAGGTTTTTTAAATGAGTTTTTACAGGCAGAAGGATATGCGACGTCGATCGACGATGTACTTATCTACGCAACTCGTCCAGTCGACTCCGAAAGCCTTCCGACGCCTGAGTCGACCTCGTTTGCGCTTCAGTTGACGACGGACGGACGGCTCCGCTCGGAGTGGTCCCAACTAATGAACATGCTTGCCGAAGCTCCGGATGAAACCCCAGATTTACAGCCCGTCACAGAGTTTTTGAAGAACAATCATGTAAACGCAACCCCGGTTGAAGTTGCCCGTTCGCTTGCGACTCAGATGAATGATGGCGTCGCGCTGTGGGTCGGGACCTACGGGAATACGAATATCAGTCAGGGTGGAAAACAGGTATCCGGTCCCACGCTCATCGTTCAGTCCTCCTCGATATCGCTAGACACCCACAAAATCGTCAACGCCAGCTTCGATGCAAGCCGCGCCACGCTTAGTTGGACAACTGACATGAACGACACGGCGGGGAACATCGTATTTTCGAGAAGAACGTCCATCACGGATGACGATCCTTATGTGGGCAATGAATTCACAGGTACATTGACGCTTCCATCCAATACCACGTATGCGCTTCACGGAACGGTTGAGTTCTCGGGTCGCCTCGGGGAGGCAAAGACTACCCCACCAACTGTATCGACAGACGACCTGGAGAGTATCCAGAAGACCTCGTTGATCGTCGCTTCTTTAGTGGGAAGCGTTACGCTGATTACGGCGTTTTGGAAATTCCGTGGGCCACTCAATTCCTTGCGAATCAAGATTCGGGACGCGTATCGGAAGTTGCGGGGGCAGCAGCCCGAGGAGGAGTATGCCAGAACCTTAGCAGAGGACTTCTCACTCGAGGAGCTTCAATATTGTCTCGGTCTTTCCAAGATATCGCGCATTGAAAAGCTGCGGCAGGACTATGTGTCCTTGTCGGCAGGTGAGCAATTGTCGGAGAAGGGCAGGGAATTGTTGACGAAAATCGACGAGGTCGTTTCGTCCATTTCCAAGGAACAACGCGAAATTCTGAGAGAACGCAAAGATGATTTAAAAAGTGACTTGGAAGAACTACTGGAGGAATGAGCCGTGACTAAACCGAGTACGGGAGAACTCTTGACGACCGACACACAGCCGACACAGGAACAAATGGGTTATGCCTATGTATTTCTGAACGATTTAAAGTCGAATAAACGGCTGAAACAGGAATGGGACGAGCGACTTAGCAAGGTCAACGATCCAAAGTACAAGATAGATGACAAGGTCAGTTACCTGGATAACTTTCTAGCGGATAACGGGTATAACACGACGGCAGAAGCCGTTTTGACGCTGCTCAAAACGCCGTGGTGGAACGATTACATCGCTTCCCGGCAGCCGAACAAACAATCGGATCGGTTTGTCCAAGACTTACTGCAAGATCCTTCGCTGTATAAAGAGTGGGGGCAGGTGATCAGCGACACCGCAGATGCAGGGGATCTGTCCAAAGCGGATGCCTTTTTAAAGGACAACGGCTACGATTGTACGGCCATTCAAGTGAATGCGTCATTCGAAAAGATGCGAGATCAAAACCTGAATTTTTGGACCAATCTATACGGTAAAACGGTCCTTCAAAAAGACGGCGAGGATGCTCAACTCGGACCATCTGTCATCGTATACGGGGACAGTACGGTCAGTGTTGGACCAGATAAACTGTTTGGTTTTACCTACGAGGACGGCACCATCTCGTGGACGACGGACGGAAAGGGGGGCCTTTTGACCAACCCGCACTCTGGCGCCATCACGTTCAGTCAAATCAACCAACCCAAGTCGAAGGACGACTACGTAGGCCCGCTCTTTTCTGGCACCATCACCTTCCCAGCCGGAACGAATCCAAAATGGAGTGGCACATATAGCTTCGTTGGCAAGCAGGGAGATCCGCCTGAGAACAGTCAAGGCAACGTCTATTCGCCGCCATCTGTGGACAAGGGATGGGTCGGAGAACTTGCCGACACGTTAGCGCCATATGTGTTGATTGGCTTTGCCATCAGCATGGTTTACGGGGTGTTCGCCAAGTTTGGCGGCGAAGCCTGGCTCAAAACCAAGTTTGAGTCGCTAAAAGCGACCATCAAGGAAAAGGTGAACTCGATTTCCGAAAAAAATGCGGAAGTACCAAGGGACCAATTTAGCGACAGTACGACGGTGAAGCAATTAGAGGAGGCACAGCGGACGACGACCGACCCTGCTGAGCGGGCCGAGATCGACAGAGAAATCACGAAACAGAAGCAACTTGAAGAGCAGAAATTTAAGGAGTCGGAAGAAGACCTGACCGAGGGGTCGAGTACAACAGACGATCTCACAAAAGTGATTGAGGAAGACCTGTAGTTGGAGGTGTACCGGTGGTGAATCAAACCGCACAACAAGCCAACGCGCTGTTGTTTCTAACGGATTTGAAGAGTGATCAGACGCTCTTTGAGCAGTGGAATGACCTGCTCACCAAAGCGAATGCGCAGGTGTCACGGGCCAAATCGTCCGGCGAAACACAGGAGCAAGTGGTGGCGCTATATCGGGACATCATGCAGGTGGCGGATAACTTTCTCGCGGATCATGGGTATGACACGACAGCCGAGGTCGTTTTACAACTGCTCAAGTCCCCGATGTATCAAGACTATCTGGCCGAAACTTCGCCAAACAGCGATTCGGATAGGTTTGTCCAAGCGCTCTTGACCAATGCCTCTGTGTTTAAAGCCTGGCAAGCTCATCTGCAGAACGTTGCAAGTGGCGGTGCAACTACGGCTTCCTTGGACGCTTATTTGCACGACGCTGGCTATCAATGCACGTTTCTTCAGGTGAACGCCTCCTTTGTGAAGATCAGGAATCACAACATGAACTACTGGGCGGGCAGCTACGTGACCGCCATTCAAACGGGATCTGACGAGACTCCTGCAGACACAAAGGGACCGGTCGTGGTCGTTTACGGAAACAATCGAATCAGTGTGAATCAGGACGAACCGAATAAACTGTTCAACCGACTCACCTACGATAACGGCCAGTTGAGTTGGAAGGCGAACATGTCTGTTAAGTACGCGGGAACCTTCGTCTTCAGCGAAATCACAGCGCCTTCCAAAGAGGACAACTATGCCGGACCGATTTTCTCGGGAACCCTGTCATGGGCCGAGGACGATCCCATTCAGGGCAGGAAAAAGGGCGACATGTGCCAGCTCTACGGGCGGCTTTCGCAGATTTCACAGCAGGATGAAGTCAAGAATTTGCCGGCGAACGCCGACCCTACGACGCTCGATGAGATTTTGAAGTGGGTCAACTATTTACTCGTAGGCTTCGCCGTCTTGAAGACGGTTATGTCCATCGGAAAAAAATATCTTTCTGTCCCGGAGTTCCAAAAGGCGTCGGACAACGCATTTCAGGAGAAGATCGATGAGGCACTGCCAAAGATGGAAGCTGGCGCAAAGGATATCGAGGCCATCGGGCGGTCCCCGTTTGCACAGTTCAACATTGAAGGAAGCAGTGTCTTGAAGGATATTCAAGCGCAAATGGACGCCGCAACAGGCGCGGAAAAACAAGCGCTTCAACAGGAATATGTGAAGCAGCAAGAGCGTGAATGCGAGTTCGACGAGGCACCAGAAGTCAGTGCCGACCCAGGTGGAGACGGTTGGGGTAGCGATTTGGAGGACTTGGGAAGATTGGTTATCTAACATCAACAAAGGACTGAGGACATGGGGAATGACGAGGATCAACGGAAATTTTGGCAAGCCGTCATACAAGCAGTAGCGGGGAAAGCGGGTCTCGAAGGGCAGACGTACAACGTGATGCTGGCCTCACAGGGAATCGCTTGTCAGTTTGCATCGAATATGTTGGACGCCAATGCTCAACTGGTGCAGCTTGGCAAGACCATGCCGAAATGGTCACTGACATTTGACGGCACATTGAACAACACGTTCTTCAAGCAGTACAGCAGTTGGGTAAAGGCGATTTCCGACGGGATGAGCAACAAATCGGTAGACCAGGCGACGGCTGACCAAATCAGCGCGATCGAGCAGCGGCTTACGCAAGTTCAAGATGGACTGGCCGGTATTCAGGACGCGCAGCGCGAGGCGTTTTACAAACAACACTGCCACAAGTTGAGCGATGACCAAACCGCGTGCGAAATCTGGAATCCTGGTTACAATGATCAAAGTTTCGACAATTATTGGTCTAACTTTCAGACCACGCAGGTCTACCACATGCAAATTCAGCGTATTGAACAGGCGGTTGGCGGCGATATTCAAGGGTTGTCCCAGCAATTGCACGCCCTTCAATCGAAGGCGTACGGCTCCGACTTTGAGGCTCTAAACGAGGAAGTCACCGCTATTACGAACGCTGATCCGCATTCTGGGGCGTATTTTACAGATGTGAAAGAGCGGAGGCAGTACCAGATGCAGGTAAATGACAGCGGTGTGACCGTGTGGGATTCCCGGTTCGTGCTGCAAGGGGGTGAGACGTTTGCTTCGTTCAAGAAGTGGTTCGACGATGCAAGGGCTGCCGCAGTGAACGGCGCTGACCCAGAGGTGCAAGTAGCACTATCGAATTCCACACAAGAACAAACAGATACCAAGTGGTCGTTGTCGTTTGATGCGGCAATCCCTGTTGAGGACTTCTTCATGTTGGGCGTGCGCGGGAGTGAATCAGGCAGTACGTTGGATATCTCCAAGTACAACTTTCAAGCGGAAGTCACCTATCAAGCCGTGAAGCATTTGTCGATAGGTCCTGCGGATACGTGGTATGACTCGTCATTGTTGGAACGATATAAGGACTTTCATAAGTATTTGCCTGACAGTCCGTTTAGCAATGCGTCGTTGTGGGGCCCAAACGGGGTACTCAGCCTTAGAATCAGCGGACTAATCGTCGCTTATCAGCCAAGGCTCAAGATGGAAGTCGAAAACTGGACGCAGTCAGAGCTGCATACCCAGTGGAGTGCAGAGACCGACTTTAGTATTCTTGGACTGATTAATCTCGGTTCAGCCTCGACGCACGGCGAGTATAATCATGTCAAATACACGGCCACTGACAGCGGCTTTGAGCTGGTTGATGAATCGGGCGTACCGCAGATCATTGGTCTGGTACTTGAAGTGTTCAATTACCCGGAGTGACTTACACTGCCGCACCGCCGCCTGCTTGTCAGCAGGTGACGATGCGGCAGATTCCGAGCCGGAAGCATCGTAAAGGCCGATCAGTTGGGAAGTTCGATGTCCACTTCTCGCCGCAGTTCAGCCGAGCGCAAGATGCCGTCGATAATCGCCTGATTGCGAAGAATTTCATCGCACGGAATTGGCGCAGGTTTTCCCTCTTGTACCGCTACCACGAAATCCCGAACCTTTTCATAAAACAAGTTGACCTGGTGGTTGCGAAGCGGAATTGGGCTCTCCGTGTGGTGGCCGAGTACGTCGTGAAAGAGCGAGATGGAGCCGACGCCGCCATCCCAAACGCCACTCCACGGCCCTTGGCCGGCGGGTGTGACCTTGAGTCCTGCATCCGTACCCAAGAAGAGGGTGGGGCCTAGAGAATCCATGTGCATAGCCCACGAGATCTTGAAATTCAGGACGAGATCGCCCTCAAACCGGACCATCGCGACACCGAAATCCTCTACGTCGAAGTGCGGCGCATCAGGGTGATAGGTCGGATTGGTGCCGAAGTGGTTGGACGTGTAGGCCGATACGGTGAGGGGCTTCGGGTAGCCCAAGGCGTGAAGCGCCATGTCGATGGAGTAACAGCCGATATCCGCCATCGCGCCCGCACCGGCCAGCTCCTTGCGGATGAACGTGCCACCCGGCATGCCGCGCCGCCTGCCGCCGCCTGTCTGAATGTAATAGACCTTCCCTAGTTGTCCGGACTGAATGATCTGTTGCAGCGTTTTCATGTTTGGGTCATACCGAGGTTGAAAGCCAATGGTCAGCATGTTGCCAGTCTCTTTGGAGACGGCTACCATGTCGATGGCCTCGTCCAGCGTGACCGACATCGGTTTTTCCAGCAGGACCTGTTTGCCCGCCCGCAGTGCGTCGACGGCCGTGTGATAGTGCGAGGCGTTTGGCGTACAGATACTGACTCCGTCGAGCGGTTGCTCGAGCAGTTGGCGGTGGTCCTCAAACGGGGTCGCGGTTTCTAGATCGAGTCGACGGATAAATTCCGCAGCCTTTCCCGGGACGATGTCCGCGACGGCAACGATCTCGACGTCATCCATCGCCTTGTAGGCACGGACGTGGGCCTGTGCGATGCCGCCACTGCCAATAATGCCGACTTTCAGAACTTTGCTCATCGTTCTTCCTCCTAGGGCCTGCTTTCGATTCTACTGCGAAGGCTGGTTGTGGAGCTGTAGGGCCTGTTCCTTGAACTGGATCGGCGTCACGCCATACCGTCTTTTGAACACGTAATGCAGGTAGCTGGCACTCGAAAAGCCGCTCTCAGCAGCGATTTCCTCCACGCTCCCCACATCCCTGACGAGCGCTTGACAGACGTTGTTCAGGCGCACGTCCTCCACGTATTCGCGAAATTTTTGCCCGCCGTGTTGCGCGAATATTCGCTGTAATTGACGGGGACTGATATGCAATCTCTCGGCTACGTCTTCGAGCGTGATTGGGTGCGTATAGTTGTCCTGGACAAATCGCGTCGCCAACTGATAGCGATACGTATTCATATCGCGGTGAGGGAGATCAAACGGCCCTCTGTCCCGCGTGTGATTCTGTACGGAGCACAACAGGATTTGCACGATGGCGTGTTTCATGATGGAATACGCTCCGTATTGGTTCTCGTGCCAAGCGCGATACGCGACGCAGAACCACTGCATGGCGTTGTATTGATCGATAACCGGGATCGATGGCAATTCGTTTAGGGCCTGCACACACGCTTGTGCCTCCTGCGCCTCCAAATCGACTCCCCAAGCAGCGTTCTCCGCATCCTCTGCGCCATCGCGAATCTTCTGGATATCGATGTGCAGACAGAGCTCATCCATCGGCTCGTGGGCGTCCGCCTCTTGATAGTGAAGCACATCCGGACCGGTCAAGTAGAAGTGTCCTGGGTGCAGCGGATACGTCACGTCGTTTAAGACGACGAGGCCTTTACCACGTGGGATGAAATGAAACTCGTACTCAGAGTGCTTGTGCAACGGCACGGTTTTTCCGGGTGGAAACGTCGCGAGGTGGCAATGGAGCACCCGGAATCCGTAACCTCCCCAACAAAAGGTCAGGTCAAGCCTGTCTAGGGCAAAGCGATTCTCTTCTAAGATTCTGAATGCAAAGGGAACCGAGTTTCCTCGCTGGCTATTCCGCGTGCTCGACGACTCCTGGCACTGCACCGTTGATGCCTACCTTTCCGCCTTAGACCGGCAGTTCGTCCAGCTGTACTGGGTGGTTATTCTGCACAGACAGATTGGATGCCTCGATCAAGCGCGTCAAGTCGAGTGCCATCGCGATGTTCTCGTCGGCTGTGGTGTTCTCCTGAATATGGCTTACCCATTGTTCGAACGCGGACAGGCGATTCGGGGACAGCGGGTATTCCTCCCATTCCTTCGATCCGCTCGCAGGCGTCCGCACCATCAGCTTCGGTTCGGGGAGCCCGTACAAGGCGGATCCGTCCGTTCCGTGCAACTCGATGCTAAACGGCGAGGAACTGGTCACAAAGCCGGATTCGACAATCCCGAGCGCGCCATTGTCGTAGCGCAGAATGGCCACGGCGTTGTCCTCGACCTCCTTGCCCGTGACGTACCCGTAATGCGCACTGACGCTGTCTGGGAGACCCAGGAACAGCCGCGTTAAGTACATGGGGTGACAGCCGAGATCGGTTAAAGCACCGCCGCCGCATTCCTGAAGGTTGTAGAAGTGGTCGGGCAGCCACGCGGCTGTAGCGCCGTTATGGGCAAGGCGCACGCGCACTTGCGTCAACTCTCCGAGCACACCTTGTGCGATGATATCTTGGATAGCCAACGTATAATTGTCATTCAATCGCGGCAGCGACACCGTCAATTTCACGCCCGCCTGCTCGACGTGCGACAGGATACTGGTTGCCTCTTTTGTCGTCAGCGCGAGGACCTTCTCCGTAAAGATATGCTTTTTGGCGCGTGCCGCCTGGATCATGACCTCCGGGTGGATATTGGTTGGCGTGTCGACGATGACTGCATCGATGTCATCGCGCGCGAGCAGTTCCTCGAGGGAAGCATAGAACGGAACGGACAGACGCTCTGCCACCTGTTTACCGCGTTCTGGAATCTCGTCCCACACGGCGACGATTTCCGTGTCAGGGTGTTCGGTTGCCTGCCTCGCGTAGTCCTTTGCGTGAACGTGCCAGAAACTGAGCATAGCGACTCTGATCATGGATGAACCTCCCATGTGACTATAAATTCACGACATGATTTAACTGTACCACGATCCCCGTTTCATCATGAATTTGATTTAGCGACGACCATGGTGCAAATATGCGACACGGTTGATTTCGCCTGGGAAAAGAGGGTGTGAGGCCTGGCGCGTCACGAGACAGGGCCCCTTGACCATCCGTGTCACAAGCCCCCATGCTTCCGTCAACCAGGTCCGTACTAACCCGCGGCTTCCTGATTGCTCATCTGACGGCGTCCCACTATGGTGGCCACCCCCACGCCAACCTCGTACAAAATCATCATCGGCACCGTGACGGACAAATGTGACACCAACTCCGGCGGGCTAATCAGAACGCCGATGATGACGATAGCCAAGTACGCATACTTGCGGATTTGACGCAATCCGCTCGACGTAACGACACCCAATTTTGCGAGCACGAAAATCACCATGGGCCCCTCGAACGCAAAGCCAAATGGTAAGCAAATCCCGACGAGAAAGGAGAAGTAGGTGTGTGCCTGCAATAGGATGCCAAGTCCTTCCCGTCTCGTCAGGGTCACGAGAAACAAGAGCAACCGCGGAAAAATCAGATACCAGGAAAAACAGAGGCCACCGAGAAAAAAGAGTCCCCCTAGGGGCATGAAAATCCGCATGAACTGGCGCTCTTTTGCATACAAGCCAGGCGCGACAAATTGCCACAACTCATACGCCAAATACGGCAACGTCAAGCCAAATGCCATCCACCCGGCCAGTGTGAACAACACGGTCACGATCTCCCCCGGCCCAAAGACCATCAGCTGGAGTCCAAGCGACACGGCTGGCTGTGCTAAGTAGTGATAAATCTTTGAGTCGTATGCGAGACAAAGAACGAAGGCCAATGCGAGCACCAGGAGTACGCGAAGTGCGCGCCGCCGTATTTCCAACCAGTGCTGTCGGTATTCCACAAGCGGCCTCCTTACTCGTCTGCGCGTATTTGGACGTCATCGCCGAAAGCTGCTGATGGGGTTACATCGGTGTTCGCTATCGGTTGTTGTGTCTCGCTAGACCTTGGTCTTGCTGTTTCTGTCGGAGGCGTTTGTGCCACATTGGTGATGTCGGAATCGATGACGTTCGTCGTCGCATTGCGAAATTCCCGAAGCGATCGTCCGAGGGCCTTGCCGATGTCCGGCAGGCGTTTTGGCCCAAATACGATGAGCACCGCAATGAAGATTAGGACAAGTCCGGACCAGCCAATATTGCTAAACATTTGAGTTCCTCCTTAAATCGTTGTTCAATATCGAATGGCTGCGAATGACGACGTATTCTCTCACTGCATCATCGCTGGCGATAAAGCGTTTCATTCAGACACCGGAGGTAAGGTACGCCTCGTTCGGGTATCCGTATCGTTCCCAATACCCAGTGATCGGCTGTGCACTGAATTCCACGCGAGTCAGCCACTTGATCGATTTGTATCCGTACATCTTTGGCACCACCAGTCGCAAAGGATACCCTTGCTCTTGTCGCAGCGGTTGTCCATCCATCTGATACGCCAGGAGTACGGTCGGATCCAGCGCCTCGCTCAACTTCAAGGATTCGCTGTACTGCCCGTCAAACGAGTAGAAATTGACGTACTTCACGCCGGCACGTGGTTGCACCAGTTTCATCAACTGCGAGATGTGAATGCCTTCCCATTGGACGTTCGGTACGCTCCACCCGGTGACACAGTGAAAATCCTTTGTTTCACGGTACTTCGGGACGGACTGCACATCCGACCACTGCAACGCCATCGGCTTAGCAACATCCCCTGTTACCTGCAGCCGGTAGTCTGCGAGGGTCATTTTGGGATATCCAGAAACCACCGTGTAATACGCCCCAAACCGCTGTACCCCAGCACTGGCCGGGCCACGACCGCCACCCGTCTGTTGTGGCATCAATCGGGTCAACAACGACGCTGGATCAATCACCGTGACCACCGCCGCTCCCAGAACACCCGCGCTGGTCCAGCGGAGAAACATTCGTCGGTCGGGATCGACCCGGCCAGCTATGCCGTTTGCCTTCGGCCGGATACCGAGTGCTTTGTAAAACGCATGCACCAAAATCCAGGCACCAAAGAGGATGGTCAGCCAGCCATGCCAGGTAAACGCACGGCTGCGGGCGGTCGTTGGGAACAGGGTAACCCCCCAGAGCATGATGCCTGTAACGACGATAGGTGCCCCAACCAACAGCGGCAGCACCCAATCATATCGCCAAATCCGCCGCCCCGCCGGAAGTACGCGCAGAAACGGTACGATCAGTGTGACGGTGAAAATCAACCCGAGTAGAATGTGAATTTGATAGATGATGGGCAAATAGGGGATCAGCGCCGTATGTACAATCGGCAAATACAGCGCGACACCGGTGACCACCAGGAGGATGAAAGATCCAATCGTGTAATGATGCAATCCAATCAGCCAACGTGGCCATTTGCCGTGCTTAAACCACTTGATTGTCATGGAACTCACCTCGCCAGATCGTGGTAGATCGAACATAGCACGGGAATGTAAGGTTTCTGTAAGGAACCCACCACAAGGAACATCTGTGATACGATCTCGGCAACGACGTGACAACTAGTAGGTGGACATGTTGAGAGAAGCGAGTGCACATACGTCCCCAGTTCTCATCATTGAGGACGATCAGGCAATTGCCGATTTGATTGCTGCGTATCTGAACCAGAGCGGCTATACCACGCAAATTGCCCACGATGGCGACATGGGCCTTGCCTTGTTCAGATCCACCAAGCCGCTTTGCGTGATTCTCGACCGCATGCTGCCTGGTGTAGATGGGTTGACGCTATGTAAAACCATTCGATCCACCTCTGATGTCCCGGTGCTCTTTGTGACCGCGAGATTGCTCGAACAGGAGCGCATCGAGGGTCTGCGCAGCGGCGCTGACGATTATATTGTCAAGCCGTTCAGTTTTGGCGAATTGGTCGCCCGTGTGGAAGCCGTGCTGCGCCGCAGCAGAACGCCGAACTACGCAGCCGGATCACCTACACGCAGTCGCGTCCCCCTTCGCATCGATGAAGCGCAGTGCCTGATCACCTGGCACGGTGAAGCGCTCATCTTGACGCAATCTGAATACAAACTGCTCGCCAAGCTAATGGCCTTCCCCGAACGCGTGTTTTCGCGAGAGGATCTGCTGGCTGAGTTGTATCCTTATGCCGATATGGACGTCATTGATCGCGTGATTGACGTACACATCGGCAACATTCGCAAAAAACTTCGCACATTTGGGGAAGAGGCAGGAGAATGCATTCAAACCGTTCGCGGCTTCGGCTACCGTCTTACATACGAAGGCGAATCCTCGTCAAATTGATGCTTGGCAACATCATGACAGTGCTTATCGTTCTGTTCGTGGGATTCTTTTCAGTACAGCGGGGAACGGCGCGGTTGCTGCACTCCTTGATGCTCCGGTATCACATCCAGCCCGTCATACCGACGCGCATGTTTATCCACAGCTCGATTCAAAGTCTACTCATCGGCGGCAGCATTGCACTGCTGACGGGCGTTGTCATCAACTTTATCCTCAACCGCGTCTGGCTGCGCGAACTGCGGCAAATTCAACAAGCGGCGATGGCCATTGCAACTGGGGATTTCACGCAGGTACTCGCGCGCACGGAGGACGAGATCGGCCAATTGGCCGAAGCGATTAACCAGATGAGCCGAAGTCTCATGCAACTGGAGGAACAGCGGCGGGCGTTTCTCATTGATGTCGCACACGAACTACGTACTCCGCTCACTAGCATGAAGGGCTACCTCTCCGGGATTCAAGACGGTGTGATCGCGCCCACCAGCACCACCCTGCGACTGTTCAGCAACGAGGTACAACGCCTGCAGAGGCTAGTCGATTCCATTCATCAGTTGAATGTACTGGAGTATGGACAGCCGGATATCACGCTGAAGTCGGTCGATTTGAAAGCACTCGCCGACGAAATGTGGATGCTGTTTCAACATCGGTTCCAGGAAAAAGGCATTCAAACGAGGTATGACGTGAGGAGCGACGAGGAAAATTCTTACGCCATCCGTGCAGCCGATACCGAGTCTCCATTTATGGTCCAAGGTCACCGCGATTTGCTCGCACAAGCGCTATACAACCTGCTTGAAAATGCCTGGCGCTATACTTCGACAGGGGGCGCCGTGGACATGGTGATCGCACACCAAGGACAAGACACCACGTCAACCGTCGTTCTAGAGCTGACAAATACCAGTCGTGACCTCGCAAAAATCGACACGTCCCGCATGTTTGATCGCTTTTTCCGCGGAGAGAGCAGCCGATCCCGCTCAACCGGTGGTCTCGGCATCGGCCTCGCCATCGTCAAGCAGATTGCCCTTGCGCACAATGGTTACGTGGCCGCCGTGTCGCAGGAGGGTACATTTCAGTTAACGTTCACTCTGCCGCAGTAAAATGGGGTAATCGCATAGATCCTCGCACTTTGTAACCATTTCCGAAGATAACTGACGAAAGATACATAACTGATAAATCACTCACTGTGCTCGCAAATAACGGACAGAAAGTCTGGACAGTCGTCGAACCTTGTAGCAACTTCGCGAAGCCATAAAAGAATTGCATCAAGAGAGGGGTTTTCAGTTGAATATGAAAAAGCCGAAGTTTGCGAAAGGTCTCATCGCAGGTGCACTGATTTTTGGCGTGAGTGCGGGGGGCGCTACCGTCTGGGCATCGACAAACGGCGCAGTGACAGTGACATCGGTACCGACCAATACGACCAGCACAGCGACGTCAGGAACGACGAATGATACAGCCAATGCAGCGACTGGGACGACGAACAGTTCCACGAGCGCGAATACGAGCACGACAAGCACATCGCCACAGCTTTCGGGCGACTATTCAAACTTTGTGAAGACAATCTACCAACAAATCGAAGCTGCGTTGCAGGCCAAGGATGTTGCCAAGGCACAACAACTGGCACAGTTCGCAAAGGAACAGATCAGCAAGGTCAACTCACTGGTCCAACAAGGCCAAACCCAAGCAGCGGGCGAGACTTTGCAGACGGCGTTGGCTAGTGTGACCGGGACCCAGTCGGGATCGGACTCCGGTGCGGCAAGTGACACGTCCACAGCTCCGACAACGACGAGTAGTTCGTCTGCTGCGGGCACGACCGGTGGAGCTACAGCGACCACAACTGGCACAACGCCGACCGCTACCACTACGGATACGCAAAAGGCGACTGGAGCACTTGCGAAGCTTCCACATAACACGCTAGCGCTGGCGGATGCTTTGCAACATGTACATAATCTGCAAGCACAGCAGTCACTCGAGAAGAACATCTCGAAGGAGCTTGCACAGCTTGCAGCGCAACTGCAAAAGTTAGCTTCGCTACAACAGCAAGAGGTCGCGAACTCCACAAAACCACAGAGCCAAACCCAAGTGTCGTCCAGCGACTCCGCGACGCCGACCGCTACCAGCGGTTCGGGGCAGGCGAGCGTGAAGGCGACTGAGCCGTCCACGTCCTCGACGGCTAAGCAGCACTGCAGTGTGGACCAGGTGAAGGTGGAAACGGAGAAAAAGGCCGCGCAGTCCGTGAAGGCTGCACAGTCCACGAAGGCCATGAAAGCCGTTAAGTCCGTTAAGTCCGTGAAACAGGTCCAGGCTGACGCTTTGCACGTCGTCCGTTCGGTGGCTCATGTGCAAGCTCATAAGGGCACACAGGAGCACGGCTACGCTGAACACGGGGACAACCACGGTAAGTGATCGCACAATCGCTGGGGTCGGCAGTTGATCTGTGTCGAAACTAGCATATCCAAGGATGGGCTGTCCCAGAGGTGAAGTGACCTTTCGGGACAGCCCCATTTTGTTTGGTAAGAAGGAGGACAGCGACCTTGTGGAAGCCGTACCTTCGCTGCCAGGAACCGTGATAGGATGGACGAAGTGTCAAGTCCTCGAGTAAGGGTGTGAGTAGCCTGCGTCTTCTATGGGTCATCGTCTGGGCATGTGTATTAGCGTATTTTACGTGCTCCGTCGATCCATTCCACTTCCAACTCAGTTACTTCCATTTCACGGGTCGCCCACGAATCACCGGAGATAAGGCGCATTGCATGCCCTGTCTATACACTGTACCCCTCTCTCTAGTGAACGGGACGTCCGTGTCGATGGGCCGGAAGCGTGGTTCTATTCCGACCGACTGCGCTGTCGCATCACTTCGTATACCGCTAGGGCCATCTCCATGCCAAATAAGAAGATGATACTCGCGATGTAAATCCAAAATGAGAACAACATGATGTACGTCAAGGCACCATAGATCAGTTCGTAGTTGCCGAGGTGGTGCGTGTAGACGACAAACAACTCGCGGCTGATGTAAATACAGATGGTGGACACAGCGGCTCCGATGAGCAGCGCCGTGTGCGGGAGCGGATTCGACGGTAAGAAGCGATACGCGAAATAACACGTCGCGAACAACGTGATGGCAAATAGAATGCGCGAGCTGGCGTGGGCGAGCGGCACCCACAGAGTGGGTCGGAGATTCCCTAACGCAGAGACCACTTCGGGCGAAACAGTCGTCACCAGCAGGGACACAAAGATCATAGCCATCAATAGGCCAAGCATGCCAAATCCGACGACGTATTGCTTGATAAACGACCTCCGATGGTGCGTTTCACAGATGGTATCCAAGGTCTGTTGCAGCGAGGTAAACCCGCCGATGGACCCCCAGAGCAAACTGGCAAAGCCGATCACGCTAATGACGGGTCCAAGCGTAGACAGGCGATGAATGGTTGTGGACACGACGCCCTCGCCGTTTGGCATCGTTGGGATGTAGGACTCGAGAAGCTGATCGAAGAACTGTTCCACCCTCGTGCCACTGATGAAGAGCGAAGTTCCGTAGATCAACAGTAGCGCGACGGGGATCATCGACGTGAAGGCGAAGTAGGATATGACTGCAGCTAGATACCCGATATTGTGACGGATGATGGAGCGGATCAGTGTTTTGAGAAATATCTTGGCCATGGTTCCAGTATCTCCGAGTTGGCTTGTCCAATTCAGAGAAGGGTGTATCCCGAGTTACCAGAGGCCAGCGTGATCGCAAAGCCTGTTGGTGAGCTCGGGATGTCCCTCATTCAATCGCGCTGCGCCCAAGGCGAAACGCAAGACTCTCTTTAGATGTTGAATTTTCGAATCAAGTCCTGAAGCTGCTCTGCCACGCGGGCCAATTCTGTGGCCGATGCGGAGATCTCTTCCATCGAAGCGAGTTGTTCCTCGGTCGCAGCGGAAACAGAGTGCGTACCTGCCGCTGTCATCTCTGCGATGTCGGCAATTTGGCTGATGGATTGTCTCACTTCATCGCTGTTTGCCGCCATCTGCTGAACTGCCGCAGATACTTCGTGAATCTGGTTGGCCACGTTGCCGACCGACGCTTGAATGGTGCTAAAGGACTGGTCCGCGACCGCGACGGCGTTCATTCCTTCCTGAACGGCCTGCGAGGTCGACGTGGTCGCCAGTGTCGCTTCATTCGTGTCCGCTTGAATTGTGTTCACAAGCTCCGTAATCTCTTGTGCGGAGCGAGAGGACTGTTCAGCCAACTTGCGAATCTCATTGGCGACGATGGCAAATCCTTTCCCGTGCTCACCAGCCCTTGCCGCCTCAATCGACGCGTTGAGGGAGAGCAAATTTGTACGAGAGGCAATATCCGTGATCACTTCGACGATTTCCCCGATCTGCGTCGAGCGCTCGGCGAGCTTCGTGACGGATTTGACGAGGGTCGCCAAGGTCACGTCGATGTGGTTCATCTGGCGAACGACAGACTCGATCGATTTTTGTCCCCGGTCGGCGACATCAGCCGCGCCTGTCGCAGTCGTGACGACTGATTCGGAACTGACCGCGACCTGCTGAATGCCTCCAGACATCTCCTCGACGATGTGCGTACTGCTTCCGACGCGATCCGCCTGTTGTTCTGATCCAGCCGCAACCTCCTGAATTGCCTCGGCGATGACCTGGGCTGCTGCAGCACCTTGATCGGAACTGGCCATCAACTCTTCCGCTGACGAGGCCACTTGCGACGAGGTGGTGCTGACGTCGTGGAGAATGGACTGCAGCGACTGCCGCATTTCTTCGAAGTTCTTTCCTAGCTCGCCAAATTCGTCGCGGTTGTGAATGACCACAGCTTGAGTCAAATCGCCGTCGCTGATTCGCTTGGCCGACTGCACCAAGATTCCTAGCGGCTTGAGGATAGAGCGCACGACGAAAATGACCAACAGCGCGCCGAGGATAAGCGCGATGATAAGGACCGTTAACGTGGTCGTGAGGATGGGGTTGGCGGCCTGTACAGCTTCGTTGTTGTCGTACGTTCCGGCGATTTTCCACTTCGTGACGGGGTTCGTGGTGAAGACCATCTCTTTGGATGAGCCGTTGGAAGTATAGGACAGTTTGCCGGAGGTTGCCTGATACATCCCTGTGATTTCGGATCCCGTCGCCTTTGATCCAGGTTTTTTACCAGGGACGTCGATCACGTTCTTATCCCCGTCGAGCAGGACGACGTAGCCCTGGTGGCCGATTTTAATCTTACTGACGATCGACTGGATCGTCTTCAATTGCAGGTTCTCAGCCATGACCGCTTGGCCATCCGCCGTCTGTTCTGCGATGGTGACCACTTCCTGGCCGGAGGAGACCGACACGTACGGGGCTGTGACGATCACATGTCCGGGATTTGCGACCGCTTCTTGGTACCACGGGCGCTGGCGGGGGTCGTAGCCTTTCGGCATGATGTTGTGCGGGGCATTCACAAACTGCCCGTTGCTGGTCCCGATGTAGGTGGTTTCCAGCTCTGGGTGCTGTGCTTGATATTTGTCCACGTACGTCCACATGTCGTCTGTGGGAATCGCATTCACTTCTGATGCGAGTACTTGGATGTCTTGCTCTTTTGCCTTGATGTACTGATTGATGGTGTCGTTAACCAAATTGACACTGGATTGTGCGGCCTTTTGCATCTGATCGTTGACGCTCGACTTTGCCGACTCATAGGAAAAGACACTCACGGCAATGGTCGGGATGATCAAAATAGCGGCAAAAGAAGTAAATAATTTCGGACCAATCTTGAATGGCATGGTTATCTCCCTTACTCTCTCCATCTGTTTTGTCTATGATTTGTGGGCTCTGAACGACAACCGCGGGAATCCGCTTCCGTTTCGCTGATTCGCGTGCAGGAAATAGGGGTTGTCCCAACCGTCAGCACGATTGACTGGAGAATGGTCTGTATCGGCTAAAAGCCCAAGATATTCTAGTCTATATCGACATCGTTTGACAACTTTCGACGAACTGAGATTGGTTTCTATTGCCGCGATGCGAACTGAGAGCGCATGCGAGCACGGTCCCATCGGCCGTGTTATGTCGGGAAGCCTATTGAACTCGGGGCTAGTATCACAAAAGTTTGTCGAGAAATCGTTTACATGTTCCGCCTTAGGTGATATAGTGTGACTTGTTTGTTTGTTCCTAGTACGAACAAACATGTTTGGAGTGATGAGATGACAACCACAGCGTTTGTTCGCGATGTGAATCGCTCAAGTGTGTTGGAGTTCGTCAGAGTGAATGAACCTGTCTCTCGGGCGCAAATTGCCAGGGAGCTAGGTCTTAGCCGGTCGGCGACTTCAGAGATTGTAGATCAATTACTCAGTGAAGGGCTCGTTGAGGAAGTTGGCGTAGGGGAATCAACGCCACGCGGTGGACGCCCTTCCGTACAGCTGAGGTTTATACCCGATGCCAGGTACGCCCTGGGCATCGATATCGGCGGTACCAAGACCATATTGGTGCTGTCAAACCTGAATGGTCGTGTCATCGCGAGAGAAAAGGTCGCAACCTGTGGGAAAAGTTCAGATGTCTTGGAACACATTCGCAGAGCGGCAGACAACTTTATCGCGAATTCGGGCATTGACCGCAGCAGAATCGTCGGCATGGGCGTTGGCGCGCCGGGACTGACCGATTACGAGTCGGGCGTCGTCATCGCTGCTCCGGCTCTTCACTGGGTCGACGTGAATGTCAAGCAAGCGCTGCAGGGATTGGTACAAGGCCCGATCTTTGTCGACAATGACGTGAATATGGCAGCGGTTGGGGAAAAATGGAAAGGTGAGGGTTCGCGCTGCCGGGACGTGGTGTTGATCACCATCGGGACCGGTATTGGCGCTGGCGTCATCATCAACGGTTCCATTCATCGCGGGGCGCACAACTATGCCGGCGAGATCGGCTATTTCGCCGTCGATCCGCTGACGGACGAGACATCCACGTCGGACGAGTTCGGCCCGCTCGATAAATTGGCGTCGGGAAGCGGAGTCGCAAGTCAGGCACGAGCTTTGTTGCCTGTGTATCCGAACTCCATCCTGCATGGTCAGAAGATCACGTCGGAGCGAGTGTTCGCTGCTGCCGCGAAATCCGACCCGTTAGCACTTGCGGTCGTCGATGCCATGGCGAAGTACACTGCCGCAGCGATTGCGAACATCGTCGCGCTCTTGAATCCGGGTGTCGTGATCATCGGCGGCGGCGTAGCTCAATCAGCGGCGCTCTTCATGTCGCAGATCCGCTCACGCGTTCAGGAGTTAGTCCCAATCCCTGTTCATATCGTCTGTGCAAGTCTTGGTGAAGATGCCGGAGCGCTTGGCGCGGCTGCGACGGTGCTTGTCGAAACGAATCATCTGGCGTTGGATCGCTGAGGGCAAACTGCCCGAAAGCGTTCCAGACATCATGTAAGCGATTGTTTTAAGTTGGAGGGAATACAAATGGCTCAAAGCAACCCGCACGGTTTTGTTCGAGGAATTGGGCTCCTGCAGGCGACAGCTACGAATATGTCGCAAATGATGGGGGCAGGTCCGTTTATTACAATTCCTGTGATCTTGTCCGCCATGGGCGGGCCGCAGGCGATGTTTGGCTGGATTGTCGGCGCATTGCTGGCGATGCTCGACGGCTTGGTTTGGAGTGAGTTGGGGTCGGCGATGCCCGGCGAAGGCGGTACCTATGTCTATCTGCGAGAAGCGTTTCAGTATAGTTCCGGCAAGCTCGTACCCTTCCTATTTATTTGGTCGACACTGATTGCGACGCCGATGATCATGTCGACGGGCGTGATCGGTCTATCTGACTATCTGGTGTACTTCTGGCCGAGTATGACCCCACTCGAAACCAAGCTCGTCTCCGTGGGGATCACGATGCTTACGGTCGCTTTGCTCTATCGCCGCATTCACTCTATCGCGAAGATGACCACTGTGCTGTGGGGTGGCATGATTCTGACGGTGCTGCTCGTGATTATCGCTGGCATATCGCACTTTAACCCACATGTGGCATTTTCTTTTCCGCACAATGCGTTTGCGCCGTCGAAGTTCTTCCTTGGGCTTGGCGGAGGCATGTTGATTTCGATTTATGACTATATGGGCTATTACACCGCAAGTTATCTGGGTGATGAGGTGAAAAACCCAGGGAAGACCATCCCGCGTGCCGTGATTCTGTCGATTGTCTTTGTCGCGATTATCGATCTCGTGATGAACCTTGGCATTATCGGTACGGTGCCGTGGCAGACGGCCATGAAGAGTCAAAACGTAGGAACGCTGTTAATGCAGATGGTCTGGGGGCGCCCTGGCGCGGTGATCATCACAATACTCATCATTTGGACATGCTTTGCGTCCTTCTACACCGGCTTGCTCGGCGCCTCGCGGCTCCCGTACAACGCGGCGGTGGACGGCTTGTTCTTTAAACCATTTGCCAAATTGCATCCGAAGTTCAAGTTCCCACACATCTCTTTGCTCGTGATGGGTGCCATTATGGCCATCTGCTGCTTCTTCAATTTGACGCAGATCATCAATGCGTTGATGGCGATGTCGGTCGTCGTGCAGTTCATCGGTCAGATTGTGGCGCTGTCCATCCTCAGGAAACGGCAGCCGAACTTGAAACGGCCGTTTCGTCAGTGGCTGTATCCGTTGCCAAGCATCCTGGCCTTCATTGGGTGGGCATACGTGTTCTACTCATCTGGCTGGCACGCCATCCGCTTGGCCATCATTTGGACACTCATTGGATTCGTCGTATTTCTGTTCTGGGCTCGCCGCAAGCAGGAATGGCCGTTTGGACCCAAGGTCATTCGCGAGGAGTATTTACAAAAAGAAAATTGAAGTGGTATAGCAGACGGGCTGCACGCATGGCGTGCAGCCCGTCTGTCTTCCGATGTCAATCATTGACGCCTACACAGGAATCAGTAAACTAGTCATCAATGAACCAAATATCGTGAGAGGCGCTAGGGGTGCCGATAAGGCTGAGAAGCAGGTGAAGCTAACCCTTGCACCCGATCTGGGTAATACCAGCGTGGGGAAGTGCCGTCGACTTAGTAGACCTCGTCACGTTTTCATACAACGTTGGACGGGGTTTTTTGCGTTCAGCGGCCGCATTTGCAAGGATTTATGAAGGAGGTCTCAGCATGTGGAAGTTGCGAGAAATCGTCACAATGGTCATTCTCTCGGTGGTGTGTGGCGGGATTTATCGGATTTGGGACGTGATTTCGTCCCTCATCACTATCGCGTGGGTTCCGGGGCAGGGCGTCATCAATGGGTTGTGGTGGCTGGCTGCAGGGCTCATCCCCTACATCGTCCGGCGTCCCGGAGCAGCGCTCATCTCCGAACTCGTTGCCGCCTTCATTGAGCTCGGCCTGGGCGGTAATTGGGGCTTAGGTGGGCTCTTGTCCGGTTTGATTCAGGGTATTGGCGCGGAAATCGCGTTTATGATCTTCGGCTGGCGCAAATACCACGGGTCTGTCCTGATGCTCTCCGGTGCGTTGGCCGGCATTGCATTCAGCGTTCAATGGTATGTTCAGTACGGCGGGCACAAGTACACGGCATCCATCGTCGTCCTGTACACCGTCATCACGATGGTCAGCGGCGCAGTGCTAGGCGGCCTGCTGCCGAAGTGGATCGGCGATGCACTCAAGCGCACAGGCGTTCTGCGCAACTTCGAAATCGCCAAGAAATCGGCGTGACCGACGCGCTGGCACGCGCGCAATCGCACGTATAACGGCTTGGCATACGCCGCTTTGCCAAGGGCTGTGCTGCGGGACTGTGGCAAAGGGTGGTACTCAATCGCCCCTTTGCCACAGCCCTTTTGTTGGTGTGTCTAGCAGCGCGATCTAACGTTGGTACACTTTGTTCCCTGACGCGCGAAACTCTTTAGCCTTTTGCTCCATACCCACGGCGATGGACGACTCGACGTCGAGGCCATGATCTCGGGCGTATTCCCGAATGTCCTGGGTGATTTTCATACTGCAGAATTTCGGCCCGCACATCGAGCAAAAGTGGGCAGTCTTCGCTGGTTCCAGAGGGAGTGTCTCATCGTGGAAGGCAATCGCGCGCTGGGGGTCGAGCGATAGATTGAATTGATCCCGCCAGCGAAACTCGAAGCGCGCCTTGGACAAGGCGTCGTCCCGCTGCTGCGCATTCGGATGCCCCTTTGCCAGGTCGGCGGCGTGGGCTGCGATCTTGTACGCGATGACGCCTTCTTTCACGTCGTCCTTGTTGGGCAGCCCCAGGTGTTCTTTGGGCGTCACGTAGCAGAGCATTGCAGTGCCAAACCAGCCGATCATCGCCGCGCCGATCGCCGACGTGATGTGGTCGTAGCCTGGTGCAATGTCGGTTGTCAGTGGGCCGAGCGTGTAGAACGGGGCCTCTTGGCAGACTTCCATCTGGCGATCTACATTTTCCTTGATCTTGTGCATCGGCACGTGCCCTGGCCCCTCGATCATCACCTGAACGTCGTGCTGCCAGGCGATCTTCGTCAACTCCCCCAAGGTTTCGAGTTCGGCGAACTGCGCTTCGTCGTTCGCGTCCGCGATGGAGCCGGGGCGCAACCCGTCGCCGAGCGAAAATGCGACATCGTAGGTCTTCATGATCTCGCAGATCTCGTCAAAGTGCGTGTAGAGGAAGTTTTCCTCGTGATGCGCCAGGCACCACGCCGCCAAAATGGAGCCTCCACGCGAGACGATGCCGGTCACGCGGTTCGCGGTGAGGGGGATGTAGCGAAGCCGTACGCCAGCGTGGATCGTGAAGTAATCGACGCCTTGTTCGGCCTGCTCAATCAGCGTGTCGCGGAAGATCTCCCAAGTCAGCGCGGTGGCTTCCCCGCCAACCTTCTCCAGGGCCTGATAGGTGGGGACGGTGCCAATCGGGACCGGCGAGTTTCGGATGATCCACTCGCGGGTGGTGTGGATGTGTTTGCCCGTCGACAAGTCCATGACCGTGTCAGCGCCCCAGAGTGTCGCCCACCTCATCTTGTCGACTTCCGCCTCAATCGAGGAAGCGACGGCAGAGTTGCCGATGTTGGCGTTCACCTTGACGTGGAAATGGCGGCCGATGATCATCGGCTCACTCTCTGGGTGGTTGATGTTGCAGGGGATGATGGCGCGGCCGCTTGCCACCTCGTCGCGCACGAACTCCGGGTTCATCCCCTCGCGAACGGCGATGAATTCCATTTCCGGCGTGATGATGCCTTGGCGTGCGTAGTGCATCTGTGTCACATTTCTCCCGGTTTTGGCTCGCAGCGGTTTGCGGCCGAGCCCGGGAAAGACTTCCTCCGTTGCAGGAAGAGGTCCCTTCCATCCGTTGTCGACGGGCCGAACTTCGCGCCCCTCGTAGACCTCCACGTCCCCTCGCTCGAGGATCCAGTTGCGGCGGATGGGGGGCAATCCGATTTGCACATCGGTGATGGCGTTCGCATCGGTGTAGATCCCGCTCGTGTCGTAGACGCGAACTGGCTGGTTTTCCTGACTTCCAAATCGCCCAGTGGTCGGGGATAGGGTAATTTCCCGCATCGGTACCTGGATGTCGGGGCGGGAACCCACGACGTACGCCTTTTGACTATTCGGGAAATATTCGATGTCGGACATGATTTGCCTCCTTCGGTTTTGGGAAACCGGCGCGGCGGGGGAAACGACCAAAAAAGACCGCCGGACGTAACCGCGGCGGTCTGTGCACGACGAAATAAGCTTCCTGTGCAACGAATCCCTACGCTGGCATTACCCAGATCAGGTTTACGGTCGACGACCACATTCGCCCTCTCAGCCCGGTTTGCCGAGCTCCCGTTTTTGTAAGATTGTACTTCCCTATTTACCATATCATTCATCTCGAAGTTGAACAACGGGTGTTTTGCGGGTGCACAAGCCGCCCAGTTGATCACCCGCCCGTCCATGTCCTCAGGCCAAGGTATCTAGAGTTTCGCCGAGGCAGAGGCGCTTCCCGCCGCGATGAGCCCCGCCACGGGGCTGCTCGGCGATGCGACTTCTGTGCGCGGGATGCGACCGGCGAGGTAACTCAGGCGGCCCGCCTGGACGCCGAAGGCCATCGCGCGGGCCATCTCGACCGGCCGCGCCGCTTTTGCGATGGCGGTGTTGACGAGTACCGCATCCGCTCCGAGCTCCATGGCTAAGGACGCGTCAGAAGGAGCGCCGATGCCTGCGTCGATCACGACGGGCACCCGCCCCTGCACCAATTCAACGATTCGCCGCAGGCGCTCGGGGTTCGGGAGTCCCTGGCCGGTTCCTATGGCGGATCCAAATGGCATGATGGTCGCGCAGCCGGCGTCGAGTAGGCGCCGAGCGACGGTGTGGTCATCTGTCGTGTACGGCAGGACCACAAATCCCTCTTTGACCAGTATCTCTGCAGCCTCCACCGTCGCGACGGGATCCGGTAGCAGCGTCCCGTCGTCGGGAATCACTTCGAGTTTGACCCAGTTTGACAATCCTGCTGCCCGCGCCAGACGCGCTGTGCGAACCGCCTCTTCTGCGGTGTGGCAGCCGGCCGTATTGGGAAGCAGAAAGTATTTGTCGAGGTCGATGTAGGAGAGCAACGACTCCTCGCGCTCATCCAAATTGACGCGCCTGACGGCCACTGTGACGATCTCTGCACCGGAGGCGGCGATAGCATCACGCATCTCTGTGAAAGTTTGATACTTGCCTGTGCCGACCATGAGTCGGGACTGGAAGGTTCGTCCTGCGATGGTGAGTGAATCCATAGCTTATCGCTCCCTTTCAAATGCCCGTGCTGGGCGTCGAGGCTGTTCCTGATGATTGTGAGCGAGTTCTCAACCGCCGCCGACAAATCGCACGATCTCCAACGTGTCGCCCTCTTGGAGGATGAAGGTCGCAAACTCCTTGGCGTCGAGAATGCGTCGATTGTGCTCGACGGCGATGCGCTCGAGGCCAAGCTGAAACTGCTCTAACAGTTGGTGTACCGTCAGGCTATCGGATACCTCCAGGGGTTTTCCGTTCACCGTGATGTTCATCCCAAACTCACCTCACTGGGCTCTTTGCCACAGGCCACGTGGAAGGGCTGCCAACGCGTCGGCCATGGCTCGTGGCACACGGAGTGGGCAACCATTAACCCGGTCACGGGCGAGAGGAGAATGCCATTGCGAAAGTGACCCACTGCGACGTGGAGCCCTGGCGCGCCATCGACTTCACCGATCCACGGCTGACCTTGCGGGGAGCCCGGCCGCAGGCCCATCCAACTCCGTTCGAACACGGCGTCTTGAAGGCCCGGCGCCATGCGCTGGACGTTCGACAACAACGTCATCAGTGCATCGATGGTGACGTCGCGGTTGTATCCGGCGTCCCGCTCTTCCGTGGCCCCCACGACGATAGTTCCATCGCGTTTGGGCACGAGGTAGACGTCGTCGCTGAACAGCGTGCGGCGAATGCCTCGACCGCGCCGTGGACGAATCGCCAATAGCTGTCCTTTGACAGGGCGGATGCTGCACGGTGCAGCAAAGGGCCGCAACAGGGCCTCAGCCCAGGCGCCAGCCGTGACGACCACAGCTTCTGCGACATAGTGCCCGCTGGGCGTTAGGACGGAATAGCCGCCACCTGGTTGCGGTCGGATGGCAGTCACCTCCGCGCCTTCCACGACAGAGCAGAATCGGTGTGCTGCGATGCTGAGCGCTCGCATGAGGAGCGGGGCGTTGACATTGCTGTCGTCGGGCAAGAGGAGCGCACCTAGACACGGCGACACAACCGATTCCTGTTCGGCGACGGATGTGGCGTCCAGCCAAGTCGCGTTGGCGCCCGTGTCGAGTTGCCAGCGCATCCGCGCCTGGAGCGTGCGCACCTCGTCCTCGGTGTATGCGAGTTGAAGAATGCCGTTGTGTGTCAGTTGGGCGTCCACACCTGTGGCCTCCAGTAGTTCATCGACGAAATTCTGGTATAACGAGCGGCTTTCCAAGCAGAGACGATAGAATGCACCAGCTTCCGAAACCTCCAGTTGAGCGCCGAGCATGCCCGCTGCGGCACTGGAAGCTTCCGAGCCCAACCGGCCGCGATCGAGCAACAGGACCTGTCGCCCGGTCGCCGCCAGCCGCCATGCACTTGTCGAGCCAATCGCCCCACCGCCGACGACGATGACGTCAAATACTCCATCCATGTCCAATCAGCCCTCCTTGGTATGACTCCCGATGAGCGGGGCAGCCGGCGCGAGGTCCGGCGCCGTGGGGCAAAACGGGACCTTTGGCGAGCTGCCTGATCGTTTCATCGCCTCTTTCAGGCGTTTCACCGCGGCGAGTGGATCCTCTGCATTCAAGACGGATCCGATCACGGCCACGCCGCTGCACCCTGTCTCCAAGACGGCACCTACGTTCGCGCGGTCGATCCCGCCGATGGCGATGACGGGGATGGACAGGGCCTCGGTTACACGGCGGAGCGCGTAGAGTCCGCGCGGAGGCAGCCCTGGGTGGGATTCGCTAGCGAAGACGTGCCCGAAGGTTACGTAATCAGCGCCAGCACCTTGTGCGCGGATGGCTTCGTCCAAGCTGTGAACCGAGCACCCGATCATGCCGCTCCAGCCAATCTGGCGCCGCAACTGGGCCGCGGCTGGAATGGGGAGCGACTTCGCCGCCAAATGCACTCCGGCGATGCCCGCGGAGAGCGCGATGTCGACCCGGTCGTTGACGAGGATGCGCGAGGAGAGGCGCTCCTCTGTGCAGATCTGTTGAAGTGCTCGAACCAGGCCATAGGTCTCTGACGCAGGTGCTTTTTTTTCGCGAATCTGAATGACGTCCGCGCCGCCCCTGGCAGACTCGGCGAGCGCTTCGAGCAGGGGCAAGCGATGGCGGTTTCGATCACTAATCACATGCAATACGGCGTCCATAGTTCACCTCACCATAAAAAAAGCCGCACCTGAAGACCAGGTACGGCGGGTTTCCACTCTAAACCCAACTAACGACACCAATGTTGTCGACCGAATCATTTGTCAAATGCTCAATTCGGGATTAGGCTATCATGGTCGATAAGGCATCGTCAAGCCAGTCGTGAAAGGGGTAAACTGCAGGGATGGAAAGCACAAGGTACTCCAGACAGATCCTATTTCGACCGATTGGGAAGGATGGACAAGCGCGACTTGCCAAGGCGCGTGTCGCGATCGTCGGCATGGGGGCGCTCGGGACCGTCCTTGCGACCCAACTCGTCCGCGCAGGCGTCGGGTTCGCTAGACTCATCGACCGGGATATCATCGAGCCTTCGAACCTGCAAAGGCAGTCGCTGTACGATGAGGCGGATGCCGAACAAGGCCGGGCAAAGGCAGAGGCTGCGGCAGCGAAACTGCGGGAGGCAAACGCAGAGGTCGACATCGAGGTAGTGGTGGAGGACGTGAGTTGGCGCAATGCTGAGGGCCTTCTCAAGGACGTCGACGTCATTCTCGATGGGACGGACAACTTTCAAGTTCGCTATCTGATCAATGACGTCGCCGTCAAACACGGGATCCCTTGGGCCTATGGAGGCGCGGTCAGTTCGTACGGCACGACGGCGTTTTTCCGCCCAGGGCAGACACCTTGCTTGGTCTGTCTGTTTGGCTCAAACGACCACAGCAGCGGCCATGACACGTGTGATACGGTTGGCGTCATCGCACCGGTGGTATCGATCATCGCCTCCTTCCAAGTGGCCGAGACGCTCAAGTACTTGACCGGCAACGGAGAGGCTTTGGCGAACGCGATGACGTATCTTGACGTCTGGAAGAACGAGTTCCGCAGCGTCCAGTTCGGCTCCGTCAACGAAGGCTGTCCGTGTTGTCAAGGGCGGCAATTTACGTCGCTCGAAAGCCGGTCGGACGGGCTCACCGTATCGATGTGCGGTCGCCAGACGATTCAAGTTCGACCGCCGGCAGTCCTGCTTGTACCACTCGCGCAAATGGCACAACGACTTGCGCAGTTTGGTGAGGTCCGGCACAATCCGCACTTGCTCCGGTGCGACTTTGGGGATGTACAAATCACTCTGTTTGCAGATGGGCGGGCGCTCATCCACGGTGTCGACGACGAGGCTGCCGCACGGAGCATCTACGCCAGATATATCGGCATGTGAACGCCTGATCTGCGTCCGGTTCCGACAATGGCACCCGCATAAAGAGGGACTAGACGGCGTATCTATCGACGTGTACCATATGAATCACTTGGTAGCGCGATCACACTGCGCACAACTTCATAAGCGGAAAAGGTGTCCACAATTTGTGGACTTAATAGGGAAATCGGTGTAAATCCGATGCGGTCCCGCCACTGTGATGGGGAAGCTCGACAACGGCCACTGGGTGTAAAGCCTGGGAAGGCTGTCGAGCGCGATGAACCAGAGCCAGGAGACCTGCCTTTTCTATGAACACCGTCACAACCTACGGTCGATAGGGAGGTGTTTGTGGGCGACTCTTGTCGTATACAAGCACTCTTTTTTATCAAAAAGAGTGCTTTTTATATTGCAGTGGCCTTGCAAACACCCCTCCGAAGTGAAAGAGGAGGGCCATCACGTGAAAGAGATCACCCTTTGTATTGGTCATGGCAGTCGAGACGACGATGGAAACCTGGAGTTTGTCCAGTTTGTCGATAGAGTGCGCGAAGCTGCGCCGGATCGGCATTTTGAAGTCGCGTTTCTGGAGCTCACCACCCCTACCATCGCAGACGGCATCGACCGCTGCGTCCAGGCGGGCGCAACGCGCATCGTCGCCATTCCAATCATTCTTCTGGCAGCCTCTCATATCAAGCTGGAAATCCCCGAAATGCTAGATCAGGCGCGGGCGAAGTACCCTGACGTCGAGATCGTCTATGGCCGCAACATTGGGTTGCACGAGCGGATGATCGATTTGTTGACCGACCGCTATGTGCAGCAAATGGAGCAGTCGAACTGGGCTGCTGCACGCCCCGAAGATACGGCTATCGTCGTGATGGGGCGGGGGAGCAGTGACCCGGATGCGAACGGGGATCTCTACAAGATCGCCCGGCAGGTCTGGGAGCGCACGGGCGTTAAGACGGTGGAGGTGTGTTTCACCGGAGTCACATTTCCACGGCTCCCCGCAGGTGTGCACCGCGCTGTCGCCCTTGACGTGAAACACCTCGTCGTCCTTCCCTACTTTCTGTTCACGGGCGTCCTGATCAAGCGAATGCGGGAGGTTCTCGCAAGCCTGCAAACAAAGCATCCGCAAGTGAAGATGGCGATGGCCGAGTACTTTGGCATGCATCCTTATCTCGTCGAAGTGGCGCTCAGCCGCCAGGAAGAGGCCGTGGCTGGCCAGGCGTTCATGAATTGCGACTTGTGCAAGTACAGGAAGCTAGGCGAGCACCACCACCACGACCATCACGACCATGCGATCGTGGGGCAAAACGGCTAAACCTGGGGGAATGAAGATGGGACGCGTATTTCTGGTTGGCGCAGGTCCGGGTGATCCCGGTTTGCTCACACTCAAGGCGAAGTCCGTTCTCGAACGAGCGGACGTGGTGGTTTACGACCGTCTGGTGTCGCAGCCGATTCTCCATATTGCGCCGGATACGGCGGAGATGATCTACGTCGGGAAATCGACAGACCACCACACGTTGCCGCAGCGCGAAATCGACGCGCTGCTGGTGCAGAAGGCAAAGGCGGGACATACGGTGGTCCGCCTGAAGGGGGGAGACCCGTTCATCTTCGGGCGCGGTGCGGAGGAGGCCGAGGCCCTTCGTGCCCATGGGGTGCCCTACGAAGTCGTACCGGGCGTGAGCTCGGTCACCGCCGCACCAGCCTACGCCGGCATCCCGCTGACACACCGAACACTTGCTGCGGGCTTTCACGTCGTCACGGGTCACGAATGCCTGCAGTCGACAGGGACGCCGTGGGAGCTGTTGGCGCGATCGAGCCAGACGGTCGTCATCCTCATGGGGATGGGGAATTTGCGTGAGATAGCTGACCGACTCGTCCAGTTTGGACGGGCGGGAGATACGCCTGTCGCCGTCGTGCACATGGGAACGACACCGGAACAGGAGACAGTGGTTGGGACACTCGAGAGCATCGCGGACATCGTGGCGCAGCGCGGCATCGAACCGCCAGCGGTGATCGTCGTCGGGGACGTGGTGAAGTTGCATAGTTTGCTTCACTGGTTTGATCCGAGGTCGACGTCCCACGACGAGCACGTGGTCAGAGCGGGTGCGACGAGTCTGTAACGGTTCCAAGGAGGGGGAAGGAAATTGGACGGAAGGATACTTGTCGTCGGATTCGGTCCAGGGTCATTTGACCATATTACCGAGCGCGCGCGATCAGCGATTCAGGAGAGCGACGTGATCATCGGTTACAACACGTATGTCGATCTGATCCGAGGTTTACTCACGACACAGGACATCGTCCGAACCGGCATGACAGAGGAAGTCAGTCGGGCGCAAAAGGCGGTCGATCTCGCCACCTCAGGCAAGACAGTCGCCGTCATCTCATCGGGGGACGCCGGCGTCTACGGCATGGCAGGCCTCGTCTATGAGGTGCTGATGGAGCGCGGTTGGCATCCCGGGGACAACCCGACGGTCGAGGTGATTCCGGGCATCTCCGCGATCAACTCCTGCGCGGCGCTCTTAGGTGCGCCGATTATGCACGATGCCTGTACCATCAGCCTCTCGGATCACTTGACGCCGTGGGAGGTGATCGAGCGGCGCATCGAAGCCGCGGCGGCGGCTGACTTCGTCATCGCGCTGTACAACCCCAAGAGTGGTCGGCGAACGCGACAAATTCTCGAAACGCAGCGCATTGTGCTCAAGTACCGCCCGCCGGAAACCCCAGTTGGCCTCGTCAAGAGCGCTTATCGAGACAGGCAACACGTCGTCCGGACGAACCTAGGGGAGATGCTGACGCACGACATCGGTATGCTGACCACCGTGATCATCGGGAACGACTCGACGTTTTATTACGACGACCTCATGATCACCCCACGCGGCTACCAGCGGAAGTACACCTTAAATGCGGCAGAGCAACGCTTGCGACCTGGCGAGCGCTTGCGCCCAGAGAACGAACCATGGTCGCTCAACGCCCTGACACCACCGGCCGACCCCTCGCCGCGAAGTGACGTCAATCGAGCGTTTTCTGAGCCCACTCGCGAAGAATCACCGCGGGCCTTCGCACAAGCGGCACTCCGCCGAGTGTCGGGGCTGGCGCAGGAGCCCACTCCAACCGCGCCGCGCGTTCCCTTCGCACCTGCGGCGATCTTCGAAGTCGCGGTCAGTCCAGGCGTCGCCAACAAAAAATTCACGTCGGCACAGCTGGTTTTGCTCGCACAACTCGCGGGAGAGAGCGGAGAGTTGGAGTACACGACGGCGCACCAACTGATCTTGAGGACGAAGACTACCCAAGCGGAGGAAGTGGTTGCAAGCCTTCGCGAGCACGATCTCACCGTGCTTCCGGTCGGCGACGTCATCAAGGTCAAGGCGTGCGACTTTTGCGATGGTGAGAAGTTCGAGGGCATCCCGTACGCACAGGACATCGCGAATCGACTGGCGGGCCTTTCAGTGGAAAAGGAATTGCGAATTGGGTTCAACGGCTGCGCAATGGCTTGCTATGGCGCTGTCAACGAAGACATTGGCCTGGTCTTTCGCAAAGGGAAGTTCGATTTGTTTCTCGGCGGGAAGACGACTGGCCGCAACGCCGCACCGGGCATTCGGGTTGCAGAGGGCATTCCAGCGGAGGAAGTGCCTGATCTGATGGAGCGGATCATTGCGCGCTATCGCCAGGACGCATTCCCCGGCGAGCGATTTCACAAGTTTTTTCAACGGGTGGGTGAAATTGAGGGATTTGTCCATCGCGATCGACCTGCGACGGTGATTGCCGACTCCGTGTGTGGATCTTGAGGAGCCGAAGGAGGGAACGCGAATGATTTTCTTCATGGCAGGAACCAGTGACGCGAGGGCGTTGGCCCTCTCCATCGAGGCAGCGGGGTACAGGTTGCTGGCGAGCGTGGTCACCGACCACGCGGCAGACATCCTCGAGGCCGCTGGCATCTCTGCGCGGAGTGGCCGCTTAAATCTCGATGCGATGTGCCAGCTGTTGGACGAGGTCGGCGCGACGGTACTGGTGGACGCAAGCCACCCGTTTGCGGAGGAGGCGCATCGTACGGCCATGGCGGCGGCCGACGCGCGTGGCATCCCCTACATCCGCTTCGAGCGCGAGACCCAGCAATTCGGCGACAACGAACTCGTGACTTGCGTCGATACATACGAGCAGGCCGCCGATTACGCCCTGTCGCGCAAGGGCAGCATCATGCTGACGACGGGAAGCAAAACCCTCCAGATCTTCACCGAGCGCCTGCTCGGCCAGGCAGACATTCGCCTCGTCGCGCGGATGTTGCCGCGCGTCGACAACATGGAGAAGTGTGCTCAACTTGGCGTCGAGCAGAGGAACATCATCGCGATGCAAGGACCCTTTTCGCGCGCGTTGAACGAGGCGCTCTACCGCCATTACGAGACCACGCTCATGGTCACCAAGGAGAGTGGTGGGCCAGGTGCCGTCGACGACAAGGTGACCGCCGCTCTGGCGATGGGGATTGAAGTGGTGGTCATCGGCAGGCCGAAGTTGGCCTACGGGACGAGCTTTTCGACAGAGGTCGGCGTGTTGGCGGAACTCCAGCGAATCATGGGCCGTTCGTAGTCTCGTTGCACTAGCAAATCCACGAGAGAGCGAGGAATGCGCAGATGGATTTTGGTACGGAATTTCGGCCGCTGACGACGCAGCCACAGGAGATCGAAAACAAGAGCTTTGAGATCATCACGGAGGAACTTGGACCTCACCCATTTACCGACGAGCAATTCAAGGTGGTACAACGCGTCATTCACGCGTCGGCAGACTTTGAGCTCGGCCGCAGCCTGGTTTTTCATCGCGACGCGGTGCAATCCGGGATCAGGGCCATTCGTCAAGGCGAGCCGATCGTCGCAGATGTACAGATGGTGCAATCTGGCATCAGTAAGCCGAGAATTGCCAAGTACGGCGGCGATGTCCACGTCTACATATCGGACGAGGACGTGGCCCAAATGGCGAAGCAACTAGGGACGACGCGCGCTATCATTTCTGTTCGCAAGGCGGTCCAGGCGCATCCCAACGCGATTTTCGCGATTGGCAACGCGCCGACCGCGCTGCTCGAACTGATTCGCCTGGTGAAAGAAGGCGTCGCCAAACCGAGCCTCATCGTCGGGGTGCCGGTTGGCTTTGTGTCAGCGGCGGAGTCGAAAGAGGAGCTGATGAAGCTCGACGTCCCGTTTATCGCCAACCACGGGCGCAAGGGTGGCAGCCCCGTGGCTGTGGCCATCGTCAACGCTATCTCGCTATTGGCGGATGCCAAGGGTCGGTGACTGGCCGTGGGTGAGATGCTGGAGGTGCCAGGTGGACCGCTTCGGCACGGTTACACGACAGGTGCGTGTGCGACAGCGTGCACCAAAGGGGCGCTCCTGTCGCTGATTCGGCAGGAGCCTGTGAGCGCGTCGCGCATATACATCCCCGCAGGCGAGTGGGTCGACTTTCAGTTGCAGGACGTCGACGTTGGGGCGCATGCCGCATCGGCGACGACGGTCAAGGATGGCGGTGACGATCCCGACGCCACGCACGGCGCCCGCATCGTCTCCACCGTCTCCTGGCTGGACGCACCGGGCGTCGTGATCGACGGCGGCATTGGCGTTGGGCGGGTCACGAAACCAGGGTTGCCCATCCCCGTCGGGATGGCGGCCATCAATCCGGTCCCGCGCAAGATGATTCAGGGAGTCGTCGAAGAGGTCCTCGCCGAATACGGCGTCCGCCGTGGCGTGAAGGTCGTCATCTCCGTGCCAGACGGCGAGCGTATCGCCAAGAAAACGCTCAATGAGCGGCTCGGGATTCTCGGGGGGATCTCCATCCTCGGCACGCGTGGCATCGTCGTGCCGTTTTCGACCGCGTCGTACAAAGCCAGTATCGCGTACGCGATGAACGTGGCGAAGGAGCAAGGCATTCGCACGCTCGTCCTCACGACCGGCGGGCGCAGCGAGAAGTACGCGATGAACATGTTCCCCGAGCTTCCGATCGAGGCGTTTGTCGAGATGGGCGACTTTGTCGGCTTCTCGGCCAAGCACGCCAAGCGCACGGAGATGGCGGAGATCCGATTCGTCGGGATGATGGGCAAATTCTCGAAGGTCGCCCAAGGCGTCATGATGGTGCACGCGAAGAGTGCGCCCATCGATTTTGGATTCCTCGGGGCCATCGCCAGAGACGTCGGTGTTCCAAGTCACCTCCGCTCGCAAATCCTCGACGCGAACACGGCGAGTCAGGTTGGGGACTGGATGCTCGAGTGGGGGTACACGCGTTTTTTTGAACGCCTGGCGTACGAATGCTGCGCTCACGTCCTCGCACATATCGGCGGGGGCATGCGCATTTCGACCGACTTGACCACGTTAAACGGAGACTATTTAGGAGGCGCCCACATTGACGGATAAAAGAGTGGTTGTCATCGGCGTCGGGGACGACGGGGTGCGGGGACTATCCCCGGAGGCCATCGCCGCCGTTCAATCCTGTGCCGTGTTGTACGGGAGTGATCGGCAACTTGCGTTCTTCCCGGAGTTCCCCGGTGAAAAACGAGTGTTCACAACGCCGTTTCAGGCCGTGATCGAGGATATCAAAAGGCTCGCGGGTGAGTGCTCGGTCGCCGTTCTCGCGAGTGGCGATCCGCTGTTTTACGGCATCGGCTCCACGCTCGTGAAGCGGCTTGGCCGTGAAGCGGTGCGCATCCATCCGCACGTGAGCTCGATTCAACTGGCCTTTGCGAGGGCTGGGCTCGCTTGGCAGGACGCGCGGATCCTTAGCCTACACGGGCGCGATATCGCTGGTTTTGCGCAGAAGCTGCACGGCACGGCGCTTGCGGCGGTACTCACGGACGAGATCAACACGCCAGCGGCTATCGCGAACTATCTGCTTGCCTACCAAATGACCGAGTACGAAGCGTTCGTCGCCGAGCACCTTGGCGGGGACGGAGAGCGGACAGGATGGTACGCCTTAGACGAACTGCGCGAGCTGTCCTTCGCACCTTTGAACGTGCTGATACTCTATCGTCGGTCTGACGCGAATGTACCTGCATTTACACTCGGGATGGACGATTGCGAATTCTCGCAGCGCAAGCCTGACAGAGGCCTGATTACGAAGCGGGAAGTCCGCGTGCAGAGCTTGGCGGAATTGCGTCTGAACAAAGGTGACGTGTTGTGGGACATCGGTGCGTGCACGGGCTCCGTCTCGATTGAGGCCATTTTGGCGACGCCTGATCTGCGCGTTTTTGCGGTGGAGAAAAACGAAGGTGACTTGGTCAATCTGCGGGAAAATCAGGTGAAGTTTCGCACCGATTTCGTCGCCGTTCACGCGAAAGCACCGGCTGGGCTCGACGCATTTCCAGATCCTGACGCGGTGTTCATCGGTGGCAGTGGCGGTGAATTAGGCGAGTTGTTGCGCCTGTGTGCGAGTCGCTTACGAGAGGGCGGGCGAATCGTCGTGAATGCGGCGACCATTGAGAACTTGTACGAAGCGCATCAGACGCTTCGTACCCTGGGGCTCTGCGTGTCGGTCACGCTCATTCAAAGCGCCAGGAGTAAACCGATTCTAAACTTGACGAGATTCGAAGGGATGAATCCCGTGTATTTGGTCACAGGCTGGCGGTCGGACGCGAAGGAGGATGGGGTGCAGTGACGACTGAGACAGGCACGCTTTACGGCGTCGGGGTGGGGCCGGGAGATCCGGAACTGATTACGGTCAAAGCATTTCGCTTGATGCAGGCGGCGCCGGTCATCGCGTACCCGAACAAGCGCAAGGGCGCGAAGAGCTACGCGCTGGAGATCGTGGAACTGTATGTCGATGCGGCGGAAAAGACAATGCTCGGCCTCGTCTTTCCGATGACGAGAGATGAGGACGTCCTGCAGGCGTCGTGGCAAAAGACCGTCGATACCGTCTGGGCCCATTTGGAACAAGGGGAGGACGTCGTCTTCGTCACGGAGGGCGATCCGATGCTCTACAGCACGTTTATCCACATGAGCCGCCTCGTCAAATCCCTGCACAAAGAAGCGAAGGTCGTCTCCGTGCCGGGCATTTCCTCGGTCAATGCCGCAGCGAATACCCTGGGTATTCCGCTGGCAGACGGGGATGAGGTGGTGGCCATCGTCCCTGCGCAGGACGATCGCGACGCCATGCGCGACGTCCTGCTGCGCCACGACTGTGTGGTGTTTTTGAAGGTCGCCAAAGTACTCGACGTGATAATCAAACTACTCGACGAATTGGACCTCACGGACCAAGCGATGGTCTGTACGAAAGTGACCTCGGCCAACGAGCGCGTCTGGTACGATGTACGCGATTTGAAAGGCGCAGAGCTCAACTATCTAACGCTGATGGTGGTGAGGAAATGAAGCTCGAAGCAAAGGTGTACATCGTCGGGGCTGGCCCAGGAGATCCGGAGCTCATCACCGTGAAAGGGATGCGCATTCTCGAGCAGGCGGACGTCGTCATCTACACCGACAGCCTGGTCCGCGAGGAACTGCTTGACTATTGTCGGCCGGGGACACAGGTGTACAAGAGTGCAGGCATGACACTCGAGGAAATTGTCGAGTCGATGGCGGCCCACGTCCGGATGGGGCACAGCGTCGCGCGCGTGCATACGGGAGATCCGGCCGTATTTGGCGCCATTCTCGAACAAATCGGGCTCTTGCGGCGCGCGAATATCCCGTACGAAGTGGTCCCCGGCGTCAGTTCCGTATTTGCGGCCGCGGCTGTGCTCGGGGCCGAACTGACCGTGCCCGAGTTGACCCAAACGGTCATTCTCACGCGCGTGGGCGGGCGCACGCCCGTACCAGAGGGCGAACAACTACGCGACCTCGCCCGCCACCACGCAACCATGGCGCTCTATCTCAGCGCTACGCTCGCCAAGAAAGCGGTCGATGAACTGCTCGCCGCCGACTGGTCCCCTGACACGCCAGTCGCGGTCGTGCAGAAGGCGACGTGGCCGGACCAGAAGGTGATTCGCACCACGCTGTCGGGGCTCGTTCGCGCCATGGGTGACGCACACGTCTCGATGCACGCCATGATCTTGGCTGGCTGGGCGCTCGATCCCGACCTCGCACTACAGGACGGGTATCGCTCTAAACTGTACGACAAGACGTTTACCCATCGCTTTCGAAGGGGCGTGGCCAATCATGACTAAAGCAAATGCGGTGGTCGCGATCACGAAACACGGCACGGCGATCGCGCGGCGTCTGCAGGAACGAATGGCAGATGTGGACGTGTACTACCCGGAGAAGTTTGCGGCAGGCGACGAGCAGACGCGGGGCATCACCGTCTTTTCGGGCTCTGTCGTGGCCCACGTGCCGTCTCTGTTCAAGGCGTATTCAGGGCTCATTGGCATCTTTTCGCTCGGCGCGATGGTGCGCCTCATCGCCCCTTTGCTGAAGGATAAGAAGACGGATCCGGGTGTGGTCGTGATCGACGATCGGGCGGAAAACGTCATCAGCGTCCTGTCTGGACACCTGGGTGGCGCCAACGATTTGACGCGCGAAGTGGCGAAGGCGCTCGGTGCCAGGCCGATCATCACGACGGCGTCGGACGTCGGCCAAACGTTGGCTGTTGACCTGCTCGGGCGCGCGTATGGCTGGGAGATTGCCAACTTTGACAAAGTCACGCAGGTCAGCGCGGCTGTCGTCAACGAAGAGCGCGTCCACATCGTCCAAGAGGCGGGCGAGCGCGACTGGTGGACCTATGATCAGCCGATGCCAAGCTATTTGCGCCGATTTGACACGATGTCGGCTGCGGCCCAGGAGCCGTTTGACGCCGCACTCGTCATCACGCCGCGGCTGTTGTCGGCAGAGGAGGAGGCGACCTTTCTGCGCAATGGCGTGTTGTATCGGCCAAAGGTGATTGTGCTTGGAATTGGCTGCAATCGCGGGACGTCGGCGGGCGAGATCGAGGACGCCGTCCACGCCACGCTCCGTAGGGCGGAACTCTCGCCGCAGAGTATTCGGAACGTTGCAACCATCGACGTGAAGGCCGACGAGCCGGGACTTCTCGCGTTCTGCGACAAGTACGGCTTGCCCCTGGTGACCTACCGGGCCGAGGAACTCAACGCGGTGGACATCCCGAACCCGTCCGAGACGGTCTACCAGTTTGTCGGTGCCTATGGCGTGAGCGAACCGGCTGCTCGATTGTCCTCCGGGGCGACGGGCTGGGTCGTCGAAAAGGTGCGGTCGGGGAACGTGACCGTCTCGGTTTGCCTCACGCCGGACGCCGCCGTGTCGGTGGCAGGGGTGGCTCGATGAGGCGGCCGCGAATCGTGATTGCAGGCGCCAGCAGTGGGGCGGGGAAAACGACGGTCACGCTGGGGATTATGGCGGCTTTGAAGCAGCGCCAGTTGCAGGTACAGGGGTTCAAGGTGGGCCCGGATTATATCGATCCGAGTTACCACACGGCGTTGACTGGCCGCCCGTCGCGCAACCTCGATACGTGGATGATGGCCAAAGAGATCGTCCGGGAGGTGTTCGATCGCGGCAGCCGCGACGCCGACATCTCGGTCATCGAAGGCGTGATGGGGCTGTACGACGGGAAGGATCCGCTGTCGAACGGCGGGAGTACCGCCGAGGTCAGCAGCTTGTTGGACGCGTCGGTCATCCTGGTCGTAAACGTCGCCAGTATGGCGAGAAGTGCAGCCGCCGTCGTGCTTGGCTTCCAGCAGTTGGACCCACAAGTCAAGCTGGCGGGTATCATCGTCAACCGCGTGGGCAGCAAGGGCCACTATGAGCTGGTGAAGGCGGCGATTGAGCAGGTGTGCAATGTTCCTGTTGTCGGCTATCTCTTGTGGCAGGACGAGATCGACATCCCATCCCGCCACCTGGGATTGGTGCCTGCCATCGAGCGCGGCGAAATGGCGCCTTTGTTCGAAGTACTTGGGAAGACGGCCGAGGGGTCGATCGACATCGACAGGATTTTAGAGTTGGCTCAGTTCGACGCGCAATGGCATGCGCCACGCCCGTCACTCTTTGCCGAGCCACGTCGGGCACCGTTTGTCAGACTCGCCGTCGCCCGCGATAGTGCGTTTAATTTCTATTACCCAGAGAATCTGGAACTGATTGAGTGGTATGGTGCAGAGATCGAGTACTTTCGCCCTTTGGACGGAGAGCCTGTGCCCCTTACTGCGGATGGACTCTATCTGGGCGGAGGATTCCCGGAGGAGTTTGCCGCTCAACTCAGTGCACGTGACCAGGTTTTGGCCAGTGCTCTGCAGGTTGTGTCCTGTGGCATGCCCGTGTTTGCAGAATGCGGTGGATGGATGTTTCTCACGAGCTCGCTCGCGGACCGGGCAGGCACACAGCACCGGATGGTGGGCGCGATTCCCGCTGCCGTACAGATGCAAAACAAACGCGTGGCCCTTGGCTATCGCGAGGTGACCGCAGTAGCGGACAATCTGTTGCTTTGCAAAGGGGAAACGGCACGCGGTCACGAGTTTCATTATTCAACGGCGTCATTCGAACCACAAAATTGGCCATTCGCGTATGTGAGCGAGGGCCGACGCGGCGTGAATCAGGAAGGGTATGCGAAAGGCAACGTACTTGCTGGCTATACGCACCTGCACTTTGCATCGAACCCAAAGATGGTGAAGAGGCTTCTGCGGGCTTGTCAGGTTTATCGTGAGAGCCGCCTAGGACTAGGACGTGCGACGGCTGTGAGAGGCGAGATTTCATGAGCCGTGGAGCAGTACGCGCTGGGACGGTTGCACTTGATCAATCGGCCTTCGGGGCCTTGTGGGGGATGTTCATGGATATCACCGCTGGGGAAACATTTGGAATTACGACAAAACGGCAGGTATTAGCCCAGATTGTCGTGTGTAACGGCTGTTGTTGTGGTCGTACAGACAAAGGGAAGCCAGCGATTCCCGTGGACTGGCTCAAACAGACGTGGAAGGAGCGGCGGTTGCAAAAACATGTGCAACTGACCATCAGCGGCTGCCTCGGCCCGTGCGACATTGTCAATGTGGTGAGTCTCGTCACCAGCGAGGGGCAGCGGTGGTTTGGTGGCATCAAGGACGCTGAACCATTTCGCTCGCTGGTCGAGTGGGCGCAAGCGACGGCAGAGCTCGGTGAAGCTCCAGAGTTGCCTGCTGAACTTCTCCAGTATGAATTTCGGAGATTCGTCTAGATCTCGAATCTCGTGCTATGCACGATATAGAAACGGTGTCTTGTTTGCTAGAGGGTAGGGGGTGACCGTGATCCGGTTGATTCTTCTGCGCCATGGTGAAACCGACTGGAATAAGGACGCGCGACTACAGGGGACACAACCTACGGCGTTAAATGAGACGGGTATCGCTCAGGTGCAAAGTGCTTGTGTGGCGTTAGAGCGCCAATTCGGGGGCAGTATGGCTGCTATCGTGACGAGTCCACTCCTGCGTGCCATTCAGTCTGCAGAGATCTGCAAAGAGCACTTTTGCATGCCGTTTGTAGTTTTGGAAGACTTGCGAGAGCGTTCGTTTGGCGCACTTGAGGGGAAATGTAAAGCAGACATCCGCCGAGATTTCGCGATCGACGATGTGGAACAGATCATGACGAACGCGTTCGGCATCGAGCCGCAAAGTGACGTGCTGCTGCGCCTCCAACGCGCCATGGATGTTCTTCGCAGGCGTTTTGCAGGCCAAACCGTATTGGCCATTACGCACGGAAGCGTCATCCGATTGGCGGGAAATCTTTACAATGTCGGCGGTGGCATCATCCCGAACGGATCGTATATCGAACTCGTCGTGGAGTGATGGCGCCTCTGTCGGCCAAGTGTCGGAGGGGGTGTGGCGCACTATCGTGCGTGCAGGCAAACAAAAACGCCACCTGTCTGGGGAGTCGCGCCCTCACAGAACGGGTGACGTTCTTCTGCTGAATTTTGAGGCTTTACAGCACCTTTGACAGGAATTCCTTCGCCCTGTCGGTCTTTGGGTTCGTGAAGAATTCCTGAGGCTGTGCCACTTCGACGAGCGTTCCGCCGTCCAAGAAGCAAATCCGATCCGCCACGTTGCGCGCGAATCCCATTTCGTGTGTCACGATGACCATCGTGATGCCGGTGTGGGCCAAGTCCTGAATCACCTGTAGGACCTCCTTGACCATCTCCGGATCGAGTGCCGATGTCGGTTCATCGAATAACATGATCTCAGGTTTCATCGCGAGTGCGCGGGCGATGGCCACGCGTTGCTTCTGCCCACCGGACAATGTCGCAGGGTAGGCGTCTGCCTTCTCGGCGAGTCCCACCTGACTCAACAGCCGCATCGCCTCTTGCTTGGCGGTCTCCTTAGTGAGACCCTTGACTTTGGTCGGCGCATAGATCATGTTTTCCATCACGGTCATGTGCGGAAACAGGTTGAAGTGTTGAAACACCATCCCCATGTTTTCACGGATTTTCACCACGTTCGTGGCTTTGGCCGTGATGTCCGTACCGTCGATGTACACATGCCCTGCGGTCGGGATCTCGAGCAGGTTTAAGCAGCGAAGCAACGTGGATTTCCCGGAACCCGACGGCCCAATCAGAGCCACGACTTCGCCCTTGTCGATTTCGAGAGATACGTCCTTGAGGACGTCTAACTTCCCAAACGACTTGTTGAGGTGGTCGATTTTAATCACTCTTGCGCAGCCTCCTCTCCAAACGCAGTCCGAGCCAAGTCAAGAACATCACGATGACGTAGTAGATGGCCGCAATCAGAATCAGCGGTTCGAAGTAGCGGTACGTGTTCGCCATCGTGATTTGCGCGCGGCGCATCAAGTCGTTCGCCGTGATCACGGAGACCAGCGACGAGTCCTTGAGCAGTGCAATACTTTCGTTGACGAGCGCGGGCAAGATATTTTTCACAGCCTGCGGCAAGATGATGTCTCGCATCATCTTGCGGTATGGCACGCCAAGAGACAGTGCAGCATCCCGTTGTCCCGCTGGCACCGCGAGGATTCCAGCACGGATGACTTCCGACACGTAGGCAGCCGAGTTCAATGAGAATGTAATGACGCCCGCCTGCAAGGCCGGGATATCGTACCCGGTCAGCTGTGGTACGGCGAAATAGGCCAGGCTGACTTGTACCAACAGAGGAGTTCCGCGGAACACCGACGTGTAGGCGATGCCGAACCAGCGCAACGGTGCAAACTTCGAAACTTTGATGATGGACAAGAGCGTCCCGAGAATAAAGCCAAAGACGGTGGACATCACTGTGAATTCGAGTGTGACCAGGACGCCCTTTAAGATAAACATCGGGTCAATCTGGCTAAAATCCAAACCCATTACATGGTCACCCCTTCGCTAAGGAGCGCACTCACTGACTGCCACCGAACCATTTGTTGGCCAGTTGCTGGAGTTCTCCGTCCTGTTTCATCTTCTCGATCGCGGTGTCAAACTTCTGCGTCCAGGGTGAGCCTTTCGGGAACGCGATGGCGGACCCATTCTCCGTCATGCCGGCGATCTTGTTCAACTGCAACTGCGGATCGCTCTTGAGGTAGCCCGTCGCAACGGTGTTCTCGATCACCGCCGCATCCGCGCGGTTTGAAAGAACCTCTTGTACAACGGTCGGGATGGTGTCGAGCGAATCCAATTTCACGTTCGGAATCGACTGTGCGGCAGTTTCCTGAATCGATCCCAACTGAACCGCAACCTTTTCACCGGACAAGTCGTTCATCGTCTTTACCGTGTGGCCCTTTTTCGTGAGCACGACGTTTTCCGCTTGATAGTAGACGTCAGAGAAATCGACGCTCTTCTTGCGAGTTGCCGTCGGGGTCATGCCAGCGATGACGAAATCCGCCCGCTTCGCCTGCAGTGCCGCAATCAGACCGTCAAAGTTCATATCTTCAATCTTCACCTTGAAGTGCAATTGCTTCGCGATGGCGTTCGCTACGTCGATGTCAAAGCCGACGATTTGGTCCTGCCCATTCGACGTATCGTGGTACTCATATGGTTTATAGTCGGCGGAAGTCGCCAACACCAAGGTCGGTTCCGAACTCGAACCGTTCGTCGTAGATCCATTCGTATCGCTGTTCGTGCTGGATGTCCCACATCCGGTCACGGCAGCCATCAAAGCAACAGCTGTCGCAGCTGCGCAGATTCTCACTCGTTTTTGCATCGCAAGTTCCCCCTTGTTTATGTCGAACGATCACTCTGTATAAAAACTCTATGTAATGTATATATATTCAATTCAGCTTCGTGTCCAGTGGAAATTGTCACTAACTTCGTATTCATAATTATTTGTTATTTCTGATTTCTACTGATTCGGGGAGCAGTTGGCCATTTGTCCGACTCGGTTGCAGGACATTTGCGAGTACGAGGTAACCAACGCGGCCAGTTCGTATCGAGGTGCCACGGGGCGATGTGTGTCGCCTCGTGGCACGTGCTGGCTGAAGTCTCGGAGTGGCTGTGGCGGACGACAAAGGCTTTTGCTCAGATCTCAGATCAAGAGTCTGCCACAATGCGCCGTATCGCGTCCTCCGGCAGACCTAAATCCCGTTGCAATATCCGCATGGTGTCACCTCCGACGCCAGCGGGGCCAGTCGACCAAATCTCGGGTTTCGCGCGTTCAAACCGCGGGAACACGTTGGTCATTCGGACCGGACCCAGTTCCGGATCGGGCACGGTGGTGATCGACTTGCGGGCGAGGATCTGTGGGTTTGTCAGCATACTATCCATCGTCTCGAGCGGGCCCACCGCGCAGCCGAGGCTCGAGAGCTCATCAATGACCGTATCCCGATCCCGCTTTTGACACCAGCTGGCGATGAGCGCGTCCAGTTCGTCGGCATGTGCAACCCGGTCCAGATTGGTTGCAAATCGTTCGTCGTTGACCAGCGCTTCGCCGCCGATCGCTCGCAGCACCCGTTCTGCAATGGGTTGCGTGCTGCCCGACAGCGCGATCCACAGGCCATCATGACACTGGTAAGCCCCCCTAGGGGCGGTGTCCTCGAGCTGATTTCCGTTGCGCCTGTGGAGCGTGCCATTTTGGTCGTATTCGATGATTTGCAGCTCGATCACTTTCATGAGCGCTTCGTATATGGCGAGATCAATGATCTCTCCGTCGCCGGTTTGCTCTCGTCGGTGCAGTGCTGCGAGTACGGCGTTGGAGCCCAAGTAGCCTGCGATGACATCGGCGAGCGGGAATGCTGGAAGCAACGGAGGTTTGTCGGGGAATCCAGTGACCGACGCGATGCCAGTCATGGCCTCTGCCAGCGTTCCAAATCCGGGCCGATCGCGGTAAGGGCCGTCCTGACCGTACGCCGTCACGCGCAACACGATGAGCGACGGGTTCGCAGAGAGCAAGACATCCGGTCCCAAATTCCACTTTTCCAGCGTCCCTGGGCGAAAGTTCTCGACGACCACATCGAATGTCTTCACCCAGTCCTGCACGAGCGCTTGGACTTCGGGACGATGTAAATCGAGGGCCACGCTCTGTTTGTTCCGGCCGAGTGACTTCCAGTACAGGCCCTGTCCCTGTTTTTGCGCGCCAAACTTGCGAACGAAATCGCCAGTCCCCGGCCGCTCGAGCTTCACCACTTCCGCTCCGTAATCCGCTAGTAAGGAGGCCGCTGTCGGGGCTGCGATCATCGTCGACATGTCGAGCACGCGCAGGTCGTGGAGAAGGGATGTCACGCTGTCACCTCCTGTTCTTCGTAGCGCTCGATGATTTGCCGCGCGCGTTTGACGACGGGTTCATCGATGAGCAATCCTTCCATTTGGACGGCGCCGTGCCCCTCTATTTTGGTGAGGATGGTTTTCGCTTCCTCGTACTCTTCCTTGGACACCCTGTACACGCTGTTGACGATGTCGATTTGCGAGGGATGAATGACGTGCTTTCCTTGAAACCCTAGCCGTTTGCTGATGATGGCATCTCGTCTGAGCCCCTCGACATCGGTAAATTGCATGTACACGGAGTCCCATGGCGCGTTCAAACCGAGTTTTCGCGAGACGAGTGCGAGTTGCTCGCGCAGGCCGATGAACAAAGGGGGGGACTGCTGCACAATGTCCTTCCAGGAGGTGCCGAGATCGGCCGACAAGTCTGCCATACCGATGGTGGCGCTGTCGATGCGTGCACACGACGACAGAATCTGCTCCATGTCGACGAGTGCCTTTGCCGTCTCCAGGATGAGCATGAGTTTGATGTGATTCTCTTTGAGGCCCTGGCTTGTCTCTAACCCGACCAGGCATTCATCGATCAGGTGGAGATCCCGCTCAGCCTTTGGAACGATGATGCCTTCTGGCTGGATTTTGACCACTTCCACTAAGTCGTCCTGCCAAAACGGCGTGTGAAGACCATTGATGCGAACGTAAAGCTTTTGCTTTGAATTTCGGTATTTGGGGATGATTTCTGACAGCGACGCACGCGCCACTTGCTTATGCTGCGCGTGAATCGCGTCCTCCAAATCGATCACGATGCCAGAACAGGGAAGCGAACTAGCCTTCGCAAATTTCCGTTCGTCATTGGCCGGCACGAAGAGTAACGACGACATGGGCGAACACCTCCAAACGAAGTCGCCACAACAGCCGCCGCGGCGCGACTGTTGTGGATTGCCTGTCATTTAGGCAGGGCGCTTGGCGTTTCAGGAAATGGCCTCGGTTGTCTTGGAACTAGGGAGTAAGAAGAAGTAGAATAGCGCGCCGAGAACAGCGAGAGCACCAGACAATATAAGTGCGCTGGCAAAACTGCCTCCAGTTGACTGGATCAGGTATCCGGTGACGATGGGTGCGAGGTATCCCCCGACATTGCCGCCGAAGTTTTGCATGGATGCCACGGAAGCGGTTTGACCTCGCGGTGCAATTTCCGAACATGCGCTCCACGCTGCGCCGTTGCTGAACATGATCCCTGATTCCGCGATGGTCAGGAATAACAGAGCTAATCCCCAGGAACTGACGGCTACTGCAGGAATGACAGCGACGCCGAAGACGAGACCGATGGCCATCGCATATTTCCGGCCATTTTTGTTGCGTTTCACCCACCTGTCAGCGAGTACACCGCCGAGAAAGGCGAAGATGGCGCCGAAGAGGAAGGGGAGAACGCCGTAAAAGCCGGTTTTCAGGAGGCTCATATGGCGAGCTTTGACTAGATAACTGGGCAGCCACGTGATGAATACGTACATAATGTAGACCTGGCAGAAATAGCCGAGCATTAATCCCCACGTCGATTTGCGTGTGAACAGCTGAGTGTAGGGAACCTTTTGCTCTTCCACATTCGGATCTTCGGCGCCAGCCTCGATTAAGGCGTGTTCCTCCGCGTTGACGCGGGGGTTCACGTGGCGCTCTTTGTAAAAGACGAGCCAGAACACAAGCCAAACAAATCCGATGAGTCCCGTTACGATAAACGACATTCGCCAGCCAAACTCCGTCACAATGACTGCGACGAGCGGCATCGCGACAGCTGAACCCATATTGACGCCAGCTGTAAAAAATCCGGTGGCAATCCCGCGCTGGCGGCGGGGGATCCAGTCGGAAGCGGTCTTCGTCGCTGCCGGGAATGCAGGTGCTTCACCCACGCCTAGAATTAAACGAAATAGATAGAGGATACCAAATGAATTCGCGATCGCTGTGGCCATAGATGCGAGGCTCCACAGGATGATCGACCAGATATACGTCAGCCTCGTACCCCATTTGTCGATCAGTGCACCGATGGGAAGCTGCAGCAATCCGTAGGATAGTAGGAATGCCGACGAGATGGCGCCTTGTGCGGTTGCCGTCCAGTGGAAGTTTTTCGACATCACGGGCAATGCGACAGAGAGGTTCGTACGATCCAGGTAGTTGATAGTCGTTGCAAAAAAGAGCAGCGTGATCACGCCCCAGCGGACCCTTGTTGGCTTCAACCCAGTTGCCTCCTTTCGCGTGTCGAACCGCCGATTTAGGGCAGACCCAATTCTCGAAAGTCGTTTTGGCAGCGCTTTCTAGCTGGTCTGCTCAACAGAGATGACGGTCAGTTGAGGATGGAATATATATAATCTGGTGAGTTTGATTTTATGATTTCGGTTATTTGGGGCGTTGGGAAAGGGTATTATATATCAAAGTGTGATTGCACGGTCGGGCAGGGATATGTCAGGCCATCACTTTTGCTGGTGACCTAGCAGTTCCTGTACATGACTTTCGTAATTGGTGATGTGAGCCACCATCAGTGCACCTGCCGTCAAATGGTCCCGCTTGCGTAAGGCGTCGAAAATCAGACCGTGTTCTTGGGACGAGCTCTCTCGACGCTCCCTGGAAAAACCAAATACACCACGCGGAAACGTCCGCCATTGAGATTCGATGAGTTCGGTCAAGCGCTGATTTTGCGACGCAGCGTAGATCGTCATGTGAAAGGCGTGGTTGGCCGTCTGATAGAGTCTGTCGTCATTCGCTTCGTGCGCCTTTTTCATGTCGTTCATCAGATTTGACAGCCTATCCATATCCCCTTCTGAGAGGTGGGCGCATGCGGTTTCCGTCGCAAATTTCTCCAGTACTTTTCGGACCGCATACATTTCCGCTACGGACGTCGAGGTGACATGGGAGACGACCACGCCCGCATACGGTTTCCGGACGAGGAGCCCCTCGCTGATCAACTGCATCAGTGCCTCGCGCACGGGTGTGACGCCGAGCCCCAGGTTTTTGACGAGCTCGTTTTGACGCAGTCTCGTCCCGCTTTGGTACACTCCGGTGAGAATTCGCGTGCGAATCTCACGAACGGCAATGTCTGTCTTCGTATGCGAACGCTCGCTCAACGCTCGAACACCCCTTCTCTGTGTTGCTATGTATCTTATGATCGACCCGATGAATGCGAGTGCGTGTGGAAGTGCATCGCGGAGATCCCTGTTGTAGGCCATTACGTTGTCGCATTTGTACCTAGTCCGTATCATACCGCCCATGCCACCGCGGAGAAAAGGACTGGCGATGTTCGCTTGCGGCTCCGGAAGCTGATCAAGTCGCCCCCAGTAATTGGCGGAACCTTTCTGAACCCGATTCCAGTAGAATCAAGAATTGAAAGAGAATCGGGGAGGATTCGCGTACTTGAAACGTTTCACTACTGCCACTCTATTAGCATCCTTGTTGTCTTCGGTGGTCCTTACGCCTGAAGTTACTGCGAATTCTTCTACACAAAAGACGATCACCGTAAATGGCGCCGTTTTGTCGCACCCGTACAGCTTTGTGGCCTCTGATGGAAGCGGTCAGACCACCTATATGCCGATTTGGTATGTGGGGAAGGCGTTAGAAGCGGCTGGATTTACACAGTCGTGGAATGGGACGACGCACACGTGGACGCTGACTACGTCTATGAACGGCGATTTTTCATCGGTTCCAGTAGGCTCCGGTCAAGCGAGTATCGTCATTAATGGCAAACTTGTGAAGAAAATCAATACGTATGTCAGGAAGGATCCGGCTGCTGGGGCCGGCGCACAGCCAACGGTGTATATGCCTATCTTCTATGTCGATCAATTGTTCGACGCGGCTGGCATCACGGCTTCCTGGAACGGCCAGACCTGGGCAGTGAGGTCTCCCTCAACAAACCCGATCGTGTTTGGGTTTGTCACAAACTATGGAGGTAGTACAGATTCTCTAGTAGATTTGGAAGCCCATTCAGCAGTTACAGAGTTTAGTACCTTTACCCATTCCATCACTGCCACCGGAGGACTCACAGGTTCCCTGAATACGCAGGCTGGTAGCTACGCGCAAGACCAAGCCCTCTCAGCATACGTCACGGTAACCAATATGAACGTGGATACAGGGGATTTTGACGGTGCTATGGCCACGCAGATCTTCGGCAATGCCGCCGACAAAAGCAAACTGATTAACAACTTGGTCAATCTCGTGAGTGGCACGCCGTTTGCGGGCATCAATATCGATTTTGAAATGCTACCTACCTCAAGTCGCACAGGTTTTTCACAATTCCTCACAAGTCTTCAACAAGCGCTGCACGCAAGCGGAAAGAAATTGAGTGTGGACGTACCAGCCGTCACCAACGCCAACAGTGCATACAACTACGCTGTGATCGGCCAGAACAGCGATGAAGTGATGGTCATGGCGTACGATTATTCGTACCCAGGCGGCCCTGCGGGTCCAATCGCCCCCGTGTCGTGGGTCAAACAAGTGATGTCCTACGCGACGAGTCAGATACCGTCCAATAAGGTGTTACTCGGCATTCCCGTTTACGGATACGATTGGGCAAATGGCAAGACGACAGCACTGACACTCAACCAGGTCGACCAGTTGCTCTCTTCGAACTCTATCACGCCGATGTGGGACGCCACAGACGAAGAGCCTTATTTCACGTACACGGCCAGCGGTGTACAACATACGGTGTACTACGAGAACGCACAGAGTATCACGGATAAACTCGAGATAGCCAAGGCCGATAACCTGCGGGGCATTGCGCTATGGCGCATTGGCCTCGAAGACAGCCAGGTCTGGCAGCCGATTCAGCAGTACGCGTCTGGGCAGTAATCGACCACGGATCGATGAACGTTGTCTAGGAAGAACAAGAGGCCCAGACGATCGGGAACGGGTTCCGTTTTTGGATTAGAAATTATGCAATGACACACAAGATGACGTGCTAATTGACGCCCAATTAGCACGTCATTTTTTGATATGACGACATTGATCAAACATTTGTATCGACATTGGATACTGATTTCTTCGATTGCGTATATCATGAGTATATTTACAAGTACTTGGGATCATGAAGTTTAGACGGGACGGAAAACACGATGTTTACAGGTGCGACGATGTAAACTTCATCGGTTTGTTGCGGATGGTACTTGATTCCATTACCCACACAGGAAAGCAGTGAATAAGATGGCGACAGGGACACATGAAGCGTCGGTGAAGAAGGGCGTGAACATTGAAATCGTATCGATCATTTGGATGGTGATTGAAGCGGCGATTGCCATTGGTTCAGGCATCATTGCACATTCATTGTCATTGGTTGCGTTTGGAGCGGATAGCGTGATCGAACTCGTCGCAGGTGGCGTTTTGCTCTGGCGATTGATCATCGAAGTACAAGGAGCGAGTCTTGCTCGCGTCAAAAAGGCGGAGAAAGCGTCGTCCTGGGTAGTCGGTATCGCTTTACTCGCCCTTGCTGTGTATATCGCAGTAGCGTCCATCGTGAAGCTTGTCACCCACCAAGGAGCGGAAACAAGCTTGTTGGGAATCGGATTAGCGATGGCTTCAGGCATCATCATGCCGTATCTATCCCGGGCTAAAAAACGGATTGGTTCTGAAATCGGCAGCAAGGCACTGCGGTCGGACGGATCGTGCAGTATCGTTTGTGCGTACATGGCATGGATTGTTTTAGCGGGTGTCGTTCTGACTGCACTTCTCGGTTGGTGGTGGATTGACGCTATCGCAGCACTTGGACTCATTTACTACGTGGTCAAAGAAGGCTGGGAAGCTGTTCAAGGGGCTCTCGGGCAAGAAGACGCTTGCGGGTGCTGTCACGATTAAGACAAGGAAAGGGCAGCGTATGAACGCCACCCTGTTTTATGCAATTTACGGGTGTCGTGTCAATTCGATAGAAGTGACGTTACGACTGTGCCGACAAACTCGCGCGCTGCGCCGATACATACCCAGTCATCAGCGTTCCAGGCGTCTTACCGCCGCTTGTTGCCGCAGTTTCTGCAGCGAATTGTATTTCGTACATCCCGTTCGTCGCAGTGGGCGAGCTGGCGACTACGAAATCCCCGCTATGCAGCGTTGCGATGCTTTGCGTGCCGGAAGTGTCGCTATAGACCGAAATACTCGTATTGGCACTTAGCGGATTGGCCGCAATGACCCGGTATACATTGGTCAACTGGACGTACTGCGAATCCACCCAGCCGACATTTGCAATGTGATACCATGGGACCACATATCCACCAGCCATGCCTTGTGCGATCTCATCGACATTCACCGACTGGCCAGCTGGCAAGGTCGGCGTATTCGACAGCGGATCGATATACGTCTGCCACATCGAGAAACTCCAAATGCCATCTTGAGGCAACCCCTTCGCGGCCTCGAATGCCTTCACGGCGGTTTCCGTCGACGTCCCGAACTGTCCGTCCACTGTCAATCCCGCATTCATCGTCGAGTTCAAGTACTTCTGCAACTCGCTGACAGACTGGCCGAAGCTGCCGTTTTCGAGCGGGCCAAAGAACATGTCGTTCTGACCGGCGGTGACGCTTGCGTAGTACGGTAGACCGCTGTAATCGGTGTTTGCCATGGTTGTAGCTGTCGCCCCGTTGAGGTAGTAGACTGGTTCGCTCGTGCTCGAGGGGGCCGGCGCGGCGTTGCTCGCGGAGTACGACTGGTAGTTTGACGAGTTTAATCCGACCGAGGCTGAAATTTGGCCCATGAGCGATCCGACGCCACTGGCCCAGTTCTGATCTGAAGCGTAGTTCACATTCATACCGGTGAGTGTGGGTTCGCCTCCGTAATTGCTGCTTCCTGGATTGAGGTAGTTGTTTCTCACTTCCCACGCCTGGAAGCGGATGGCGTAGTCGTCACTCGGGAACACCCCGGCGTCTTGACCCGGGTTGTCAGTGAACGCGCCATATCCGAATAGATTGTTGTCCTGCTGCGCGATGGAGCTCAGCCCATAGGCGCTTTCGAACAGCGCGTGCGCAACCAGATAGGTCGCATCGACGCCATACGTCTTTTGCGCGTCGATGAACGACGCGCCGAGTCCAGTCAGCGGCGATCCAACCGAGCCTTGATACGCACTCTTCGCAAAATACGAGTCGATGCTGGACGCGGTGATGCTACTAGGGGCGGGGAAGCGCAAGTCGACGTTTCCATACGGCACGCTGGTGCTTGTCCCACCCCCTTGTGATCCACTGCTGGTCATCTTCCACGTGGTCCCGTTCCACGTGGACGTGATACCGACGCGGTCGAGTGCCTTTTCCACGTAGTAAATCGGCATGAAGGTAGTCGTCGATTTCGACGCTGGATCGACATGCGTGACCCCGATCACGCGTGCCACGACCGTCCCATTGATGGCAATGGCCATACTGCCTTTACCATAGTGAATATTGCTATAGTTGATAGACTGACTGGTTGCATTCGGAACGATGATATTCCAGACGTTCCCTGACCAAGTGTGCGTGAACCCTTCCTTGTCGAGCGTGTTCATCACGTACCAAATGGGCATGTAGTCCGTGCTGTCGTATGTAAATCCATAGGGGGACGTAATCAACTTGTTGTTGTAGTAAATGTGCTTAATCTCGATAGACTTGGCCGCTTTGCTCGACGCACTGAGCGCGACAGGTTTCGTGACCATCGGCGCAACCGCCGAGTCGATCGCCTTCCACGTCGCAGGGCCCACGACGCCATCTGCGGTGAGCTTGTGCGCTTTCTGAAACGCTTCCACTTCCGTCGTGGTCTTGACCCCAAACTGCCCATCCGCTTGCCCGACGGTGAAGCCAAGGGCATTCAAGTCATTCTGCAGCAAAACGACCGCGCTTCCGGTCGAACCCGCCTGAATGCTCTCTTCCGTCGTTTGCGCATAGGAAACGGCAGGGATGGAGACAGCTACCATTGCCGACAACGTCATTCCTACGACCACATGCTGAGCTTTCATGTCGTACCTCCGGTCTCCCGTTGAATTGGCGAGCCATCGTAGGTCGCCTATCTATCTCTCAAATGGATAGATAGCGTTAAGATGACCCCATGAATAGACGTAGCACTCATCCGGAATATTACAGCTCTTGTGACAAAAAATAGTTTCGACGTCGCGCCAAAACCACCTGCTACAAATTTTTCCGGTCGTTCTTCGGGTCGGGGGACGAGGGCAGTGAGTCGAATGCGAGTTGCGGGTGGAGTATCGGTTCGATACGAGGGGATTCGTGGGGGCGCGTAAGAATTTACGCGCCCTGGCTGGACCGCCGGGCACAGTTGCCGGCAGCTGCCAGGGCGCCTTCTCCAAAGGTGATACGTTCTTCGAGTCTGCCTATTTCCAAACCTCTTCGGCGATTTCCACAACGTGGTGCAGTTTCGCCCACTGTTGTTCCTCTGTTAAGAGATTGCCTTCCTCCGTCGATGCAAAACCGCACTGTGGACTCAGATTCAGTTGGCTCAGATCGACATAGCGTGATGCTTCGTCAATGCGCCGTTTGATCTCATCCCCATCCTCCAACTCACCTGACTTCGAGGTGATGAGGCCGAGTACGATTTGCAAGTCGTTTCGCTTGACGAAGCGGAGTGGTTCGAATCCCCCAGCTCGATCACTGTCGTACTCTAAAAAGAACCCATCGATGTTCAGCCCGTCAAACAGGATTTCCGCAACAGGTTCATAGCCGCCAGAGGAAATCCACGTCGAGCGGAAATTACCGCGGCAGATGTGCATGGTGATGGTTAGGTCTTCCGGTCGATCAGCCACCGCGCGATTGATGGTGTCCCTGTATCGCGACATGAGCTCGTCCGGTTGGAACCCGCGCGCGCGCAGTTGCTCCCGCTGTTCTTCCGAGCAGAAATACGCCCATGACGTGTCATCGAGTTGAAGGTAGCGACATCCCGCATCGTAAAACGCTCGAATCGCCTTTTTGTATGTACCGGCCAAGTCTTCGAAGAACTGTTCCTGGTTTGGGTACACGCTCTTGTCGATCTCGCCGCGGAAGTGAAGCATACTCGGACTTGGTATCGTCATCTTGGCTGTGTGCGACCCAGCCACGCGCTTTAGGAATTGAAAATCTTCCAACATCGGATGGTGGGAGAAGTCCAATTTGTCGACGACCTGAATGGAATGTGATTTCGTTTTCGTTTGATTGAATTGGATGCCCGATTCGGCCTCATAGCCCTTTACGCCGTCAAGGTTTTCGAGAAAGTCAAAATGCCACCACGCTCGCCGCAATTCGCCGTCGGTCACGGCTTGAAGGCCGACCGACTTCTGCTTTTCAACGATGCGCCCGATCTCCTCATCTTCGATTCGGCGCAGCTCGTCCGCCGTGATGGCCCCTGAAGCTCGCTGCTGCCGCGCTAGCTTCACGCGGTCCGGGCGAAGTAAACTCCCTACTTGATCCGCCCGAAATGGCGGCCCCTGCCGAAGCGACCTCGTCTGTCCAACTTGTGCCACGATACATCCCTCTTTCTATGTGTCCTAACCGTACTATGGAACGTTCCTGCCAAGATGGCAAATCTGGTGTGCCTTGTTCGTGCTGTCACTGTATCACATTCGCACGAGTGGCAGGAAACGGGAGCGTCGCACAGCAGGGCAGCGATAAGCTGGCGGTCGGATGACGTCTAGGACAATCGCCACAGTGCATAGGGTTGTGTGTGATAGTCCGGGTGCCGGGCCTCACTTCGTGCAGGAGGTGTTTTGATGGCGGACACCAAGGCCATTGGCCGAAGTATTCCCCGCAAGGACGCAGCCGAAAAAGTTGGCGGCTTTGGTCGCTACACGGACGACTTTCACCATCCGGACATGCTGCACGCCGTTCTGGTCATCAGTCCGTATGCCCATGCGCGGCTGCTCTCTGTAGATACCTCCAAAGCGCTGGCCGTGCTAGGTGTGCGAGCGGTCGTCACCGGGCAGGACTGCCGCAGAATGACCGGCTCTCCGCTCGAAGACAGGCCGGTGCTCGCCTTTGGGCGGGTGCGCTACGCCGGAGAACCTGTCGCCATCGTCGTGGCAGAGCAACTTCACCAGGCGGAGGCGGCCGCCGCGCTCGTCGAGATCCACTGCGAACCGCTGCCGGTCGTCCAATCCCCGAGGGAGTCGTTTTCCGACAGCGCTCCTCGCATTCACCCGGAGCTCGGTACATACCACTACGGCGAACAGGTTCGACCGATACCGGGATCGAATATCGCCACGTACATTCGAGTTCACAAGGGTGAGCCACAGGCCATGTGGAGCGGGTGTGCGGCCGTCGTCGAATGCGACATTTCGTTCCCGCAGGCGCATCACGCCCCGATGGAGACGCACTGCACCATCGCTGAAATCTTCCCGGGGGGCAAGGTTCATTTGATGACCGCCACGCAGTCGCCATATTCCGTGCCAGAGATCATCGAGGCGACATTTGGCTATCGCGCATCGGATGTGCGCGTATCGACGCCGTTGGTGGGCGGCGGCTTTGGTGGTAAATCGAGCGTGTTTATAGAGCCGCTGGCAGTCGCGGCCTCAGAGGCGGTTGGCGGGCGGAGAGTCAAACTTCGCTGTTCCCGCGAGCAGGATATGTTGACGCTTCCCGGACACATTGGCTTAGAAGCGAACATCAAGCTCGGTGCGACGCGAGACGGACGTCTGGTCGCCGCCGAGATCACGTATTGGTTTGACGGCGGGGGGTACTCTGACCGAGGTGTTATTGTGACGCTGGCTGCGGCACAGGATTGTACGGGTCCATATCGCGTTGACCACTTGCATTGCGACGCGTACTGCATGTACACAAACCACCCTCCGACGACCTCATTTCGGGGATTTGGCCATCCCGAACAGACGTTTGTCATCGAGCGCGCACTCGACGAGCTAGCGTTAAAACTGGATTTGGATCCACTCGAGCTACGCCAGCATAACGCCATCCTCCCCGGCGACACGACGCCCACTCAAGCGCGGTTGACTCGCAGTTCGATTGGCGATGTTCCAGGTTGTTTCACGCGGTTACAAGAGCTCTTGGACTGGCGGGGGCCGGTGGTTAAGACGCGCGGATCGAACTTGGTCGCCAAGGGCATCGCGGGGGTGTGGAAGACGTCGAGCACGCCGCCGGATGCTAGTTCGGGGGCAGTCGTCTACGTGCATCGAGACGGACGCGTGACTTTACTGACAGGCCTCGTCGAGATAGGGCAGGGGACGAAGACGGCACTTACGCAGATGGTGGCCGAAGTGTTTCAAATGAGCGCGGCGTACGTGGACGTCGTCTTCGAGGTGAATACGACGGAGCAGCCGGAGCACTGGAAGACGGTCGCCAGCCGCGGCAGTCTTCTCGCTGGCAACGCCGCTGTGCGGGCTGCTGAGGACGCGGTGGCACAACTCGCACGAAATGCCGCCTTGGCGATGGGGTGTCGCCCAGAAGACGTGCAGATCCGCGACGGAATGGCTGTCAGCAGCCACGCGCAGCGGGCCATTCCAATCGGCGCACTCTCGCATGGATTCACGTTTCCCGACGGGCATGTCGTCGGTTCCTACGTCGTGGGGCGGGGGACGTACACGATTGAGGGCGTCATCCCCATCGATTTTGACACCGGCCAGGGCGTGCCCGGCCCGGAGTGGACAGTCGCGGCACAAGGTGTGGAAGTGGAGTACAATCCGAGGGATTTCACGTATCGAGTGACGCGAGCGGTGACTGTCGTCGACTGCGGCAAGGTGATCCACCCCCAGCTCGCCTTGGGGCAAATCAAGGGTGGTATGAGTATGGGGCTGAGCCTGGCGAGCCGCGAAGGTTACGTGTATCGGACGGACGGCGTGATCGCCAATCCACAGTTTCGCGTGTATCCGATTCATCGGTATGGGGATCATCCCGCCTACGAGGTTGACTTCCTGGAGACGCCCCACCGCCAAGCACCCTGGGGGCTGCGCGGGCTGGGGGAGCACGGGTTGATAGGGATGCCTGCGGCGCTCGCGAACGCGCTGTCGAATGCGACAGGAGGAGCGGTCAATCACATGCCGATGACGTCTGAGCTGTTGTGGCGGCTGCGAGGAGGTGGCATGTCTCATGATCCCTCTGGACTTTGACTACGTCCCGGCTCATACGTACCGAGAAGCGGTGACTCAGTTCAGAGACCTGGCGGACTCCGGGATGAACCCGCTGTATTACGCTGGCGGCACCGAGATCATCACGCTTGCGCGCTTTCATCAGATCGCGCCGGGCGCGGTCATCGACATCAAGCCAATTCCCGAAGCGCGTGCGATCCGCCTGACCCGCGGAGGCCTCGAGTTGGGCGCAGCGACCACGTTGACCCAGTTGGTGGAGCATCCGTGGTTGAGGCGCGAATTCCCACTTCTGCAAGCCACCGTTCAGGAAATCGCCGACCGGACGGCCCGCAACAAGATCACGTTGGGTGGCAACATCTGCGGGCAAATCATTTATCGCGAAGCCCTTCTGCCACTGCTCTTGTGCGACAGTCAACTGCGCGTCGTCGGTCCCGCGGGGAAGACAGTGCTAAACGCCTCACGCATGGCGGCACCGAGCAGTCCGCTTCGTCCCGGTGACTTGGTTGTGCAGATCGTCACGGACCAGGAGGCCCGCAAGGCTCCCTTTGTCCACCTCAAGCGACGTAAGATGGGCAGCGTCGGATATCCCATCGTGACGGCTACCGCGGTCCGAGTGAACGATGGGATCAGAGCGGCGTTTAGCGGCGTGTGTTCGCATCCGTTTCGCTCGAGTGCAATTGAATCGGAGCTCAACCGGGAGGACATCGACTGGACACAGCGTGCCGACAACGCCATTCGCCTGATTCCGGCGCAGGAAGTCCTGGACGATTTTGAGGCGTCGAGGGACTACAGGCTGTTCGTCCTGCACGCTGCGCTGCTCGAGATCCTGGAAAAGTTGGGAGGTCGTTAGACGGTGGCGGTGCCAAAACGGGAAGTCGTCTTGCACGTGAATGGAGAGGAGCGGGTGGTCCACATTCGCTCAGCTGACGTACTCCTCGACGTGCTTCGAGTGCAACTAGGACTGACTGGGGCTAAGCCTGGGTGCGAGAATGGAGATTGTGGGGCCTGTACTGTCTTGGTCGGGGGTCAGCCGTACAAGTCGTGCATCATGCTTGCCATCGAGGGGGTAGGCCAGTCGATCACGACCGTCGAGGGGTTGCGAGATGCGCCTGTCCAACGCGCGTTTGCGAGTTGCTACGCGTTTCAATGTGGGTACTGTACGCCCGGCTTGATCATGAACGCGCACGCGTTGGTTGAACGGGGCCTAGCATTTGATGAGCGCGAGGTTCAAGAATGGCTGGAATCGAATATCTGCCGATGCACCAGTTACGAGGAGATCGAGAAAGCGGTCAAGTCGCTTTGCCCGCCCCGCTAGAGCCCTTCTTGCTGGTCCCACCGGATGCTTTCCCGTTGGTCGGCACGACGAACATGATGAAAAGGACCGCGACGATACTGCCGATGAGGGTGTCGACTACGCGGTCTCGGGCATAACCAGAGGACTGGTTCTCGAAATACAGAACAAACAAGATGCTAAGCGCCACCTGGTGGATGATCGTATCGTTTATCCGGAGCGCCTTCATGATCCCCGTACTGACAAATAGGGCGATGCCCAACGACCAGGCCGTCACTGGAATGTCTTTGGCGAACATGCCGATCAGGAGCACGCCGAGCACGGTTCCGATCGATCGGTAAATGGCGAACCGCAGGGACTGTTCGACCGTCGCCTGAATGCAGAGAATCAGCGTCAGTGGGGCGAGATATGGATGTGTCGAGCCGCTCCATCGAGCGATCTCCCACGCCACGATAGATCCGAGTGTGGTCTTCCAGACGATCGCTGTTTGCTTGAGGAAGCGATACATTGGTTTCGAATTGGCACCTGCTGTTTGTTCGTCTTCCACTCCACAATCCCCCATTGGTCAAGCTAGGCATATTTCAGCATTGCCTCGATAGTAGGTGTGCATTCAAGCAAGGAGCACAAATCGACTGGAATCGCAATCGTCCGAACGAGAGTTTCACAACTGGTATGATGAATGCGTTTGTACTATACTGTATACAGGATTCAGTATAGTTGTGAAATGGCGTTGAAGGAGGTAAGGCAGTGGAAATCCGCAGGCCGGAACCCGCGTATCAACAAGTCTACGACTACTTGTTCAAGCAGATTATTGAGGGGTTGCTCCCGTCAGGTGTCAAACTCTCAGAGGAACGCCTCGCCTCAGAGTTGAACATCAGCCGCACGCCGATTCGAGAGGCTGTCATACGGCTAGAGCACGAGGGGCTATTGCGCAATAAGACGGTGGTGGAATTGACGCCGAAAGAAATTAAAGAGAGTTATGAGATTCGCATTTTGCTAGAGGGCCATGCCGCAAAAATGGCTGCGTTACAGATGACGGAGGAAGACAAGCGGTTTTTAGGGACGCTGATTGAACGGTCGGACAACGGCGATTTCGAGGCTAAGATGAAAGCGAATACACTTTTTCACAATGCCATCGTGCGAGCTTGCCAGAACGATCAAATCACGCAGTTAATTGAACGGATGCAGACGATTATCCTGCTGTGTCGCAAAGACATCGTGCGCGATCGCACGGATTTACCACACGAGCACCGCGAGATCTACGAAGCCATCGTCCGCGGAGACGGCGAGGTAGCCGAGCGGTTGATGAGAACACATCTAGAGGAGAACCTGCAGAATTTCCTCAATCGGTTGCCTGACGATAGTCGACTATCTGTGATTTAGTGATTTCCTACATTTGGAGGAGAATCTATGAGTCAATTGGATCTGGCCTCCGCTCCAGTCGAAGTTAGGACGAGCCATCAGGTAAACGCTATCATCGGTTCGTGGGCATCCTGGCTGTTCGATGCGATGGACGCGGGGATTTTTAGCTTCGTGTTGTTGGCTGTCGCACATACGTTTAAGACCAGCTTGTCGGGTGTGACGACGGTGGTCGCCTGGTTCCTCCTCGCGACCGGCGTTGGCGGATACGTGTTCGGGAATATATCTGACCGTATCGGACGCAAGCGAACACTGTGGATCTCGGTGCTCATCTACGGACTCGGGACCCTCATGTGTGGGTTTGTCCAGAATATGCTCGAGCTTAACATCTTCCGGATCATCGTCGGGGTGGCCGTCGGCGGATTGTGGTCTGCTGCCGCGGCACTCATCTCGGAGGTGTCTCAGCCGGAATCGCGCGCGAAGGCATTGGCTGTGATGCAGACAGGGTGGTCTGGCGGGCAGCTGTTGGCGGCTATCCTCGCTTGGACAATCCTCAATCCACACAATCCGGAGTCTTGGAGATGGCTGTTTATCGACGCGAGCATTCCGGCGTGGGCAACGGCAGTGTACATCCTGTTGTTTGTCAAGGAATCGCCAATTTGGTTGGCAAACAGAAACTACATCGCGCGTACCCGCAAGAGTCAGAACATGCTGTCGATTTTTAACAAGGAGTACGTCAGGACCACATCGCTGGCACTCCTCGTCTCAATGCTAGGGATGGTTGGATATTGGATCATCCTGACGTTTGTACCGAGCTACTTGCAAAATATCCTTGGTATCAATATGAACCAGACACCGGTCTTCTCCGTCTGGACTGCGGTCGGCGCAATCATTGGGTATCTCGTATATGGATATATTGCGGAAATTGTCGGTCGACGGATTTCATTTGCCATCTTCTTTTTTGGCATGACGGCCATCATACCAATTTTCACGTACGTTGCAAGTCATATGCCCCTGACGAACGGACATCTCCTGTTGACCGGAGGCAATGTCGTCACGCTCGGCATCATCTCGGCTCTATTGGGCTTTTTCACAGGCTACTTCAGTGGATTTGGAGCTTGGTACGGTGAGTTGTTCCCGACCAGCATTCGCGCGACGGCTTCTGGATTCTGCTTTAACGTCGGGCGCATTGGGTCGATTGTCGGCATTCTGTTGGCCCCTGTGCTGATTTCCTCCATCGGGTTCTCCATGTTCATCGCCCTCGCGTCCATCTCTTACTTCGCATCAGGATTACTGGTATTCACCATTCGCGAGACGAAAGGAACGACCCTGACGGCAGATAATTAACGCTCCAGTTGCAAGGAAAAGGCCCGGAGTTCACGTTGTCGTGGACTCCGGGCCTGTTGTCGTCGAATGGGGTATACCGGCGCATTGTACGACGGGACGATTGCCAATCGGGACGGACACGAGAACAAGTTTTGCGCAGATCAGTAGGCGCCTGACAGTAAGCGACCCGCATTTGGTACAACAGGCCTCAGCTGTAAACGCTTGAGGATCTGATAGACCGTGGAGGTAGCCGCCGAAAGGACGGGTAGACCAATGGCGTCTTCCACCTTTTGAATCGCTTCCAGAGACGGCATCTGCACACACGCCGATAGCACGACAGCATCTGCTTGGCTGTAATCAAGTCGCTTGACGATATCGACTAGATTCAATGGGTCTTGTCGACCCACTTCGAGGTTATCGGGGATCTCGAGACTCACGGAGTCTGTCACCTCGATGTTCTCAGCCTGTATGTAGTCGAACACAGTCCTTGTCAGCGGTTTCATATAGGGTGCGATGAGTGCGATTTTTTTGGCGCCGAGTGTGTGAACACCCGCGACGAGCGCACCTGCACTGCTGATGACCTCCGCCGCACCGCCATTGCTAAGCGCGACCTCTGACAGTCGTCGTTCCGACGACTCGTGATAGCCAGGACCCTGGCACATAATCGCCACTAAACAGGCGTATGCCAACACGTCGCAACGGGCGTCAGATAGTTCGGCCGCACAACGGTCGCTTTCGACATCCATGGCTTTGAGCTGCTCCGGGGTGACGTGCATCATCCGCATGCGACTCGAGTGGAATGTAAACGACTGCTCTGGGACGGCGTTCATTCTCCAGCCTAACATTCTCGGGATCTCTGTCTCCATCGTGGTATTCGAACTAGGAACTATCAGACCAATTCGATAATTCTTCGCCAACCTGAACCCCTCCTCTAGCGCACTGAATACGGTGTCATGTATCCAGTATACAGTATTTTTCGAAGATCAAGTAGTCGATGCCGACCCGGTCGATCGCGCCTCGATAGCAAGCTTTCAGCAAACTCTCAGCGATCACTCATGCCCGTTTCAGTTCCGACGAGCACAATAGGACACGTGATTCCATGTGCAACGGAGTTGAAGAAAATGACCATTCGTAAAGCTGTCATTCCCGCTGGTGGGCTCGGATCTCGCTTCTTACCGATCACCAAAGCCCTACCCAAAGAGATGCTTCCGATCGTCGACGTACCTGCGATTCAGTTTGTCGTCGAGGAGGCGATAGCCGCTGGGATCGATAGTATCTTGATCGTCACCAACAGCCATAAGCGGATGCTGGAAGACTACTTTGACAAATCGCTCGAATTGGAACGACTGCTCGAGGATCAGGGGAAGCACGACTTGAGTCGCGTCGTCCGGGAGATATCGAGTATGGTGGACATTCATTTCATCAGGCAGAAGGAGCCCTTGGGACTCGGGCACGCGCTGCTCTGCGCCCGCCAGTTTGTGGATGGAGAACCGTTTGCGGTCTTGCTTCCTGACGAACTGATTCAGTCTGACCCACCGTGCCTAGCAGAGATGAAGCAGGTGTATGAACAATTCTCCACTTCGGTTGTCGCCGTTCAAAAGGTGCCTTTTGATGACGTCGAGCGCTACGGCATCATCGCTCCGAGTACCGCGTTCGAGTTGCAGAACATCCGCCTGCAAATGGTTGATGACGTGATCGAGAAGCCGAGTCGCAGGGAGGCCCCGTCCAACTGTGCGGTGGTCGGTAGATACATCTTGGAGCCTGAGGTCCTCGACATTCTCCAGGGAATCGCCCCTGGACGCGGCGGCGAGATTCAGTTGGCCGATGCCTTGCGCGCACACAACGAGCACCATCAGATGATGGCGCTCGAGGTTTGCGGCAAGCGCTACGACATCGGCAACAAGTTGGGTTATCTGCAGGCATGCCTGGACTACGCGCTCGACCGAGACGATTTGAACGTCGAACTGAGCGGGTACCTGCATTCGATCGCGCGCATGCCCGCGCCCACTGACAGCTTTGTCAAAGCGCGCGTGTGAGCGGTTGAACAACGGGGGTAATCAGGTGAAGCCGATATACGCGAGAGTGGGATGGAAGCGAGCACTACTCGCATTAGTTCTCGTTGTCTCTGCATTTCTGAACCTCTATGCGCTGGGGACAGAGGGCTACGGAAACTCCTACTATGCCGCCGCCATCAAGAGCATGTTGATGAATTGGCACAATCTCTTCTACAACTCATTCGATCCCAACGGTTTTATCACCATCGACAAACCACCGGTAGACTTTTGGGTTCAAGCGTTGTTCGCAGAGGTGTTTGGGTTTCATGGATGGGCGATGATCTTACCGCAGGCTTTGGCGGGGGTCGCATCGGTGTTCGTACTGTACAAGTTGGTGAGTCGGACCTTCGGTCCTGCAGCGGGGTTGATTTCAGCCGCCGTCATGGCTCTGACGCCGATTGCCGTCGCCGTCCAGCGGACAAACGAGGTCGATGGTCTGCTCGTCTTCGTCATGCTTCTCGCAACTTGGTGCATGTGGCGAGCGGTTGAGACGAAGCGGTTGCGCTGGCTGATCTGGGTCGGCGTATTCGAGGGAATTGGCTTCAACATCAAGATGATGGAAGCCTATCTGATTCTTCCAGCCCTGTATACCTTTTATTATTTCGCGAGCAAGCAACATTGGAAGAGGAAGCTCCTTCAAGTGTTGTCGATGACCGTCGTGCTGTCCGCTGTGTCCTTTTCCTGGGCGATTGCGGTCGACTTGACGCCAACAAAAGACCGACCATACGTGGGGAGCACACAGACGAACAGCGAAATGGCCCTGATCTTCGGATATAACGGCGTCTCGCGGTTGACCGGCGATACGGCAACGGGTCAGATCTCCAAGGCGGCGTCAGGCGCCAGCGGGCGCGGCGCCTTGAAAATGGGCGGCGGGACTCCCACCGATACAGGGCAGCGTGGTTTTGAGCTGGGTGCTACTCCTTCCACTGGAAGCGCGCATAGCGGCTTCGGACCAGGCGGGATGGGGAGCAACAATGGCGCCGGATCGCTGGGGAAAGGGCCAACCGGCCAGGTACAAAGCGCAAGCACTGGTCATGGGGCGTTTAATACCGGTACCCCGGGGGTTCTGAGGCTATTCCAGGCGCAGTTGAGCGGACAAATCAGTTGGTTGCTTCCGATTGCACTTCTGTCCATCATTCCCCTGCTCCGAAACGTGCGGTGGCGCCGTTCGCTCACTCGGCGAGAGGGTGGAGCGCTCTACTTTGCGATGTGGGTCGTGCCGATGGCGGTCTTTTATAGTATCGCGGGCTATTTTCATCAGTATTACCTGATCACGATGGCCCCGGGCATTGCCGCGCTCTGTGGCATTGGTCTCGTCAAGATGTGGCGCGACTCCGCACGGAAAACCGCATGGCAGCGGTACTTGCCGACTGTGTTCTTGGTGAATTTGGTCTTTGAAATCGGGATTGTGCGCCAATACGCCAGCGTGCGTGGCGCGCTCATCACGATCACCGTAGTTTGTGCGGCCGTGGCGGCCACCTTGATCTGGCAGGTGCGGCGTTCCGTGTGGTGCAAGCGGCTTGGGATGACATTTGGCGTCATCGCCCTGCTCGTTTCGCCGGGGTATTGGGCCATGACACCCATCCTCGACGGTGTGAATGCATCGTTGCCTGCTGCGGGGCCGAACACCGCGGTCGCCTTTGCAGCAAGCGCATCTGGCATGGCTGCCAGTGCTGCTGCTAGCGGGGACACCGCACTCGAGGACTATTTGGAAAAGCACTACACTGCGACCCCCGGCTCGTATTTGGTGGCGACCGTGAATGCCAATACGGCAGCACCAATCATCCTCGATACGGGATTGCCGGTCATGGCGATGGGTGGCTTTCTTGGATCCGACCCTGCTATTTCGGTCGAGCAGTTGGAGAAGCTCGCGAGGGCCGGAAAGGTCAAGTACTTCCTGATTCAGTCCGGTGGAGCGGGCGGATTGCAATCGAAGATCACGCAGTGGATCAACGCGAACTGCAAGTTGGTGCCAAGCAGCGCCTACGAATCGACAGCGTCCTCTTCGTCGACGACAGCAAAGGTGACGAATATGGGTGGAGGTGCACAACTGTATGAATACACCGGCTCGTAGCACAGTTCAGTATCCGGTTCAATCGAATTGCGAGCGGCTGACCGACAGTCGAGAGAATGAGCGCGTCCGTTACTCCGTCGTGATTCCTGTGTACAACGAACAAGAGGTGCTCGACACCACGTACGACAGGGTGAAGGCAGTCATGGATACGCTTGGCGAGCCGTATGAGTTAGTTTTCGTGAACGACGGCAGCAAGGATGGTTCGCGGGAGATCCTCGAACGGCTATCTGCGGCCAGTCAAAGTGTCAAAGTGCTCAACTTCTCGCGGAACTTCGGCCACCAGGTGGCCATTAGTGCAGGCATGGACTACGCGAGTGGCGATGCGGTGATTGTGATCGACGCGGATTTGCAAGACCCGCCCGAGCTCATTTTGAAGATGGTGGAAGCATGGCGTCAAGGGAACGACGTCGTCTACGCCAAGCGGACTGTTCGCCAGGGAGAGACTCTGTTCAAACGGTGGACGGCCGCCCTCTTCTACCGTTTTCTGCGCCTCCTCACAGACGTGGACATTCCGGTCGATACAGGGGATTTCCGCTTGATCGACCGAAAAGTATGCGACGTCATGAAGGGGCTTAAGGAGAAGAGTCGGTTTGTTCGCGGGCTGGTTTCGTGGGTGGGCTTCCGGCAGACGGCCGTGGAGTACGTTCGCGATCGCCGCTTTGCCGGAGAGACGAAATATCCGCTCAAGCGGATGCTGCGCCTTTCGACCGATGCGATCACGTCCTTTTCGGAGAAGCCGCTCAAGATGGCGATGTATGTCGGCGCTATGTTGTCCCTGACCAGCATCGTGGCTCTTGTCTGCGCGCTGTGCGAGCCTCTGTTCACCGGACGAGGCGTGTCGGGACTGTTTGCGCTCGGGGCCGTGGTGGTGTTTGTCAACAGTATCTTGCTGATCGCGGTCGGCATTCTTGGGCAGTATGTCGCGCGAATCCACGACGAGGCGCGAGGCAGACCGCTATACATCCTCGACAGCCAACCCGGACTTGAAGAGGAGTCGCGGCATGGCGGCGTGTGAAGGCACCTGGAGGGGCCTCATCCGCCAGGTCATCCGCTTTGGCTTCGTCGGCGTGCTGAACACCGTGGTCGACTTCGCCGTGTTCTTTGCATTGGTGCGACTCGTGCACTGGAACGCGCTTATCGCTCAGTCTGTCTCATACGCGTGCGGATTATGTAATAGCTATGTGTGGAATCGGCTGATTACGTTTCGAGCGGCGCCTCGCTCGCCAGCCGCCCAGATGTTGAAATTCGCGGTTCTCAATGGGGTGTGTTATGGCGTATCGGAAGTGTGTCTGATTGTCCTGCAGGCATGGATGCCGCTCGTCGCCACGAAGGTCATCATGACCGGCTTCACGCTCCTGGTGAATTTCGCGGGGAGCAAATGGTGGGTATTTCGGCCGGTTAACAAGCAGTTAGCTTCAGAGTGACGAAGATGCATGCTACGGTACGTAAAGAGGAGTGAGCGCTGTGCAGGCTCAGGGCGTTATGGGCTTCGATCCGCCCGCGGTACCCACCAAGACGAAGAAGCAGTGGATGATGGGATGCTACTTTGCGGTCATTTGGATGTTTTCTGTCCTGCTGCAACTGGTTTTGGCCGGTCGTTTTCGCGGCTACTTGGGAGATCAAATGATCTTTCACGCGTGGATGACGCAAATTGATCAATTCGGCATCGCGAACATCTACAAAACGGGTCAAGTGGATTACCCACCAGTGTACCTGTTCATGCTCGACCTGTATGGGAAAGTCGCAAACGCCGTCCACATCGCGGTCGTTCCAGGCGGGCTGTGGATGAAAATGCCGGGCATCGTGCTCGACGCCTGCGCGATGATCGCCTTCTTTTTCGCGACAAGAGGTGCGCAAGACGGGTGGAGGGCGACGGTTCTCACGCTGTTCTGTCTCAACCCAACCATCCTGTTCGACACGGCGGTCTGGGGCCAGGTTGACATTCTCGATGGCATTCTGTCGTTCCTTGCGGTGGCAGTGTCGATGAAAAAACCGGGTGTCGCAGGTGGCGTGTTCTCTCTGTCGCTGCTGAGCAAGTTTCAATCGATCGTCGTGTTCCCCGTGCTTGCGGTTCAGGCTGTGCGGGACGGCCGCAACCGCCACACAGCTCGCACACCGCTTCGGCTTGCCCTTGGTGTCGCGCTTCCGCTCGTCGTCATCTTCGGTTTGCTCGCGGTTCAGGGAGCGCTTGGCGAGATGATTGACAAGGCCTATATCGCGACGACCGGCGAGTATCCGTACGTCGACATGGGCGCGATGAACATCTGGTACTACTTGTTTGGTACGCCTCCGAATCTGGCCGATTCTACGACGCTATTCGGGGGAGTCACGTATAAACTGATTGGATTGACACTGTTGTTCCTGGCGACGCTCTATGTCGCCTGCTATCTCTGGTTTCATCAGAGCGCGGGCAACCAGGTTGTCGTCCTCAAGGCAGCGACGGCATTGTGCTTCGCCTTTTACATGCTACCAACGGAGATCCACGAGCGGTACGTCATCATGGCGCTGATTTTCTCCCTCGCGGCCGCCCTCTACGACAAGAGGTGGATGCTCTTGGCGGTCGGCCTTACCTTGACGTCGTTTTGCAACCTCTGGTCCGTATGCTACAACGCGGTCAATCCAACCTCGGACATGTGGATGGTGTACCTCAATTGTGTGATGCTTATCGCGATGTTCGTGATGATGCGCAAGGAGGTCGTTTGGCCGCACAATTGGCGCGAATGTTGGCGGCCCCCTGGCGTGTGAATGCACGTCGGCTGCCGTTTTCCCGTTGAGCCAAAACGTTGGTTACCGGAAAATAGTTTTTGACGGGTTACAAATTTCGACTGCGTTTGCAGGTCCCATACTCTATGATTTCACAGTGGGCGCTGGAGTAGAGTGATAGATTCCTCGAGACACCACTTTGTTCATCATGCGTCACAGACATCTTGGGTATCGTCAAAGAAAGGTGATCATCGTGTCCTTGTTACTCATTCTCGCTTCGATGTTTACTGCAATCGCTTGCTTCAACTGGTACTTTCGAATTCAAACACGGCGACTCGAGCGGCGGATCCAATCCATGGGGCTGTATTGGCCAAAGGTGACCGATCAATAGCGAATGCCGAAAGGTCGACTAAAAGCAGCTAAGCCCACGGCTGCACGTCTTTGCATTGCCTCCGTTCACCCGCAGATCGACGCGTAACCCCAGACGGTGTACATCTTATCTCCCTGTGTCGACGCCAATGCTGATTTGCGCTAGTATCAATAGATTGCTTGCGAAGCATAGCGCATGCTGTTGATTCAGCGCACAGGGTGCGAATCCCCTAGGTCGCGACAGGGATACTATACAGTGGAATACGATTGGGACCGGAAATCGATCCGATTTCGGAGTGGGTGGAGGTACACCGATGGCTAAGGAAGTAACGTTGAATGTCTCGGAAGCGCAGGAACTGCTTCCGTTTCTTCTGGAACAATTTCCGAACAAAGGGCGCAACAAGGTGAAAACGATGTTGACGCGTGGACAAGTGATGGTCGAAGGGCGTATTGTCACGCGCCACGACCACAGGCTCGAGCCGCGCCAACAGGTAAAGGTCCTTGGCACCGCGTCTGGGATGGGCGAAGTGCTGCACGGTATTCGAATCCTGTTCGAAGATGATCATCTGATCGTCATCGATAAGCCGCCCGGCTTGTTGTCGATGGCGACCGATCAAGAACACGACAGAACAGCGTATCGCATACTCATGAACCACGTGCGCTCGGGATCGAAGGCGGCTCGGGTGTTTATCGTGCACCGGTTGGACAGAGAGACTTCGGGTGTGATGATGTTCGCCAAGAGTGAGGCAGTGCAGCAGACGTTGCAGAACTCCTGGCGGGACAGTGTCCTCAGTCGCGCTTACATCGTCGTCGTGGAAGGCAAAGTGGCCAAACCTGAGGGGAAAATTGAAACGTGGCTGAAGGAGAGCAGTACGAAGACGATGTTCGTCAGCAGGCCGGGAGATGGCGTGAAAGCTGTGACCAACTACCGAGTCCAGAAGTCGAGCGGGGAGTTTTCACTGCTTGAGGTGCACCTGGAAACCGGGAGAAAGAACCAAATTCGCGTACACATGCAGAGCATCGGTCATCCGGTTGTCGGGGACAAGCGCTACGGAGCTACGAAAAACCCGATTGGACGGCTCGGGCTGCACGCGCAGGTACTTTCGTTTCGGCACCCGATCACGGAGGAAGTGCTCACCTTTGAAACGGCCATCCCGCCTTCGTTTCGCAAGTTGTTCACGGCGTCCGCAATGCAATGATCACGGTGGAGCGCCATGTGTGACGAACGATTATGGCTTTCTGTCTAATCGGATAAATATGTATATATAAAAATAGTGAAATATCTATGGATTGGTTGTTGGAGATCTAGTACCATTTCCTTGGTTCCAGAGTGGCGTCGGCATCTAGCCGCACTGCGGTCCATATGAAAGCCGTCCCACGAGCGACACCACGGGTGATGTGTGTGGGACGGCATCGGCTGCAACCAAGTCGATGGGTTCCCCAAAAGGAGAGGCGCTAAGCCTTAGCCAAGCACATTTCGTGCGCCGTAGTAGTGCGCATAGTAGTAGGGGTTGGAGAATACGTTTTGGACGACGACGACCCCTTCATTGTTGTTTGACGACGACGATTCGATCATCGCGCCATTCCCCATATAAATACCGACGTGTGTCACATGGTTGGCGTAGAGTGCAGCACTCGAGTCGGTGTCCTTGAAGAATAGGAGATCACCCGGTTGGAGGGCGCTTTCTGACACGGGCTTGCCGATGGTGGCTTGGTCGTGGGATTCGCGTGGCAGGGTGACGCCAAAGTGGCCGTACACGTACTCGACGAATCCAGAGCAGTCAAAGCCAACGCTAGGTGTGTCTCCACCCCACGCATACGGCGTGCCGATCAAGCTCTTTGCGTACGTGAGGATGTTTTGCCGCTCCCCTGAAGTGGAGGAACTCCCGCTGCTCACCGACCCACCGACTGTGCTCGCGGTGGTTCCGCTCGTCGCACGTGCGGCTGTGACAGTGGCAGATGAGGTCGGGATGTTGATGACCTGGCCTACTTGGATATTGGCATAGTTCGTGATTTTTGGATTCGCTAACTCCAGTGCGGATAGTGATACGTGTTGCGCGACGGAGATTTTGTACAGCGTGTCGCCTGGTTTCATCGTATACGTGGCGTTCGTCGCTGCGAACGCTGTCCCTAGTCCTGCCGTGGCGAGGGACATCAAGGTTGCGGTAACTGCGATGAGACTCCTTTTCAACGCGTTCACTCCTTTCGTCGGATTGCTTGAACTTTTCTGCGAAACGGCGCATTTCCCCTTTATGTAAATCCATCCATTAAAAACATTGACAGGATATATTGAGAGTGCTGGCTCAGTACATGGAAGTCAGGTAGACAACTGGGGGTAGTACCAATTTGTGCGGGGGCACGAGATGCACGAGATGCGCTACGCTAGCGAAAGAGGAGAACTGCACAACTTTCAAACGGGCGAACGCCCATGGCACGCTCACATTTGTCGTGCGCAAGACACCCATAAACGTCAGCGATTCAAGCGAATTCATTGACTAGCAGGTCTAGCGAATCTGAAGGGAGTCTTCTTGTGAAGAATATATTGATGACGCTTGTTACTACGGGGCTTGTGCTAGGTTTGACAACGCCCTCTGTCACAGCCCTGGCCAAGACGACCAGTACTCCCAGCATCTCCACGACCGTAGCGCAGGATTTGGTCGATCAAGCGAGCGGCTTTAGCGTGCCCCTAGGGCTTGCGCAGGCGGAGAGCACCGTGAAGAGCGCGCTCGCCGCGCATCCATATATCAACGAATTGGTGTCCAGCGTGGATTATTCCTCGAGTGGGTCGACGACAAAGGTCACCGTGAATTGGTTGCAAACCAAGGGACAGACTGCGACGGTCGACGCGCAAATCAACCAGGTTCTCGGTCGGATCGTCAAGCCTGGGATGAGTGACTACGACAAGGAATTCGTCATTCACAACTGGATTGTCAACCACGTTGCGTACGACACGTCAGAGACGAAGTATACCCCGTATGATGCGATGGTCGAGGGGTCAGCGGTCTGTCAGGGTATCGCGACGCTGGCTTATCGTATGTTGACGACCGCGGGCATTCCAACGTATCTCGTCGCGGGCACGGCGGGCGGCGGCTCGCATCTCTGGGACGAAGTGGAGATTGGCGGACACTGGTACCAACTCGACGTCACCTGGGACGATCCCGTCAACAAGCAACCAGGAACGGTGAGCTATGCGTACTACAACGTGACCAGCGCGCAATTGGCCAAGGACCACACGTGGCACACGGCTGGGCTTCCTGTCGCCAATACCAACTTCGAGTCGACCATCGCGGCACTTTTGAAGACGACGAAGGACCCGGAAATCTCCCAAATCGCATCGGCTACGGGCATTTCGGCAGATCTGACCAGTCAGGTTGTCACCGCGCAAACGCTAAAGAGCGTCATGCAGTCTGACTTAAATGCACACAAGAAGAACTTTACACTCAAATTTCAGGGGAGCATGTCGCAGGCGAGCGGGGCTTTAAACGCCTTGTCGTCAGCTGGATTGTATGGCTTCTCGAGCCTGAGCTACACGTTGTCAGCGAGCCCAACAGCGGGTGACACGATGATCGACGTGACGGCTGCCTACTGAGCCATGGAGTCTACGAGGGCGATGACGTGACCGCGTGTCGCCTTCGTCAGGTTTCGCAAGCGACAGATATTCCATTTTGGCGATGGGTGAAGTACACTTTCAACACGAGACGAGCGCTACCCGCATCGCCTCCGGTTGGCGAGCGGGTTGGCGGCGTAGGAAACTTGGGAGGTCGTACATAGGTGAAATATCGCAATCTTGGCGCTAGTGGTGTAAAGGTCAGTGAGGTCTCCCTTGGCAGTTGGTTGACATACGGTACTGCGACGGAGCGGGAAACTGCTATTGCTTGTATTGAAAGGGCTTACGATCTCGGCATCAACTTCTTTGATACCTCCAATGCCTACAATCACGGCGAAGCGGAAAAGGTAGTTGGCGAGGCGTTGCGCAAGTATCCTCGCAACAGCTACGTACTCGCGACTAAGGTGTTTTTCCCGATGGGAGATGGACCTAATGACCGCGGCCTTTCCAGAAAACATATCGTGGAACAATGTGACGCGAGCCTGAAGCGCCTTGGTTTGGACTATATCGATCTTTACCAGTGCCATCGCTACGACTCGACGACGCCTCTGGAAGAGACGTTGTGGGCTCTTGATGACTTGATCTCACAGGGGAAAGTGCTCTATGCGGGCGTCAGCGAGTGGAGTGCCGCGCAAATCGCGAACGCAAAGGCGATTGAGGCGAAGCGCAACCTTCGGCCACTGGTGTCCAACCAACCGATTTACAACATGCTCGTACGCTACATCGAGAAGGAAGTTCTGCCAACGTGTGAGTCGTTCGGCATCGGACAAATTGTCTTCTCGCCGTTGGCGCAAGGGATCTTAACCGGCAAGTATAAGCCGGGCCAGGGTGTACCGGAAGGGACGCGCGCCGCGAACAGCGAAACAAATCACTGGATCAACAGTTACCTTCGCGACGATGTGCTGACCTCGGTACAAAAGTTGGAGGGCATTGCCAAGGAACTTGGTGCGTCCCTGTCACAGTTGGCCATCGCCTGGACCCTCCGCCAACCAGGTGTGAGTTCCGCCATCATCGGGGCAAGTCGCGTCTCGCAGGTCGAGGAGAACGCCAAGGCCGTCGACGTGGTGATCAGTGACGATGTACTCGGCGAGATCGAGGCTGTGTTGAAGGAGATTGACGGTTTCGTGCCGATTTGGTAATTGCGTGCCTGATCAGGGCCAGGAGGTTATGCTGGCCCTGAACTGGCCCACGATCATGAAGGTACGGACTATCCCCTCCTCCCAAAATGCAGACATCTTACCAGCATTGCGTGATTCTGCTTACAGGAATTCCCCCCCCCCCTATTGCCTTATTTGCCATGCTCCGTTTATAATTCGACCTGCTGACAACGGACCCGACTTTCGGAGAGTGGCTGAAAGTCACCCAAAATTGAATCCATTGTCATCTCCTTTACGGGCGGCCGGATGGGGATGATTTCGGGCGCCACCGGATCCACTGCATTGTTGATGGTGTCGTTGGTCAAGGAACACGGCGTGGAGTACTTGTTCGCGGCTGCAGTGTTGACCCGTCTCTTATAGATCTTGTTCGGTGTCATCAAACTCGGGCGCTTCATCACGTTCGTCCCCCAGTCTGTCATCACGGGATTCGTCAACGCATTGGCGATCTTGCTGTTTGTGGCACAATTACCGCACTTGCGCGAGGCTAATTGGATTGCCTATGCCATGGTAGCAGGGACGCTTGTGATCATCTACGGGCTGCCGCGCTTCACCAAGGCGGTGCCATCGGCGTGTTGGCCGGCGTCACTATCAGCGCATTGGTCTTTGGCTGGCGTATGGCCAACCTGCGGGCGACGACGAGCATCGACGAACACAACCGTAAGCGCTACATCATCTTTGGTCAGATGTTCTTTGGAACGATGACACACTTTGTCGACTTGTTTGATATGGAACACGATCCCGCTGAAATCATCATCGATTTCTCTCACTCGCACATCTGGGATCACTCCGCTGTGACAGGGATCAACAAAGTGATCGACCTCTATGCACAAGCGGGAGGCAGTGTGTCCATCGTCGGTTTGAATGAGGAGCGTCAGCAACTCGTTCACAAAAGTGGCATGAATTCACTTCAAATGTAAGTCGATGAAGGAGAGACTGGTCAGGGGCACCGCGGCTACAGGCCGGGTGCCCCTTGTTCGATGGCTTGCGCCGCAGATCCGTCTCGCCTGACGGCGTCAGCGTCGCCATGCGATTATTGCGCAGAAGGCGTTACGTGTTTCTCTATATGGGCTGCCGGTATCGTTGGGCCAGGTTGATCGTGTTATAGTAGTGAAAGGGAGGGAAGTCTTGTGATAGGTGAAAGACTAAAAGCACTTCGCAAAGAAAAGGGATTGTCCCTTTCCGAACTCGCCGACAGGGCCGGCGTTGCCAAGTCGTATTTGAGCGCCATCGAGCGGGAACTTCAGTCCAATCCTTCGATTCAGGTGCTGGATAAAATAGCTGCAGTGCTCGGTGTGTCTGTACAGGCACTGATTCAACCGGACGGCGACACAGAGAGCCAGTTGGATCCAGAGTGGTTAGAGCTCGCTCGTCAGGCGATGGAGTCAGGCATCAGCAAAGAGCAATTCATCGACTTTCTGGAGTTTCAAAAATGGCGTAAAGAGCAAGGGGAGTAAATGCGTTACGACGTGTGCCGCCGTGTCGTATGCTCCGAACCAGCCCCAACCGCCAGATTGCGCCTTTCTTCACTTAAAAACGCTTGGACATCCTCTTTTGAGACCCCTAGTGCCCGGGCAATGCCCATTAATTTCAGCCACTCGAGGTACTCTACTCTAGCTTGCTCCTCGTTCATCACCCATGTTCCCCTTTAGCACGATGTTTGTGCCTACAGGTAGCTCGGCGGTCATGGTCAAAAAACAACTTTAGACCCGTGGCTTTGCGTCCCCATCTTTCGTTCGGGTTTGCCTTTTTCTGAACACATGTCCGTTTTAGCACGGAATGATCCAAGTTATCAACTAAAATAATCTGACAATTTGCGACGACGCGCGGTGTTGTCGACTTCAATATTCAACCTTTGACAGGAATTTCCGTCAGATGGTGTCGAAAAGGGGATTTTTTCGTCAATCATTTATATTGAAGCTTCGATTCTGCTCATAAAGGTGCCCTTACTAGGTTGTTTATCCGCTAAAACGATTGACCTCGGATATAACTTTGGTATATTTAAATAAAATTTTTAATCGTTTAAGCCGTGGAGTGCATGGCCGTTTTACGGGGTGTTCGAACATACAAAACGCATTGAATCTTGGTCGCGTCGAGGTGCGGAATGCCTGCTGAGTTGTTCACGTCCTACAATAAAAGCCTTCTTTTATGTGCGTTATTCATCGTGCTCATCGCGTCTTATACATTCTTCGACATGATTTCCCGTATCGCTCTCGATAAGGTCCGCGCGCGGCGGGCGCTGTTTTCCGCCTTCGGCTCGATCGCCATGGGGACAGGGATGTGCGCTCTGTATTTCACGGGGACAGTGGCCGTTCTATCGATCCCGACGCAGAGGTATGACGTCTCGGCCTTAGGGTGGGCGGAACTGGCGTCTGTGCTTGGGGTGGCGATTGTGATCGGAGCGCTGTTTGGCATCCGCGGGCGCATCCGCATGCCAATCGTGTCGGTCTTGCTCGGCGTTCATTTCGCATTTTTCTACTACCTCGGATTGAGATCGCTCCATATCTCCCTTCACTATTCCCTACCGTGCATCACCGCTTCCATCCTGTTGTCCACGATCGGGTCCATGATCGCGCTGAGACTTTGGATGTTATCCGTTCATACGAAACAACTTCGTTACCGGATGGCCGCTTCAATCGCCCTGGCGGTAACCCTGGTAGGGATGCATTTCGTCGCCACCGCTGCCGTTGCATTACACGCGATGACCTGGTCGAGCCCAAGCCCGGGGAATTTGTATATCGAGGCAAATGAAATGGGCCTTTGGATCTGTGCAACCTCGTCCGTCGTCTTAGCTATCTTGCTCGTGGGTGCCTACGTGGACCGCTTCGTGGCCACGCGTAGGGCTAACCTTGCGAATATTTGGCACAGATCGCTATACGAACGCAACTCCGATTTGATTATCGTCATTGATCGAGACGGCTACATTATCGATGCGAATCCCGTACTCGAGAAGGCGACCGGGTTCCAGACTCAGGAAGTAATTGGGAAGCGAATCGACGAGCTGGTTGCAAAAGGGACGAGGACGCCGCAGATTCCGGACAGGCGTTCCCTTGGCGAGAATGCGCCACAGCAGCTCACGATTCTGGACAGGCTAGGAAATTCGGTGCATCTGTTGGTGACGGTTGTCCCGATCGTCGTCCAAGGGAAGTGTCATGGCTACTACGCGATATGCAAAGATATCACGCAAAGCGTAAACGTACAAAACGAGTTGGTAGAAATGAAGCAGCGACTCGAATCTCTGTTCGAGGAGTCGGTGGACGCCTTATGCATCATTCAGCCGAACGGCATTATCATCGACGTCAATCAGGCGTTCGAACGTCTCTACGGGTGGCCACGTGACGAACTCATCGGCAAAGAAATTCCAAATGTCCCCGATGAGTTGCAGGAGGATCGGTATCGGCGGTGGACCTTGGCCGCGCAAGGTACGCGCATCGAGGCGTACGAGACAAAAAATCTCGATCGCTATGGCAATGTGATCGACGTGAGCCTCTCCTTGTTCCCGATTCGCGACGGCCAAGGCAATGTCGTCGCCGTCTCGGGCTCCGCCAGAGACATCCGCGAGCGAAAGCAGTTTGAACGAGCTCTTCGCGACAGCGAAATGAAGTATCGGACCATCGCGGACAATGCAAACGATCTCATCGCTATCGTCGACGTCAGCGGGATCATTCGCTATGCGTCCCCCTCGCATGTCACCGTGTTCGGTGTGGACAGTACTGAGCTTGAGGGGACCGTGGCCGTCAGTTGGATTTACGCGGCAGATGTCCCCCTTTTTATGGATGCCCTCGCCCACACAGCACAAACGAAATCTGCTTGCGACATCGAGTGTCGAATTCGGCATAGGAATGGCACGCTTTTCAGTTTGGAGACTCGCGGGATGCCAGTGATCGACGAAGATGGGGGAGTATCGAAATTTATTTTGGTTTCGCGCGACATCACCGTACGCAAGCAAACGGAGGAGCTTCTGTTACAATCGGTAAAACTCTCTGTTGCTGGACAGTTAGCAGCTGGTATTGCCCACGAAATCCGCAACCCGATGACGAGTATTAAAGGATTTGTGCAACTGCTGCAGGCACAGGCCCCAACGTATCAGAACTACTACGTTATCATGTTGAGTGAGTTGGAGCGAATTCAGCGGATTATCAGTGAATTTTTATTGCTTGCAAAGCCACAGACCGACACTGCCCACGCTGTCGACGTCCATGGACTTCTCAACTACGTCGTCGACCTCATCCAGGCCGAGGCCGTTATGCGCGGCATCGAAATCTGTACAGATTTCGCGATGCACGAGGGAACGGTAGTAAGAGGAGAACCCGACAGGCTTCGGCAGGCATTGCTCAACATCGTAAAAAATGCGATGGATGCCATGCCAGACGGAGGCACGGTCTACATATGTTGGAGGGCAAAAGGGGAGCAGGACATCGAGGTGTCTATTCGCGACACGGGTGAAGGCATCCCAGAAGATCAGTTGAATCGCATCGGGGAGCCGTTTTATACGACGAAGCAAACGGGAACTGGATTGGGGCTCATGGTCACGCAGAACATCATTCGGGAACACAACGGCACAATCCAGTTTCGCAGCGAACTCGGCGTCGGGACCGAAGTGCTCATCACGCTGCCAATCGAAATCTGCCAGATGGTGGAGGGATGATGCGGATGGACCATCGCCTCATGGCGTATCTATACTTTTTTAATGTCAAACGGGATTATTTCGAGTGCCACGAATATGGGGAACACCTGTGGCTGGAACGCGGGCGTCCCCCGGTTCTCAAGGGGCTCATTCAAGCGGCGGTCACTCTGTACCACCTGCATCGTGGGAACGTGCGGGGCGGCTATCAAATGTGGCAGCGTGCAAAAGGGTATTTGGAGGAGGGGCGGCCGGTTTACGAGGGTATCGATGTGGAAGCACTCGTCTTTGCTATCGATCAGGTCTACAAGGCTGTCCCAGCCGAATGGTACACAGAGCGTGTGAGTTCGGCGCAGATCGCAAAGCTTGGCTTGCCGACGGTCCGCGTCCACATTTTAGATGATGAGATCTGCCGTCGACTGCCGACGTACGTGCCACAGCATTTGGGAGAGCCGTCGTAGAGCGGGGTTCCGGCGGCGCCCACAACTTCATCCTCCTAATTCCGGCGTATCCCCCATGCGATTCGCCCAACCATGTCCGACCGATGGCGCGTAACATAAATCATCTTCGATAGGAGGTGCTATTATGTACGGAGCTTTTGGCGGATACACGCAATGGGCAGTGGTATTCCTGATTATCTTCGTTCTCTTCATTCTGCTCGTTCCATACACTGGCGCTGCCTATTAATGTTGATTGCGAAAGAAGGCGCACCCAGACGGGGCGCCTTCTTTTCGTGCGTCCAGGTCGGGGTGGTCAGCAGCTGTGGCAATCCTACTGGACTAAACTGAAACGCAGCTGCATAGGTTTTAGCGATGGTCTTCCTTTTGACACCGAGAGGACTTCGTAAAATCGAAAGGAAGCGATTGTTCCATGTGGCAGCTGTGGTTAACTGGACTTATTGGAATTTGGGTTCTTATCTCCCCATGGGTGTATCAGTTTTCCTCGAACACCGGGGCACTCTGGAACAGCATCATTTTCGGCGCAGTCACCATCATTCTTGCGATTTGGGCGCTCGTGGCGTACAAATCCAAGCAGTAGCGATCGTTACTGGTCGCTGAGGAAGACCATCCTGCAGGGACTACCAGGGCGCGCTTGCCTTGGTAGTCCCTGATTGTTGTGCACCGGTCTCGACATCTCAGTGCCAGCCGATGAACGACACGCCGGCACTCACGACAGCTGCACTTGCCACGGTCATCCACGTCAACTGTTCCGCCTTTCGTAGGAAGATGCCCGACAGGATGGCGAGGATCACGGGTTGACTTCCGATGATAACCGACACGGTGGACACCGGGGCGGCTGACACTGCGTCGAAAAAGAAAAACACCGCGGCGGCAGTCACGAATCCGGACGTGACGAGATAGAGGTTGACGTTTCGCACATAGAATCGGAAGTACTGACGTAGGCGCCCCCTGCTTCGAAGAACAGCGAAATAGGTGAACAGTGCCGCGAGGGTGTCGAGTGTCGATGCGAAAATGGGATCGATCGGCAGTGTCACCCCGACTTTGCGGAATGAGTAGCCAATTCCCTGGAACACGGGTGCCAGGATGGCGATGACTAGTCCCGATCTCCACCACGTTCTCGCAGTTCGCGATTGTCGATTGGTCGCTTCAACGACGAGGAGTACGATGCCGACAGAGAGTAGACCGATACCGATCACGTCTGTATAGTGAATTCGCTCACCGAGGAGTCCAACGGCGATGACGAGGGTTACGACGGGGGCCATGGCGATCACGGTGATACCACGCGTTGCGCCGATGCGGGCGATGGCTGCGTAGAGCGCCAAGCGCCCGAACAGCGTGGCCACGACGCCTGCGAGAATGCAGAAGAGGACGTTTTTCCCCCAGTGTTGACCCACGACGAGCGGGGCGGGATCGTCAATGAGGTCCATAACGAGGTTAAACGACAATACGGTGCCCGATACGAACAAAATCGGGAACAGCCCGTTGTCCGCGGGGAGCGTGTCCCTTTGCCCCTTGCGCAGCAACAGGTTGGATAAAGCGTAACAGAACGCTGAAATGAGTGCGGAGATCTCGCCGGACATAAACTCCCCCCTCGCTACTACGGATGTATATGCGTTTGAAGACAAAACTGGACAACCAGATTAGAGCGTCGACGGGGAGGGCGAGGATTTGGCACGTGGGGCAGGGCGTGCGGTGGTCACGTCGGGTTTGCAGCGAGTCCATCCGCAGGCCCAAGTGAAGCGGACTCATTCGCGACTACGCGAGGGAGCCGGTTGCGTTGCTCGGCGAATTGCCACCAGGGAGGAGGGTGGGGAGATTAACGATGTTCCAATCGTTTCCATCCCAAGTGTTGACGATGCCTACTTCGCTCAGGATTTGTTGGATGTAGTAAATGGGCATGTACACCGTCGGCTTCTTCGAAACCGGATCCGTAGCCGCGAACGTATCGACCACTTTCACAGGGGTCCCATTGATCGTGATGGTCGTATTCCCAGAGCCGATGGGGATAGCTTTGGTGAGCTGCGGTAGGTACGTGAGCAAGTTCGCGGGCAGTGTGATCTGCCAAACGTGATGATTTCCATCCCACTGCTGTGTCACACCTTGGATGTGCGAAAGCGCCTGGCCGACATACCAGATGGGCATGTACGTCGTATTGTCGACCACTCTCGCGTAAGGGTCGGACATGGCCGATCCGTTGATGGACACCTCCTTTTGACCCGTGAGTGTGGAGTTGGTAGTGCTCGCGAACGCCACGGAAGTCATCGTCCCGAACGCCAATCCCGCAGTGATGATGCTGATCCATGTACTGCGCATACCTGTACCTCCTTCAAGTTGACTCACTGTAACGACCGACTGGACGTTAGAGAATATGACGCATATGGACGAATTATCCTATGCCCTTTAAATGGCCACTCCAGCAGGAATGACAGTGGACGAAGACGAATCGTGTAAACATAGATATTTATCACATTTAAAGGTAGGAAGATTCTGTGAAGCCCATGACAAAATTCAGCATGATGCTCACGTCGAGCGCGCTTGCACTCATGGTTCCATGTGTTGCGACGACGGCTTACGCGGCGACGTCGAGTGTAGCAAAAGGGCAGGTTCGCGCTGAGGTGAACGGAGTGTCGATTCCGGCAATCGCGGTTGGGGATGAGACGTATCTCGAGTGGCAGGCCCTAAAGTCGTTTCACTCGCCGTACGAGTACCTGGGTGGCGGCAAGTTCGCCATCACGGGCGGGACGGTTCAAGGCGTGGTTTACAAGGGAAATACTTATTTGCCGTGGACGCAGGTTGCTTCGAAGGTAAAAGCCACGAAACTGAAAGGTGGCGGCTTCAACTTCACGGCTGTACCCGTTCAGCACGACTATGAGATTTATATTGATAAACAATCGGCAGATGTAGGGAGCCCAGCGGCGATCGACGTGCTGGTCGGTGACAATGACGCATCCGTCCCACACCAGTCCATCCATCTGCAAGTCACGGGCAGCGCCCATTTCGCTTCAGATGAAAATCGCAATACGCTCAGCGACTACACGGACCAAGACGGGAGCTGGATCGGCGCGGTCGACGACACCAAGGCGGAGACGGTGCAGGTGACGGCATCGTGGACGGATCCAAGTGGGCACGTTCAGACGCAAACGCAATTGATCACCTTCTCACCGGCGTCTACGCAAGCGACTGTCACCCCTCCTTCGGGGGATACGGTCGTGGCCACTGTGCCCATTACCACGTACCAGAATGCGGTCCTGTTCAACGCACAGGCTGGTGGCAGCGACGTGCTTCTGCAGTTGGATACCGGCGCGTTTGAACCGCTCATCACCAAGAGCTTGGCGGACGCTTTGAACCTACCCAACCTCGGGGCAATTCAGGTAGAGGGCGTAGGCGGGGAAGATTCGGCATATGTGAGCCAAATCACGCTGAGCATCGGCGGGACGCAGTTCACTGATGTTCCTTGTATCGTCGACCCGAGTTATTCCGGCGTTCCTCTGTTCGGTTACGGGTTTTTCAAGGACAATGGATACGATTTACTCGTCTCTCAGAAGGATAGCACGATGACCATCCTCAAGTGAGTCTGGAAGTTCGAACGGGACATTGAGCCGCCTATAGCATTCATCGGAAGGTGATTTGTAGGCGGCTCTTTGGGTTACCGCACTGTTCTCTCTAACAGAGTTGAGTGTCTCTGATTACAAGCACTTCAAGAACGCGTCGACCACGTCTGGGTGGTATAGTGTGCCGCGAAGCGATTGGATTTCGGCGATTGCGTCCGCTGCGGGCTTGGCTCTGCGGTATTGCCTATCCGTCGTCATCGCATCGTATGAGTCGGTGACGGCGATAATCGCGGCGCCGATGTGGATGTCCGCACCTTTGAGGCCAAACGGGTAGCCGGAGCCATCGTGCCGCTCGTGGTGTTGAGCGACGAGCAGGCTCGCTTGCGTCAGGTACGGCAAGCCCGTTTCGAGTAGGATCTCGCGCCCATATATGGTGTGTCGCTTCATCAATTCCCACTCTGAATCCGTCAGTCTGCCCGGTTTGTTCAACAGTTCGTTGGGGACGCGCACTTTGCCGACATCGTGGAGATAAGCGCCAAATTGCAGTGTGTACAACTCGCTTGGAGCTAGCTTCATCGCTTGTCCGACCTTCATCGACATCTGCATAATGCGAGTGCAGTGATGCGAGGTGTACCCGTCCTTTTGTTCGATGGTGAGGGCGAGGTGATTTACTTCTTCGAGTGAGGAACGATAATGGTGAAATACAGGTTTGGAGCATATGTACAAAAATGTGGATTCCATGTCGCCGTAAAACACGATCTGCCGTGAGACCGGATGAAAAGAGATGTGATCACCCTCTGTCAGGGTCAGCTCTTCGGAGTCGCTAAACACTGTTAGGCGACCGGCGGTGAGGTAAATCGTTTCGAGTGGGCCGTTCGCCGGGTTTTCTTGAGACTCAGGTTCCAAGGTCCAGTAGGCTCCTGCCGACAGGCGGTGGTAGATGACTTCCGTATCGTCGCCGGATGCCAACAGGGAGGCCTCAACAATACCATCGATTGTCACTGTGAAGAGCGATCGGTTTTTGAACATGGACATGGTGTCGAATGATGGATGCATGTGTGTACCCTCTTCGTCTCAGATGTAAACTATTTTCATAATATTACATACTATACTCCAAAAGTAGTGTGTAATCGACGAAAATCGACAACAAAAAAGGCTCAAACTCCGAAGAGTTGAGCCAATTGTCGATTATGGGAGAAGAAGTAGCTCGCCAACCACGCCAACGACGCAGATGGCTTGAAACTTCCTCAATAGATTGTAACACGCTGGTTTACATAATGCTATGTGTAGCTCGTGGCATAGGTGGCAAAGTTTCCGACTGCGACTGGCAATAGCCGCGTAAGATTCATCTATTCAGCAGTATGACTTCAAGAAGTGAAGGCGGGTGACCTACGTGCAACTGGAATTGGTATTGCGACTGATTGCGTCTGGTGTTCTCGGAGCGATGATTGGCTGGGAGCGCAGAAGCCGCGATAAAGAGGCAGGTCTGCGAACGCATTTTGTGGTGTGCGTGGGAAGTGCGCTGATTATGATCGTGTCGAAGTACGGGTTTCGGGACATGGAAACGGCGGCATCGACCGTACTCGATCCCAGTCGGATTGCCGCCCAAGTCGTCAGTGGCATCGGGTTCTTAGGTGCTGGGACCATTCTCGTTCAGCGCCAATCCATTCGGGGGTTGACCACAGCGGCCGGGCTGTGGGCGACTTCCGGCATCGGTCTGGCCATCGGCGCTGGTATGTACTTGGTCGGAGCCGTGACCACGGCACTCGTGTTGATAGCCCTCGAGGTGCTCAGCCGAGAGGGGAGGATATCCGTGGCTTCGCAGTGCCGTCTGGTCATCGAGGCCCGTGATTTGAACGCGGTCATGGAGACCTTGGACGCTGACTGCCCCGAGGCGCGAAAAGTGCAAATTCGCCGCGTCACGACGTCCGCCGATAAACCACTCGTCACGGTTGTGTTGCAAGTTCGGATGAAACCGGGATCGAACTTGAATGACCTCATTTCAAAGGTGCAGGCCTCGCCGGACGTATTCTCGATCACGCTTGACTAGGCTAGTCCATCGCGAAATACAGTGGATAGTGCGCTTTACAGCCCGGATTGAACGCGGATTGACAGTGGGGGCAAGTGGAGTCTGCATCGAGATACGCCTGAATGGTCAACTCGGACCCACAGTGGCCGCACAAAACGGCTTGTTCACCAAATTGCTGCCGCGGCCACACTATCGCCTCGTGGTCAGCCACTGCCTCGTGGCACTCATAACATGGGTAATACGTGTTGCAACACGGAAACTTGATGGCGATGATATCTTTTTCGGATGCGTAGTGACCACATTTTGTGTCCGGCAACACGTCAATTCCGCGTACCAATACCCCGTAAATCAGCTTTTCATGGCGTTGCATAGGCGACGACTCACTTTCTATATTAAATAATCGCTCCGTTGACGAGACTACAAGTAGACATGGGCGGCTAGGACCGCGCTCCCGAAGTGCACAGCGGTGGTGTCGCCTGCTCTCACTGTGCATAAATCGTAACCACCACTATTTACACACAGGCATAGCGCTGATACAATCACCATGCTACACCAAATGTCAGGGACTTGTGGAGTGATTGAAGTCAATGTGGTTTGCACTGATTTTGTGCACCATTGCAGCATTTGCCGACGTGATTGGCGGCGCGGTTACCGTCGTCAAGCGACTCAGTCCGCAACAGACGATGATCGTCACAGGACTGGGTGCCGGATTTTTACTAGGTGCCACGGTATTGGACAGACTGCCGGACTCGTTGAGTGAACTGCCTACGGCGGCACCCTTATATATCGTCATAGGTTATCTCGTTCTTCTGATTTTCGAAAGATATAGCGTCAGCCCCATGCAGTCCCATTTTGCCAGCCACGGCGCGAGCCATCACAATACGGCGGTGCTAAGCTCGAAAGCTGCGCTCGTCTCTTTCCTAGGGTTGCTCTTACATACCTTTATGGACGGCGTGATCATCGCCGGTGCCTTCACCATGAGTCGCGCCACGGGCGTGCTCATTTTTGTGGCGATCACAATGCACAAGATCCCCGAGGGGTTCAGTATGGCAACCATTACGTTGGCGTCCGGGACATCGCGTGCGCGCGCGCTCTTGACCTCCGTAGGATTGGCGGTTTCGACGCTGATTGGGGCTGTGATCACGCTCGAGGTAGGAAACATTGACGAGAGTGTCGTCAAAATTCTGATGGCATTGGCAACCGGGACGTTTCTCTACGTCTCGATGACCGACCTGATGCCCGTCGTCAAGGGGCAGAATAAAGGGACGGTGTTAGCCGCCGTGATCGGGGTCGGTGTCTTTTACGTGTCGCTTCTATTAATCAAGCATGTAGGCTTGAGCTAACGGATCACGACGGTGACGCAGTGGTTGGCGTGGCGTCAAAGAAGAGGAGCAGCTCCTTCGCGTGGCTCCGCCAGAACATATAGTTGTGTGCTCCGCGATACGTGTGGAGAAACACGTCTGCGGACTGCGCTTTCAAGACCTGGTCGAGGTCCACATCCGCCGAGTAGAACGGATCTTGTTTTCCTTCGATGATGTCCACGGGTATCTTGATGCGCGTGTGCTCGGCAATGGTGATGGGATCCCGCTGTGCCTGATCTTGCTTTGTGGGATAGATCCACGCGAGTTCACGAGGCAGTCCGCCAACCCAGAGTGCGGCACTCATCACGCCGACTTTGGAGTATTCCGTTGGTCGCGTGAACGCCGCGTCGAGGGCCGCAAAGCCACCCATCGACAATCCCCCGATGTAGCGACCGGCAGCGGATGTCACCGTGCTGTAATGCGAGTCGATATAGTGCACGACATCGGTCTCCAAGTACGTCGAATACTCGCCTCGACTATACCCTCTGACGTCCTTTCGATACTTTCCGGTATTCACCCCGTAGCTGTTGTCCAGCTCGGGTGCGACGATGATCAACGGCCGAATTTTGTGTTCATCGATGAGCTCCGTAGCGTCTTTGTCGATCCCGACTGAACGACCAGGCACGAGGGAGGTCATAAAACTGTATTCGTTTCCGCCCTTGCCGTGCAGCAGGTAGAGGACTGGGTACTTCGTCTTCGAATTGTAGCCCGGGGGTAGATAGACGTTCATCTTCATCTGCGCGTGTAGGGATTCACTGTAAAATGTCACGTGTTGGACGCGCGCAGGGGCATGCAGGACGTTCGTCGCGATCGCGTGAACGACGTGCGCCGGATTTGGACTGCTGCAGCCCGCGGTGAACACGGTACCGACCATCCAGACTAAGGCTGTCAGTTTTCTGGTAGACACATAAGCCCCTCCTTTGCCTGGGGGTGGGTTGGCCAGCAGCAGGAGTATTGCTTCGGCGTCGAAGACGTCTTTCAGTTCAACAGAGTGAGTTCGCCGCAGACTCGAATACGAAGCCCTCGTTCGCGAAGTCGATGGTAACGTCGTTCAGCAAGTCGAGGCAGGATTTCTCGACGACTATCGTCACTCCGTCCACCGTAATGCGTTCATCCATCTTCGTCTGCTCGTCGTCCACTGTCAGTTGGAACCTTGGGCCCCCACACTGATAGGCTCTCGCCACGCGAATGAACTCGCCATCGCTCAACTCTTCGCAGCTAAACCGCATGAGTTCACATGTTGCAGCATCCGTAATCTTCATGGCAGCTACTCCTTCCAAATCGATTTTACCCTCGTTGGAGACAACTGTCAGCGGGTATCCACTGTCTGTCGAATGGTGTAGACTGATGGCAAATAAAATGTGAGGCTTGGATAATGACATGAATCGTACTCTTCGGTTACGAAATGCACTTTGGATTGCGCCTGTGCTGTTGGCAATCCTGATTCGTTTGGTCGTCATCTTTTATTATGGGCCCTATGTATCCATTCACAGCGACGATGCGGGCTATCTGCGGAGCGCAGAGTGGCTGTTGCAGTCACATATTTATGCGTACTACACGCCGGATGCGCCGACGGTTCATATGCTGCCTGGCATGACGTTCATCCTCGCGGGCGTGCTCGCAGTCTTTGGTCAAGGAGCGCTCGGGCTATATGCCGGGAAAATCGTGTTCACGCTCATCGGTGCGTTCGGCATCGTGGGTGCCTATCAAAGTGTCGCGTACGTCTGGAACCGCTATGTCGCACTTGCTGTGGCACTGTTCTTGGCAGTATACGTCCCAGGCATCGAGACCGACACCCTGTTTCTCACCGAGACGCCGTTCATGGCCGCCTTTGCTTGGACGGTGTTCTGGCTGCTGAAAGTGGCGGACACCCACAAGCTTCGCCACGTCGTCTTCGCGACGCTGTGGTTTATGGTTGCTATGTACTTTCGGCCCAATCTTCTGTTGTGGGCGGTGGTCGCTCTCGCGTACCTGCTCATGAAGCGCTACCCCTGGCGCAAACTCGTCGGACAAGGGGTGATTGCGGCGGCAGTCGTCATCGCCTGCATCCTGCCATGGTGGATTCGCAATTTCCTGGTCTTTCACCAGTTCATCGCATTGACGGACGACGCCGCAAACCCGCTGCTACTCGGTACGTTCCAGGGCATTCACTTTCCGGCCCCGAACAACCCGACTGCGGTTGAACATCACATACTCGACGTTCACCCGAACTTGCGCCCGCAGAGTATGCACGAAATCCCGTGGTTTAAGGCACAAGAGCACGCGGCCATGTACCGCATTCGGGAGTGGCATCGCAGTTTTCCACAGGATTTCTGGAGAAGTTACCTCTGGATCAAGCCTGGAATTCTGTGGACTCGAGCGTACTTCCCGATTCGCATGCTCGGTATTCTCCCGAGCACCATGAAAGCTGTGCAGCCTGTTCTGCTCTGGGCTTCGCTCATCGGACATGGAATCGCGCTCCTGTTTGCGCGCGGCAAGCGTAAAGAGGTCCTGTTGGTGCTGCTCACGCTCCTGTATTTTACGGTTTTGTTCGCCGTGTTCTTTGCTTACGAGCGCTACAATGTCCCACTCATGTGGCTCATGTTCTCCGGGGTGCCCTCTGGCGTCTATGGGCTCATCGAGGCCACGAAGTGGCTGGCAGGGGGACGTCGGCGGGCGGGCGCCCGTTCATAAAGCGTTCGCTGTGTCGCGGGCGGTCCGGATGTCTATTTGGACCGCCTAATTCACTCGTCCAAGGCTTCGATTTATGCTATATGAGCTCATCCCCACGAACGTTAGTTCCCAGCGTAAGGCTCCATTGAGATAGCCATCGAGAGCGCGGTGTCAATTGGATTGGCAGCCGCTTGTGTCGTCGTGAGCTGATAAAGATTTTCGTCCTCCTGCCAGAGCACGTCGACGGTGACTGTGCCGCCATCACTGCTGCTCGTTACGCGAATGGTGGCGTTGTCGTTCGGCGCCGGCATGGTGTTCTGGTCGAGGAATTTCGCGATTTCATCTGCAAGCGGCGTCGCAGCCGCCAACGTGTTCTGATTGGTAACTTGGATATTCCATTTGCCTTCACTCCACTGGATACTGGTCGATCCGCCGCTGTGCCCCTCGGTGGCCGCATGGTTGCCGGTCAGTACAATCGACGCGTTTTGACTGGAGTTCGTCACTGGCCCTGCCACGACCTGAAAGCCTTGAGACGCTTGCGCACTGGACGCAAAGTGGCGAGTCGTCCAGCTCGCGAGCGTTTGATTTGACGATTTCAGCGTGACTGCATTCATGGAACTGTATGCAGGCTCACCGGCCGATGGCGCTGTCGATTGTGCAGTGCTGTAGAGCATCGTGCTGTCGCCATTCGCAGCCGTGGGAAGCTTAGTCGGCGCTTCGGCACCATTCAACACTTCCTGCCCGAAGTGACTCATCGACTGATTTACGATCGTTGGAAATGTCGAGTTCGAAGTTTGTGTTCCGGTCGAGTCGTTACGGATGGCGGCCCCTGTGTCGGTTGCGTTCGTCGTTGCGGCGGCATTGGCGCTATCGTTTGCCGCACTGTTGGCCGTGGCGTTCGCCGTGTTGGACGAACCTGACGTCACGGCGTTTTGGGCCGGGGCAGGCGCCGTAGTCGCGGTGTGTGTTGCACACCCGGTCACAGTGACGGCGCTTGTCAAAGCGAGTGCGCCGCCGATTATCCATTTATGATAAATGTGCATAATTGACTCCCCCTAACCTGGTCGTGAGCAGTATTCCCTTCGCTTGTCCTACCTGTTAGACGGAGAACGGCGATAGGTGTTTCACGACACGGATGGTTGATAAATACATCAATATAAAATTACATAAATACATCCGTTGTTATTGATGTATGTTAGAAGTCGGCAGATTCGACATCCCTCTTCATGATTCGACGTCGAGGGTGGTACAACCTGTTGCCTGGGGCTGAAAAAACAACGCTGTTGACAATGGGTTACGTACCTGCGTATATTCTCAGATAATCGGTTATGACAGGGCCAGTAACATGAGCCGGGCAGTCGCAGAGACCTGGTCGATTGGTGCGAGACCGGGCTGTACGTCTCTTGTGAACCCACCCTTGGAACTGACGATGATGAGTCGTCCGGAAGCCTTCCGTTATCACAAGGCGCCGATTCGCCCCCTGTTTGACGAGGGGAGAATTGGGTTTGAGCGCTGTCCGCCAGTGGACGGTGAACGAAGGTGGTACCGCGAGTTCAACCTCGCCCTTTTGATAGGGCGAGGTTTTTTTGTTTACTTGGAGGAGGGAATGGATATGAAACTTTCCAGTTTGCTGTTCAAGACGGATCGCAACGTGCCGACCGACGCCGAACTAAGCAGTCACCAGTTATTGCTTCGAGCTGGTTATATCCGTAGGGTGTCAGCGGGTATTTACAGCTACGGGCCGCTCGCAACGCGCGTGTTGCACAAAATCGGAGCGATCGCACGCGACGAAATGAACCAAATCGGTGGGCAGGAGGTGCTCCTTCCGGTTGTCCAGCCAGCGGGCATCTGGGAGGAATCTGGGCGGCTGTCGAGCATTGGCGAGGATTTGACTCGTTTCAAAGACCGGACTGACGGCGAGATGGTGTTGGCGATGACGCACGAAGAAGCAGCCACAGACTTGTTTCGAAGCCTTGTCCAGTCGTACCGCGAGCTGCCACTGACGATCTATCAAATCCAGATGAAGTTTCGAGACGAACTGCGTCCCCGCGGCGGTTTGATTCGGCTGCGCGAGTTTCTCATGAAGGACGCCTACAGCTTTCATCTCACAGACGATGATCTCGACCGTCACTATCAAGAGGTGTTGCAGGCCTACCACCGCTTTTTTCAGAGGTGCGGCCTCGACATCCTCGCCGTCGAGTCGGATACAGGCATGATGGGGGGCGGTGTGGCGCACGAGTTCATGTTTCTCTGCGACGCTGGTGAAGACACGCTCTTTGTTTGCCCGCAGTGTGATTACGCGGCGAATCGAGAGGTCGCCATTGCGGACAAAGGCGCATATTGCCTGCGTGCCAGCGCCGATGGCGAGGGAGTGCACGGCACCATCCATCTTTCATTCTACCGCTGTGCAGAAATGGTCGTGGCAGCCATTACCCCGAGTACTCTCGGTGTGAACGAGACGAAGCTGCAGAAACTGTTGGGTCGCGGCGATGTCGTGAGGATGGATGAGGTGTCGGGGCAGCGGGCCGTTGCAAAGACAAGAAGTGGTGGCGTTCGCGTCGTGATCGATGACGCATTAGGTCTCGACAGTCCGTGGACGGAAGCCTTCGCGGACCTCGATCTCGCCGTTTCGCGCGACTGCGCCGAAGTCGGGGATATCACCTCTGTCCGCGCGGGCATGCCATGTCCGAACTGTGGAGGGGGACTCTGTGAAGTACGAGGGATTGAGGCGGCGAATACGTTTAAGCTGGGAACGAAATACAGTGACACAATGAACGCGGTCGTCACTGATGCTGGCGGGCGAGCGAGGGAAGTTAGCATGGGGTGCTACGGGATTGGCATCGCGCGCGTGATGGCTTGCATCCTAGAACAGCATCACGATGACCAGGGTATGGTGTGGCCAAAGAGCGTTGCGCCTTACGGAGCTCACATCATACCGGTGGGCGCGGAACCGTCCGTGATAGCCGCTGCCGGGGCAGTTTACCGGGCGATCGGGGCCGAGAATGCCCTCTATGACGACAGGGACCTACATCCTGGCAGTAAATTTACGGACGCGGACCTGCTCGGCATGCCGACACGGATCACCGTGAGTCGAAGATCGCTTGCGGCCGGAGGGGTAGAGGTGAAGGACAGGAAAACAGGAGCCGTACAGATTGTATCGGTTACCGATTTGCATGGTTTGATGAAACTCATCGAGTGACCGGAATTCTTCCAGCCGTGGCGGCAGTGGCACCTCTGCCCTGCCACCGCGGCGGACGATTGCCTTCTCGGTAGGGGGACAGTGGCAGGCGCGGCGGCTGTCCTTCCATGCGCGACGGGTTAGGCAAAGTACTCGAGCAAACCAAGAAGATCCTTCACGAGATGTACGGCACCCGTGAGTTCGGTGGTATCCCCGAATCCGAAATCGCACCCGATGAACGGGATGTTGACCTCGAGGGCCGCGTCCCTATCCGTATATCTATCGCCGATCATAAACAAGGCCTCGCCCTCGCCGTAGCGCGAGATCAAGGCTCGCAAGATATCCGACTTGCGCGTGCCGTGCACGGATTCCAGGCACACGGGCCGGTCGAACAGGTGGCCAATGCCTTGCGAAGACATCACTGCGTCCAGGTAACTCGTGCCGCAGTTGCTCGCCGTCGTCAAGGTGTAGCCGCGGTCATGGAGTTCGTGGACCACGTCCCGCGCATGCGGCAGGAGGATGTCGCGCTTGCGGATTTCGTCATCGATGCGCTCTCCGGCTCGCTCGAATCCAATCATCTGCTCCTCAAGCGTATGCTTTGGCAGCAAGGTGTTCCAGATCTCCGTATCAGGCAGTCCGAACGTCTTCAACATGGTTTCCTCTGAGGGGAATTCCTCTGGTTTGTATGCGAATTCTGACAACACCAATCGGTACGCTTCCACTGCGATACTGCCGGTATCGATGAGGGTGCCGTCGAGATCGAAAATGATGACTGCCACAAAATTTCCTCCACTGTCTCTAGTCTTTAGGTGCGATGCGTGCCTCTATGACGTCTGGCTGTTCAGATCTCAGGCCTCCGGTGGCCAGGCTCCATGCTCTTTCAGCGAGATTTCGACAAGGCGGCGGATCCACTCGCTCTTGCTGGTTTTCGTCCCCGTTTGCAAGTATTGGCGTAAAAGGAACATCTCAAGCGCTTTGTCGAGGTCCTCATCAAAGTATAACGTCGTGACTTTGCGCTTGATCTTTCGGGGTCGTCCTGGTCCAGTGGGCGAGGGTACAGCGACTGGCTCCGACGCCTCGACCAACTGTTCCTGATCAGGCGAGGAGTGGATAAGCTCCTGGTGCACAGTCCGAGAACGGGCAAGTCGCTGCTGCAACTTTTCTTTTAAGTCACTCATAGCCGCTGTAACAACTCCTCAGTGAACTGTTCGTATTCCTTGATGGCTCGGCGCAATTCTGGATTGGTCGTAAATCCTTGTAGGTTGAGACGCCCTGTGGCCGCCCGCCGATAAATCATTTGCTCAAACAGCAGCGGACCATATTCTTCGTCATCCTCTAGCGTCTCCACGAGCAGGCGAGCGTCCGAACGGCGTTTATCGACCATGGTGGCGAGAATGCCTGCGACCTTCAGGTCTGGGTTTAGTTGTTGGCGCACGTGGTGCACTGTCTCAAAGAAACGAGGAAGTGCATCGAGACAAAACTTACTAGGTTCAAACAGCGATACGATGTGTGTAGCGGCGGCCATACCGTTGATCGACTGGTCGCCAAGGCTCGGCGGGCTGTCGATCACGACGAAATCATATGGCCTGACCTGCAGGATCTTGTTCAGGGCCGTGCGCAGGACAAGGCCTGGATTTTTACCGGGGTATGAGCGTTCGAACTCGCGGTACAGCCACCTGGATAGCGTAGCCATAAAATCTTCGCTAGGCATCAAATCGATGCCGTCGGAAACTGGATGCACATACCGCGATACCAATTCCTCGCCGTCCGCATCGATCGATTTCATCGCCTCGAGAGCCGTCCTGCCGCTGTACTCGTAGATGTCGTCGACGTCGCTGAGAAGGTTGGTGAGGTTGCCCTGCGAGTCGAGGTCGACAGCCAAGACGCGTTGGCCCCGCTTCGCCAATATGTAAGCAGTGGTCGCCGCAGTTGTGCTCTTAGCAGCGCCGCCCTTTTGAATTCCGAAGTATAACACGGTGGTTTTCCTTGCCAACGGTGTACGCTCCCTTCCACCTCATTCTAGCATATTTTGGACTTTACTATATGGATATCCGTTTGCGATTTACATCAATATGATAGGTATCTATTTATATAAATTGGTACATATGTATATCGAATCGGGCATGGAGCCTCGGGACGTGCGGGGATCCCCTCGAAAACACCAAAAATTGACGGATGCACAATGCGAATGACACAATGGTAGAAACAATTCAGTTCGAGGAGCGCGTACATGATGAGTACGCTGGTAAAATCGGCGCGAAACGTGATTTTTCCACAAGAGATCTTAGAGAGCATCTACGACGGCTATTACGAGATGGATGCGTCGTGCCATCTGGTTATGCTGAATTCATCTTTGTGCGAGATCTTGCATATGCCCGAAAGTGAACTGATTGGGACAGCTTATCGATCTCATTTGACGTATACACAGGCGAAGAGCCTGCTTACACTATGGCGGTTTGTTTGGCGCACTGGATGTTCTCGCCGGTCGCACGAGTTTAGCTTTCACGGGGGCGATGGGCGTGGACTGACGCTGGAAGCCTCCGCGACGTTAATTCGGAATCAGTTCGGCGAGCCGACTGGGATGCGCGGGATCATCCGCAACGTCACGGACCGAAAATTAGTAGAGTGTGCCTTACGAGATAGCGAACGGCGCTATCGATCGCTGTTTGAACAGAACTCCGACGTGATCGTGCAAATCGATCTGAACGGGAGGATTGTCGACGCGAACCCGACGACGGAGAAGTTTATTGGCTACGACTGCGAGGCACTTCGCGGAATGACACTCGAGATGTTTCTGACACCTCAGGATTGTGCCCGTGTTCGTCGCGGTTTTTTCTATGCCCGGACCGGCGTGACCAAGGAGTTCGAAATCCTCTTGCGCCATCGTACGGGCAGACATCTGTGGGCGAGTGTCAAGACTGTCCCGATTCGCTTCGCCGAGAAAGTGGTCGGCGTGTTTGCAATTTGCCGGGACATCACGGAGAAGCACGCTGCCGTGGAGGCTATTAAGCGTCTGAGCGTGCAGAACCAATCGATACTAGAGTCTGTCGCGGATGGCATTTGCGGTGTCGATTTAAACGGAAACACGGTGTTTTTCAACCCTGCTGCAGAGCAGATTTCAGGCTACTGTGCAGGCGATCTCCTCGGCAAAAACCTGTACGAGTGCCTAGGTGGACCGAAGTTACGCGACAGGGCCGCAGATGGGGCAGCAAACCCGATACTCGACGCGATCCGGTCGGGGCAGACTCGGCAGGTGCGAGATGGGTACTTTTGGCGTAAGGACGGGACACACTTTTCTGTGGAGTACGTCGTCTCTCCGATTTATGAGGCGGATCACGTGACGGGTGCAGTTCTCGTCTTTCGGGATGTCACCGTACAGCGGCAGTCCGAGGAAATGCTCTTGCATTCCGAAAAACTGTCGGTCGTGGGGCAGCTTGCGGCGGGTCTGGCCCACGAGATCAGAAATCCGCTGACGGCCATCAAAGGTTTCTTGCAACTGGCAGCGCGGCAACCCGAGTACACGGCGAAATATATCGATATCATGTGCACGGAAGTCGATCGGATATCTGGCATCACAAATGAGCTGCTGGCGGTGGCAAAGCCCCAATTGGCGGAGTTCCGCCCTGTGACGTTGGGGAGCATAGCCCATCGCGTCTGCGAGTTATTGAAGTCTGAAGCGCTGATGCAGGGCATCACCTTAGAATTGAGCCTGAACGACGAGGGAGCACAGGTGCTGTGCGAGACCGACCGGATTCATCAGGTTCTCGTCAACCTGCTGAAAAACGCGATGGATGCGGTGGCTGACGGTGGACAAGTGGAAGTTGCCACTTGGGTGGCAGACGGTTTGGTGTACTTGCGAGTGACGGACACGGGTATCGGCATGGACGTGGAGACGCTGAAGCGAGTGGGTGAACCGTTCTACACGACGAAGTCGAGAGGTACGGGACTCGGCGTGATGGTCTGTCAACGAATTATCCAATCGCATGGCGGTTGTATTGCGTGGGATAGCAGAATCGGCGAAGGTACGTCGGTTACCCTCCATTTACCGCAACATATTGACGAATGATCGGTCGAACTGTCGGCTGAACGTCGGTCATCCTTCGCGCTGCGGCGAACTCATATACTTTGGTAGATCGAAACAGGCGGCGCAACGGCGTCGCCTGTTTCGATCTGAAAATGATGAATCATACCTGGTTTTGCTTTGGCTTTTGCAGCCCTGTGTGATTTTGTCTTTATCCGTCTGACCCTTTGACCCCTGATGTGGCCGCACCCTGCCAACCGCGCACGCTTGTCGATGAACTGTACACGCATGGCACCCCGCTTTCCGGAGGATGGATAATACGACCCATCGGCACAATAGCAAAGGCCACCTGTAAGAACAGGTGGCCGGTTGCACAAGTCACTCCCCTAGGCCTATGTGCCCACGTTACCGCCCTAGGATCATCATGTTCCACACACGAAGTCGAAATTGTTGAATTGTAACTAAATTATATTGGAGGGCGTATTTCCCCGTCAACCAGTTCTATGAAATATATTTTTAAGCTTTCCCCGAGGTTCGTTCACTCGAGTAGAGGGTTTACCCCTTCAAAAACTCCCACTATAATCAAAAGGAATTCAAAATTGGTTATCGAGTATGACTCTGCCTAAAACCTGTAACATTTTGTCTTCTTCTGTCGTCTACTCAGGCAACGGGTCACTTTACCGTGGCACTCTTGTCTTTATATCTTCTATAAATACTAGCGGAAGAATCGCTGCGGAGGACCAATCATGAGTCATTCTCTACGGCGGTGGAGCGCTTGCATGACCGCGTCGATGACGCTTGGACTCGCCATCGCGATGCCTGTGGTGCCTGCTGCGACTACCGCTTCGGTGCAAGACCTCACAACTCTCGGTTCCATCTCAACCACGATAACAGGCCTACCAGATTCGACATTTTCGCAGGTTGAAAGCGCATATCAGCAGCCCGTGACGAGCGCACAGGGGTGGTTGGGCTTTAATCACCAGGGCGGCCGTTACATCACGGTCAAGTTCGGTAAATCGGTCAATGTGAAGCATATGCAGATTACGGCGCTTCAGAATCAAGCGGCGGGCGTCTATTTTCCGGACTATGTTCAGTTCCAATTCGAGCAGAACGGCGAGTGGTACTCTGCAGGGGCTCGCTATTCAGCGATCCCAGAGAGTGGCCAAAAGACCCTCACCCAGACATTTGCATGGGACAGCCAAGGAGGCGTCGAGGCGGATGCCATCCGACTGTACGTCCCGGTTGGCGTCTGGGTCTTCGTCCGTGGACTCGATATTCAAGGAAGCACCACCTCGCAAGGGAGCCCAGCGGACCTTCTGACCACGGTACCGGGCAGCGGGGATGACGTCGGGCCAATGGCGCCAACATCGTCCGGAGCTGCTGGTATTCACAACATGCTGCTCGTCGAGACAGGGGCCAATGGAAATCAGGGTACCTGGTCGAGCAGCGACTTTCTAGCGATGGTAGGAGATGTCGATAGCACTGGACAAATGACCAGTCCTCTCTTTGACACCATGCTCTTCCTCCCGTATGGCAGCGTTCCTAACACGGTCACAGGGCTGACCAAATACATAACGGACTTATTTACATCCAATCAACAGCTGTCTGCATTAGATCAAGCCGTGGCGCAGAGTAACCAGATGCTGAATCGACCTGATTACAAGGAGAAGGTTGTGCTGACGATTCCGTATTTCGGCTATGGCACGCACGACTTCGGCACTATTTCTGGACAAGACGTCAATTTCGCCGGATCGGGTGCTGATCCGAACGCGTTGCATGCCCGTGAATCCGCCATGCAGTGGTATCTGCAGATGCTTACGGCTAAGTGGCAAACAGCTGACTTTCAGCATCTGCAGTTGGCGGGGATCTATTGGGATGAAGAGCAGTACCATACGACGACACCGGGTGAATTTTCATACCTTCAATATGGCGCGAACCAGGTTCATCAACTGGGGTTGCCCTTGTTCTGGATTCCGTTCTATGGCGCGGATCGGACAGATGCATGGCAGACGCTCGGCTTTGACGCAGCATGGATTCAACCGAATTACGTCGAGCAGGGCGCCAACGCTGACGACGTGCGTATTAGCAATGCGATGGAGACCGCCAAGCAGAACGGCATGGGCATTGAGGTGGAATTGACAGGTCTCGACGCTACGAATCAACAACTGTACGACACATTTTTGAATACGCTCAATCTGGAAGGGTTTGGTCACGACCAAGTCACGCACGCGTTTTACGATGGCTCGAAGTTACTGGTGACGGCGGCGGAATCGTCCGATCCGGCACAGCGCGCCGCGTACGATGCGACCGCAGCCTTTATTCAAGGAAAGTGAGAATTCCGATGATGAAACGCGCAAGGGTAAACGCATTGGCTGTGGCTACAGCGGCGGGGATCACGCTCGCGCCGTTGTGGACAAGCGTCGCACACGCCGCGACGGGCACGGCGTACGACTACGACATGCTGAAGAAGACGATCGTCCTCAATGGCAAGACGGTGAGCCAACCGTACGGCTTCGCTTACAACCAGACGATGTACATGCCGATTTGGTACGTCGAGACCAGCCTTGAGGAGCTCGGAATCACAAGCACCTGGAAAAATAACGTGTGGAATCTGAAGGTGCCATCGTCGATGGCTGTTGACACCTCCAATATTCAGGTGGGGACGGGTCATATCCAGCTCGAGATCAACGGCAAATTGATGCATAAGGTGGACGGAATCGCTGCTGTCGATCCGGCCTCGGGCAAACCGACGACCTTCATCCCGATTTGGTACACGCAACAACTTCTCGCAAGGCTGGGGATCACGTCTCCGTGGAACGGTACGACGTGGACCCTTACCGTTCCTACTACGGTCACGCCTCCAGCGGTGTTGCCTGCGGATGAAGTGCCGACGTGGAAACTGCTCCAGGCGGTCGAAACCTCATTTGGCATTTCCGCGACGGCGTCAGGCGCCAGCACGTACGACGATATTGCAAGTAGTGATGCTCACTTTGCGACCGTCGCAACCGCGATTCGCGATCACGTTTTTACCCCGCCATCGACTACGCACTCCTCGGCGTACGAGGCGGTCAGCGTGGACACGGCAGATCAAGTGCTGTGGAATGCGTTTGGGATCACGGACGCAGCGTTCCAACCTGGTGGCTCACCCTTCGCATGGGCGAATGCGGTGGGTCTCAATCCGTCAGGCGTTCAGTCGACAGACTTGTTGACGCCGCAGGAATTAACGGAAATCGCGTCGAATCTTGCTAACCAAAAAGCTGGATTTGAAAAAATGGGCAGCGGCTCGTATCAGATAGACTACCCCATCCGGGACGAGGCGGTTGCCACATTCGCTGGCGACAGTACAGGTGGCCAACCCTTTTTCACATCAAATCAGGCCGTCCAAACTGCCATTCTCAATACCTATCAATTCTTCGACAATATCCAAGTGACCGACGAGAACGGCGCATGGGCATTGACGATGCCAGGCCTCGCAGCAACGAGCTGGTTTAGTTACACCACCACCCTTGGGCAGGTCAGTTACGAGTTGCCAGGGGACAGCACATGGTCGTCTACGAACGTGCTCGATAGCCGGGATCTGAGCCTCTCGGGCGACGAAACCGTCAAGGTACTGATTCCGCAGTCGTCCAGTATCACCATCTCCATCAACCAGATGTTGCCTGATTTAGGCGGGACTGTGGCGTTGGGTGAATTACAAGTCGGTGTGACGAACGGCGCGTTATCCGTCGAGCGCATCGACGTTAGTCAATGAGGATTAGGAAAGTGGAGGTTCATCATCTGTGAAGACACAACGACTGCTCGCCGTAATGACGTTGCCGACTCTCCTCTCGGCGGCAGTGCCATTGGTAGCGCATGCCGGTACGACGACTGAACAAATTCTACAGACGGGATCCACAGGCGCAGATGTCGTCACCTTGCAGAATGACCTAAATGCCCTTGGTTTTACCGTCGGCCAGGCGGATGGCGATTACGGGCCAGTGACGGCGAGTGAAGTGAAGGCGTTCCAAACGAACCATCACATCACGGCCGATGGACAAGTTGGCCCGCAGACGTGGTCTGTCATTAACACCGCGATGGCGGCGTTTGTGTCCGAGCCCATCACGTTGAGCGCGAACAGCCGCCTCGTCACAAACTTGGAAGCGAAGAAAATTTACAACAATAGTACGTTGATCACTTCCCCAGACGGCTTTACGTACAACAGCACGACCTACATGCCCATTTGGTACGTGATGAATGCGTTAGATCAGATGGGCTTCCAACACACTTGGTCGAATAACGTGTGGAACATCATCGTGCCGGCCGATAGTGGCATCAAGGTCGATTACAGCAAGATTCAGTACGGGAAAGGCAGCACGTCCATCGCCATCAATGGCACTGTGGTGGCGAGGGTAGACGCAGCCATCCACGTTGACCCAGCGTCCGGCCAGATGACGACGTTTATGCCTGTTTGGTACGTGATGAATGCGTTAGGTCGATTGGGTATCCAGTCGGACTGGCAGGGGACGACGTGGACGATGAAGCCGGCGACGACCTCGACTGGTGGTTCTACAGGCAGTTCCACGGGTGGTTCCACAGGCGGGTCCACAGGCAGTTCCACAGGCGGGTCCACAGGTACTTCCACCGGTGGTTCTACAGGCAGTTCCACAGGGTCAGGCAGTTATACGAGCGTCGACTTGCGGTTCCCGGCACCGGCAGACGTTAACGCGCAGACCATCAACCAATACCTGCTTGCGAACCAGTCGCCGATGAATGGCCTCGGTGCATCGTTCATGGCCGCACAATCGACCTATGGCGTGGATGCAAACTATCTTGTCTCGCACGCTATTCTCGAGAGTGCGTGGGGGCAAAGCCAGATTGCGCTCGCAAAGAACAACCTATTCGGGTATGGCGCTTACGACTCCAATCCTGGTGATGACGCCGGCATGTTTCCAAGTGACGACTATGCCATCCGATTTCAAGCCTGGGAAGTTCGCACGAATTACTTGACGCCAGGTGCCACTGAGTACGTGAGCCCGACACTCACCGGAATGAACGTAAACTATGCGACGGACAAGCAGTGGGCGTCCAGTATTGGCGGGTTGATGGGGCAGTTCTCGAGCTCGGTGGGATCGAGTGTGAGTGACTACACGCAGTATTCTTCGTCACAGTCTGCACCCCAGCCACAGAGTACGGTCGAACCGGTATTTTACTTGAACGGTGCAAAGGCGACGACGAAGGACAGCCCCTACTACACCGGCGTGCCTTATTTTTCGGACATGGGAACTGGGATGGACAACATGTTCTTTGGCCCCTTGAGCGTGGGGAGTTCCGGTCAGCCGGTGGCGGAGGTCCAGCAGTTCCTCAACCAACAGATTGGCGCGGGGCTCACGGTGGATGGTCAATTTGGACCCGCTACGCAGACCGCCGTCAAAAAGTTTGAGTCACAGGTGATGAAGATGGCAACTCCGGACGGCGTGTGGAGCTACAGCATGTGGACGCAGTACATCGAACCCAGCAGTAGCCAGCCTACGATTCCAGCCGGGACGAATGTCACGGTGACCCAGATCAAACAGGGGATGGCCGGGGGGCTTGTGATGCCGTGGTACTACGTGCAAGGCTACGGTTGGGTGGACTCTCAGTACGTGTCTTTCAATAATGTGTACCGCGTTCAGGTGACAAATCCCGCGGGCACCAGCACATCGGTTCCGGTTTACAGCGCGAGCAATCGATCTCAGCAGGTCGCGACCTTGCATAATGGCGATTTTGTCGTAGCCAATTCTGCGAGTGCGACAGGTGGGTACTACACGGTGCAAGTCGCTGCTGAGACGGCATCTTCAGGCGTAGCCGCAGGAACGCCTATCTCTGGGGTGATCTCGGCAAATGGATCTGTGACTCTGGTGGCACAACATTGAAGCAAAGGCGGCCTCTAGAGTGGTGCACAGTATGTCCTGTGGACCACTCTTGGGCTGTCTTTGCTTAACCGTTTACAATCGTTCCGCCATTGACGTGCAACACTTGTCCGCTCACATATGAGCTGTCCATACTTGCGAGATACACGTACGCGGGGGCCAATTCACAAGGCTGTCCCGCCCGTTGCATCGGTGTCGTACTGCCGAATTCGGAAACCTTTTGCGCGTCAAACGTGGAGGGGATAAGCGGCGTCCAGATTGGCCCCGGCGCGACGGCGTTGACGCGAATGCCTTGTTTCACCAAGGATGTCGACAGGGATCTCGTCAAGGTTACAATGGCACCCTTCGTCGCCGAATAGTCAATAAGCGTCTCGTTTCCTTCGTATGCCGTGATGGACGTGGTGTTAATGATGGTCGCGCCAGGCTTCATGTGCGGGAGTGCCGCTTGGATCATGTACACGTAGCCAAACACGTTCGTCCGAAACGTTCGTTCCAACTGCTCAGGCGTGATGTCGAGAATGCTGTTTTTAGGGTGTTGCTCTGCGGCGTTATTGATGAGGACATCCACTTTGCCGAATTGCTTCATCACGTCTTGGATGGCTTTTTTGCACGCCGCCGGATCGCGTACGTCGACGGGCAGTGTCACGCATTGGCGGCCATATTGCGAGACGGCCTTCGCGGTGTCTTGCGCGTCGTCGTGTTCATTGTAGTAGACGATCGCTACGTCGGCGCCTTCTTTCGAAAACGCGATGGCGATAGCGCGCCCGATACCACTGTCCCCTCCGGTGATAATGGCCACTTTATTCGCGAGTTTGCCGCTTCCTCGATAGGCCAGATTATCGCTTTCCGGCGTCGGCGTCATCAACCGTTCGAGCCCTGGCTGTTCTGCCTGATGTTGCGGTGGAAAGGAAGTCGGATAGGGTGTGGTTTGCACCGTTTGCACTGCGGTGTCGGAGCTTCCCGAAGACTTGCTACTCTCTGCCAACTGTCGCACCTCCATAAATCTTGGCGTTGAGGTTAGCTTGGATGAAGACCTGTATTCTATGCCTCGATGCGATCATTTCGCTCGCCCGCAAAAGTGGGGTGGTAACATCGGGTGCGTAAAGGACCATTTATAGACGGTGGGTGTCGCTGCAAAAGTGTATGGTCTTCTCAGACAGCGGAAGTGATGGAGCAGCCTGGAACTAAATTGGAAATTATGTTATTATATTCCCTGAATTTCCAATTGTATGTCGTAATTTGTGGGACTCCGTTCAAAAACACGACAAACATTTGATGGTATACTGACTGCTGTGGTTACCGCTGTGCTTGCCGACGTGTGTTTGATCAAGCGCGTTCATGAAGGAGAGGGTTTGACATGCCAAACTCTGTGGCTACAGTCATTGGCACGGTGATTGCGGTGGTGTTTGCGCTCACAGTGATCTTCGTGAGGCTGCGTGCTGCCGGCAAGCCGACAAGCGCGAAGAAGATCCTGATTCCACCCATCATGATGAGTACAGGTTTCCTCATGTACATCTTTCCATTCACACGTGAGAATATCTCGTACGCGATCATTGCATTTCTTGCGGGGTGCGTACTCAGCTATCCGCTGATTGTGACGTCAAAGATGTTCATGAAAGACAAAGCGGTCTATCTGCATCGCTCAAAAGCGTTTATTTACATTCTTTTGGGGTTGCTCGTACTGCGTCTCATCTTGCATAGTGTGGTAGAGCATTACGTGGACATCTATCAAACGGGTTCTTTGTTCTTCGATTTGGCGTTTGGAATGCTCGTCCCATGGCGAATGGCCATGTTTGTCCAATATCGGCGACTCGTTCAGGGGCGCGGTCCCATGAGTCCATCCGTAGAATCGAAGGCTTAGTTATATTGCAAAACTTATAGGAGGATGTTTGTGCGCAGCATCAAATGGATTATCATCGCGCTCGTCATTATCGCCATACCTGTCGTCCAGTTCGTTCGACCAGTCCCTCACCTGACCTTGCAAGTAAATGGTGCGACGGTTCAAACCGTACCTGGAGCAAAGCCGAAGATCGATTGGCCGAGTGAGGGACAAGCTGCACTCGCTGTCGTCGGTGTGGGAGATATCGGGCATTCAGGCGCCCAAACATCGACACCTATCGCCAGCGTCACCAAAGTGATGACCGCGTACCTGGTGTTGAAAAAGCATCCCTTGAGCATCGGCCAAGATGGACCGTCGATCACGGTCACAAACGAGGACTATCAAACGTATTTGAGTGATAAGTCCAAGGGCGAATCCGTCCTTCAGGTGAAGCCGGGTGAACACTTGACGGAACGCCAGGCGCTTGAAGGCCTGATGCTTCCTTCTGGAAACAACGTGGCGACGATGTTGGCCAAGTGGTGTGACGGAAGTGAGAGCGCCTTTGTTCAGGAGATGAATAGCACCGCAAAGTCGATGGGCATGACGGGAACGCACTACGTGGACGCCAGTGGGTTTAATCCAGGTAGCTCGAGTACCGCTGTCGACCAGGTGAAGCTCTTTTCGGCGGCGATGCAACTGTCCACGTTTAAAACGGTCGTCGGTGAACCTCAAGCAACACTGCCAGTCGCCGGAACAGTGTACAATGTCGATTCCGAAGTCGGTCACGGGGTCATCATCGGGGGCAAGACAGGCAGCACCTCTCAAGCTGGAGGATGCTTCGTATTCGCTTCGCAAAAAACGATTGGCGCGAATAATGTGATCATCGTCGGTGCAGTGCTGGGGCAGACGACGACGCCGGAATTGCAGACGGCACTGGATGCTGGTGTGACGTTGTCGAAGAACGCTCAAGCTGCATTGCGGCACGTACAGGTCGTCAACGCTGATACGCCTGTTGCAACGCTCAGCGCACCTTGGACGAATTCGCAAGTGGTTCGGGCAGGGGGAGCTATCAGTGTCATCGGTTGGCCTGGAATGGTCATTCATGAGTCGGTGACAGAGAACGCAAAGCTAGCTAACCACGAGCCTGCGGGTGCGACGATAGGCACGTTGACGGTCACCGTGGGCGATCAGAAACACAGTGTTCCACTCAAAACCTCGACAGCCATGGAAGGCCCGAGTTACGCGTGGAGATTGAAACGACTATAAGATTTCAACAACAACCAGACAGTAAATGACCTCCGTGATGGACGGAGGTCTTGTTCCTTATCGGAGATCTCTATTACAGCTATATCAAGTGTTGGTAGATGTGTGCCATGTATCCGCATGGCACACATCAGCATGGAGCGATATCTCGAAGCGGTAGCTCGAGTATACACGGACGTGACATAGGAGCACCGATTTATCAATGAGGAGGTGCCGCGATTGGTCCGGCGTTGGATATCAATTGCTGCTGCTTTGGTCATCACCCTGATCATCTTGATGGCGCTTGGCTTCTATTTAGCCGTACGGTTTCTACCATTTCAGGCGTCGGAATTGGAGAAGGTCCACGAACCGACGATCGTTTATGCACAGGATGGTTCGAAGCTGATGTCGTTGGGATCGCAGGCGACGGATCTCACCTATGCGCAAATTCCGAAGAACTTGCAGAATGCCATCATCGCCACAGAGGATCACACCTTTTGGACGAATTCCGGCGTCGACTTCAGGTCCGTCTTTCGATCTGTCTTCGTCGACACGCTATCCGGTAGTTTACAACAGGGTGCGAGCACGATACCCGAACAGTTGGCGAAAATGGTCTATTTGACCGATCAAAAAACGTTCACTCGGAAGTTTGAGCAGATCATTCTCGGTGTACAAATTGAGCGCAATTTCACGAAGCAAGAAATTCTCGCGATGTATTTGAACCGTATTCCGCTCGGTGAGGGAAGCACGGGGATCGAACAAGGTGCCGAGCGCTATTTTGGCATCGACTTGAAAAAGGATCCCAACAAACTGACTCTTGCGCAAGCTGCGCTCTTGGCTGGATTGCCGCAGGCGCCAACCTCCTATGATCCACTTCAGCACAAGCAGGCCGCTATGGCACGCAGAAATCAGGTTCTGGAGAACATGGCGCACTGGGGGTACATTACGGAAAGCACCGCTAAAAAGGCGGAGAAAGAGCCGTTAGGTGTGAGTTATCACTCGTCGAACAGCGAAGACGGTTGGAGTACGAATCCGTTGCTGACGAACTACTTGTTAGATTACCTCAATCGGCAGAACATCACGCCGGAAGAGGTGGAACAAGGCGGGTTAAAGATCTACACCACGATAAGCCCTGCGGTTCAGGATGCGGTCAATGAAGTGTTTTGGAGCGGAAAATACGATTCGGACTTCCCAGGACCTACGTCTGGTACGGTCGTTCAAGGCGCTGCGGTGTTCGTCGACCCGAAGACAGGCGCGATTCTAGGTGCGGCGGGATCTCGTAAACAGGGGTACACGCCACTGGGGCTCGACCGGACATACCGCGCCAGTTCGCCGGGCTCGTCGATCAAGCCGATCATGGAGTACGCACCGGCACTCGAGTCGGGGAAATGGAGCTATACGTCCATTCTGAACAACGCTCCACAGGATTTTGGCGGCGGCTATGAACCGTCGAACTGGGAAGTCGGCGGACCGAGCCAAGTCACATTGCAGTACGCACTCGAGGAGTCGCAAAACATCGCCTCGGTTTCGTTGTTGCAAAAAATTGGCATCCAGACTGGTGCGGACTTTGCAAAGAAAGACGGCATTCCGCTGACCTCGAGCGACTATCAGCATCTGGGCATCGCGATTGGTGGACTGGAGAACGGCGTGACGCCGATGCAAATGGTGGCTGCATACACGCCGTTTGCGAACCAGGGGATCCGCTCTCAACCGTACCTCGTCAACAAAATTGTCAATGCAGAAGGGTCCGTGATCTACCACGAGTCCCCGTCACAAACGCGAGTGATGTCGAGTCAGACGGCCACGGATATGACGCGTCTGATGCAGGATGTGGTGGATTACGGAACAGGCCAGTACGCGAAATTGAGCAATTGGGGAGTCGCTGGCAAGACGGGTACCGTCCAATACGATTCGGGGCTCAATGGCAGTCACCCCAATTGGATTCGCGATGGCTGGTTCGATGGCTACACGCCGACGATCGTAGGTAGTATCCATATCGGGTACGACAACACGGATGCGACCAATCACATGACGATGACGCCAGAGGATCCGTCGGGTAATGCCGCGCAAATCTTCCACGATATCATCGCTTTGGCGCTTCAAAATGAAGAACCTCAGCAGTTCGCGGAAGGACCGTACCCGTATATCACCGGGACGGCAGACGGGATCAACTACGTTGGACAACAGACGCAAACTAAACAGGCAACTGGGATAGAAGGTCTACAAGCGTCATATAACGCCTCGTCAAATCAAGTCAGCCTCAGTTGGCAAGGTGGTTTTCCGACGACGGTCACGTATAGCGTCACGCGGCAGACGGTGGGCGCTGGTGCGAATGGAGACCAGGTACCTGTCGGTGAGACGCAGGGAACGAGCCTTGTCGACAGCTCCGTTCAACCGGGGCAAGTCTATCAATACACGGTTCAGGCCACTGATCCGAACTCTGGTCAAGCTGTGGGATCCGCCGCCACGGTGGCGGTTCAGACGGGGGGACCGGAAAATCCTCAGTCGAACGGCACGGGGCAAACCGGCAGTCAAACAGGGCCAGGGCAAAGCCCTAAAGGAAACCAGGGGCCCGGTGCACCGGGGAATGGCAATGCGGGCAACGGGAGCCGGCCATCTCCACCGGGGGGTGGCCCCGGTGGAGCGCCGACCCCCAATTCCGGCACATCGAACGCACCGGTGATGTCGCCGATGAATGGAAGGCACCATAAGCGACACTGAACCAAAGGGAGTCCACTGTGACAAGTGGCTCCCTTTTTTCGCGTGTGAGTGCACCTTACGTTGACGTCCACTTTTCTATTGCGTAAAATTCTCCGGTGTTCAAATTCTATCTTTACAAAGAGGTGGCAAAACCATGGGATCTATCCAATTGGATATGAAGAAGACGGCGCTTGTCGTCATCGATATGCAAAAGGGGATCTTGTCCCTGCCGTGCGCGCCGTATCAGCCGTCGGATGTGCTCGTGAAAACCGTTGAGCTAGCGGACGCGTTCCGAGCCAATGGTGGATTTGTCGTTCTGGTCAATGTGGACTTTCACGACGGCGGGGACGCACTCAGTCCTGTGACCGACCTCCCGGCAGTTACTCGTGAACGTCCTGCGGATGCGGCCGTGATCGCGCCGGAGTTGGGGCCAAAAGCCGGAGATCTCCTCGTGACAAAGCGGCAGTGGGGGGCCTTCTTCGGGACGGAGTTAGACCTGCAACTCAGGCGCAGAGGGCTGGACACCATCGTCCTGTGTGGGATTGCGACGGACATTGGCGTCGAGACCACCGCTCGTGAGGCGTACCAGTTGGGTTACAACCAGGTGTTCGTCGAGGATGCGATGACGGCACTCTCAGAGGAGCAGCATACTCATCCACTGAAGTATCTGATGCCTCGCATGGGGCGCGTTCGCTCGACCCAAGAAGTCGTGGCTGGCATTCAGGCGTGATGTGCTACTTATGAACAGTGTACGACATTTAGAAAATTCGCAGGAAGGACAAGCTGGTGGGGCAATCGACGGCCCTTCCAGCTTGTTTTATAGTAGGAAGTACAGTGCGTGTTGGACAGCGAATCCGGCGCTCTCTATGTTACAAAGTGCCTGGAAATTGCGTCTACGCCCATCGATAGGGTTTGGACATGGCCTCAGTTGGTGCCTGACGACCCTAATTTCCTATTTGAGTATCACGCACTAGGGTACGACTCATGATAAACAGATGACATGATGTGCTGATTCCGAAATCGGGCATCTACCGCTTGGTGAGGTCGGCATTTGACTAGATGATCACTCGATGAAGCGTTTTCGCGATTGATGGGGGAATGAAAGGTTGAAGTTGGTACTGCTCAGTGGCGGATCGGGCAAACGGTTGTGGCCGATGTCGAATGATATTCGTTCGAAGCAGTTTCTGCGTGTCCTGCCAGTCGAACAGGCAGCAGAGCCGCAGTCGATGTTACAACGGGTCTGGGGGCAACTCCATCGGTGTGGGCTTGAATCCGACACGTATGTCTGTGCCTCTAAGGCCCAGGTTGAAATGATTCGTGCGCAGGTTGGCAATGTGGCCTGCATTGAGGAGCCGCAGCGCCGAGATACGTTTCCCGCCATCGCCCTGTCCACCCTGTACTTGCTCGATGTGGTGGGGATTTCGAGCGAGGAGCCCGTCGTCATCTGCCCTGTCGATCACTTCGTCGATGATCACTATTTCGGCGACCTCCAAGCACTGGTTGAGGTGCTGGACGGGGCCAATGCCGACTTAGCTTTGATGGGGGTAAAGCCGACCTCCGCGACAAGTAAGTTTGGGTATATTGTGCCGGATTCGTCCACGGGGATGAACGATGTGCGCTACGTTTCTTCATTCGTGGAAAAACCAGATGCGGCCAGGGCACAACAACTGATCGGTCAGGGTGCGCTGTGGAACTGTGGTGTGTTTTGTTTTCGTGCAGGGTGGATCCGCTCCCACCTGGCATCTACCGGGCGGCCCACGACGTACGAGGGGTGCGTCGAGGCGTTTGACTCACTGCCCAAACGCAGTTTTGATTACGAGGTGGTCGAGCACGCCTCATCCATCGTCGTCCACCCCTATCAGGGAACCTGGAATGACCTTGGGACTTGGGCGGCGCTCACCGAGCAAATGGCGACCTTTGCAGTCGGCCAGGGCATCGCTCACGAGTGTGAGAACACGCACATTATCAATGAGCTCGGCGTTCCTGTGGTTGCACTGGGACTGAAGGATGCTGTGGTCGTGGCGACCCCCGACGGGATCCTGGCTGCGGATAAATATGCGGCGACTCATCTCAAGGACGTAGTGTCGCCACTACAGAACCGCCCGATGTACGAAGAGCGAATTTGGGGTACATACCGAGTTCTTGACTATCAGAAACTGCGCGATGGGACAGAGGTGCTCACCAAGTGCATTGAACTGTACCCGAACAAGAATATCAGCTATCAGAAGCACATGATGCGCAGTGAGGTGTGGACGGTCATCGAGGGCCACGGTGAGGTGATCTTGGATACGTCGCGCTTCGTCGTCGGCCCCGGTGATGTCGTGCGGGTGTATGCGGATCAATGGCACGCGATACGAACGGACCATGGATTGAAGTTTATCGAAGTGCAACGCGGGACGGAACTGGTTGAGGAGGATATCGTACGTCGGTACCTGGCGTGGGAGGAACTTGAAGCTGCGTTGAGCGTCGGGGTGAGAAAGCCTTGAGGGCGTCGCTCGCCGTCGCGCGGGCGTTGCTTGGTCTTCGGCTCCGGCCTGCGTATTTGGGGATTGCTGGCTGTGCGCGCCAATGGATCGCTGCGATTGACGCCGTGCATGTTAGACCGTGAAAAAAGGGGCTGTCCCAAAAGGGTCCTACCAAATCATCCAGTCCCAACATCATATAGAAAAGCCTCCAAATCCACAGTAAAAGTGGAGATGGAGGCTTTTGGTTTTCAGGAATTCTTAATCAAAGTGGGGCTTCAAAAATCCAAAATGGACTTTTGGGACAGCCTCTTTTATCTTGCTTGGCGTCAGAAGCCCTTGTGTCTATTTGAAGCGTGAGGACACTGGCCGAGGAACTCCGCGGAAGTCCTTAGCGTTTCGGGTCATACGGCAAGCCATCAGCTGCAGGCGGGATGGAGCGGCCCACGAGACCGGTGAGGGCCACGATGGTGAGCGCGTACGGGATCATCTGCAGGAGGTTGGACGAGACGCCGTGCCCTTGCAGGGTAATCCCGAGAGCCGTTGAAAAACCAAACAGCAGTGCGGCGCCAAACGAGCCAAAGGGCGTCCATTTGCCAAAAATCATCGCCGCGAGAGCGATGTACCCGCGTCCGTTGGTCATGTTGACGGAGAAGCTGTTAAGCACCCCGATCGATAAGTACGCACCGCCCAACGCGGAAAGCAGTCCGCCGATGATGACACCCGAATAGCGCAGGCGCCAGACGTTGATGCCGACGGTGTCTGCAGCGAGGGGGTTCTCACCCACGGACCTCATCCGCAGGCCAAGCCGCGTATGAAATAGGAACCAGTGCGAGAGGATGACGATGGCGATCATCACGTAGACCAAGATGCTCTGGTTGGTGAATATTTGTCCGATATATGGAATTTGGTCGATCCCCGGAATGCTCACATTCGGCAATTTGGGGGTTGTAACAGGTGTTCCACTGAATCCGAACACCGTGTCGAGCAGGAATGCGGTGATGCCTCCAGCAAAGATGTTGATGGCCATGCCGAGGACGACCTGGTCAGCCGAGACGCGGATAGCGCCCCAAGCGAAGGCCGCTGACGTGAGACCGCCGATGATGAGAGCCATCAGGAGCCCGATCCAGGCACTGCCTGTCCAATAGGCAAAAGCGACCCCAAAGAATGCGCCCATGAGCATGATGCCTTCCATCGCGATGTTGACGACGCCTGTACGCTCAGAGAACGTACCGCCGATGGCTGGCAATGCGAGCGGCACTGCCATGGACAGCGTAGAAGCCCAAATTTGCGGGTCTGCGAAGATGTTCACGGATTCACTTCCTCCCGTACATCAGGATGCAGCGACGCTCGAACGCGTACTGCGACGACGTCGATACCACTGGATAATTTGCGGAACAATGCGCTCACAAGCGACAAAGAAAATGATCAGACCCTGGAGTACATCGGTCAGGGCCGCAGGAACGTTGGAGACGATCTGCATATTCTGGCCACCTGTCGTCAGCGCGCCAAAGAAGAGGCCTGCGAGCAACACGCCGAACGGGTTATTGCGCGCGAGCAGCGACACGACGATGGCGGTATAACCGTAATTGGACGAAAACCCGTCGAGCAGTCGATGGTCGACGCCTAACATCTGCACAGCGCCAGCCAATCCTGCGAAGAGTCCCGACAGGCAGAGGGCGATGATGGTGAACAGTGTCACGCGCATCCCAGCGTAGCGCGCAGCGCGTTGATTGAAGCCTACGGCGCGGAGCTGGTAACCTGTCGTCGTCTTGTAGAGCAAGAACCAAGCCGCAACTGCGGCGAGAATGGTGATAGCGACGGCGACGAGCGACAATTGGGACTGCATTAAGGTCTGATTAAAGTAGGGCAGTTGTGTGTTCTGTGCGATTTCCGGAGACTCAGGGTTGAATCCCTTTTGCTGCATCGGGCCGCCTTCAATTAAGTAACGGGCGAGAAGGATGCCGATATAGCTCAACATCATCGTCGTGATGACTTCACTCGACCCGACGTACGCCCTCGTTAAACCGGGGATAATTCCTCCCCAGATGGCGCCGACGAGCATGCCAACGACGAGGCAGAAAATGATATGCAGCCAGCCGGGCAAGCCTGTGAAGTGATAACCGACCCACACGCTCGCAGACGCAGAGACCCAGTACTGTCCGTCGGCTCCGATGTTGAACAAGCCGGACTGAAAGGCGATCGCGATACCTAACCCGCAGAGAATCAGCGGAATACTTGCCGTGATGGTGTTCCCCAAACTGGCCGCGTTGCCAAATGCGCCGGAGACGAGGGATCCATAGACGACAAAGGGATTGTACCCCATTGCAGAGACGAGAATCCCACCGATAATGATCGCCAACAGCGTGGCGACGACAGGACCTAAGATGGTGGAGCGCAGTGCTTTCAACTCGATGACACCTCCGCATTCGCGCGAGTTCCGGTCATCAGTAGACCGATTTGTTCTCGGGTAGCGGTATCGCCGGGAACCACGTCGACGATTTGACCGTCGTGAATGACCGCAATGCGGTCAGATAAACTCAAAATCTCATCCATCTCGAGCGATACGAGGAGGACGCCCTTGCCTGCATCGCGCAGTCGAATGAGCTGCCTATGGATGCCCTCGATGGCGCCTACGTCCAATCCACGTGTCGGCTGAGCGGCGATGAGCATCATCGGATCCCGGGATACCTCGCGAGCCAGAATGACTTTCTGTTGATTGCCACCGGACAGCTCGGACGCCTTGCGGGACGGGTGTGGTGGGCGAACGTCAAACTCCTGAATCAGGCGTTTGGTGTAGTCCTCCGATGCGCCGCGGCGGATGACGCCGTTCTTGGAATACGGTTGTTTGCGGAAATCGCGGAGAATCGTGTTCTCGACGAGATCGAATTCGAGGACAAGTCCATCCGCGTGTCGATCCTGCGGGACATACGCGATCCCGCGCTCCGTCCGCTGAGCTGGAGACATGTGGGTAATGTCCGCGCCGTCAAACTTGATTTGGCCACCCTCAACTTTGAGGAGCCCTGCGATGGCGTCTGCCAACTCGAACTGCCCGTTGCCGTCAATTCCCGCGAGTCCGAGAATTTCGCCGCGCCGCAGTTCCAGCGAAATGCCTTTCACCCGAAGGTTCTTGGCCTTGTCGCGAACTTTGACGTCGTTCAATTGGAGCACGGGCGCACCGGGCTCGGCGTCCTTCTTTTCTACGCGCAAAACAACTTCTCGGCCGACCATCATGTTGGCCAAGTCTTGCGGCGTAGCACCTGACGTCGACACCGTATCGACAGTCTTGCCCGCCCGCATCACGGTGACCCGGTCGCTGATTTCTTTAACCTCATCCAATTTATGGCTGATAAAGAGCACTGGCGTGCCTTCGGCTTTTAAGCTGCGGACGATGTTGAACAGCTCGCGCGTCTCTTGTGGTGTCAAAAGCGCAGTGGGCTCGTCGAGAATGATCAGGCGAGCTTTCCGATAAAACGCCTTTAAGATCTCGACGCGCTGCTGCAGGCCTACGGACAACTGCGAGATTTTCGCGGTCGGATCGATATCGAGACCGTATTTCTCCGACAGTTCACGAACCCGTCTGACCGCTTCGCGGCGATTGTAGTTGACGCCGCCCGGTTCGTCGCCAAGGACCACGTTCTCCGCCACGGTCAGCGCAGGAATGAGCATAAAGTGTTGGTGAACCATGCCAATGCCGGCGTGAATGGCTTCACGTGGGCTGCGAAAATGGACCGCTTGTCCAGCTAGCCGGATCTCACCGGAAGTTGGCTCCAGCAGACCGTAGATCATTTTCATCAACGTGGATTTCCCCGCGCCGTTCTCACCGAGAATGGCGTGAACTTCTCCGCGTTTCAGCGTGAGGTTGACACCGTCATTCGCCTTCACCCCGGGAAACCACTTTTTTAGGTCGATCACTTCCAAGAAGTTTTCCAAGCGTCCGTGGCCCTCCCCTGTCTTGGACTGTCGTGCAAACAAAGCGGGTGGGTGCGGCCCCACAGTGCCTAGACGCCGCAATCCACCCGACCTGTCCAGATTTGCACGAGATTACTGTACGTTTGCGGAAACCTGAATCTTGCCGCTGGAGATCTCCTGTTTTAGCGAGTTCACTTTGTCGATGACGCTTTGCGGCACGCCGCTCATGATCTTGCCCAAGCCTACGCCATTCCCCGTCAGGTCGAAGTTCGTCACGCCTGATTTGAAGCTGTTCGACTGTACGCTCTTGATGGTGTCGAACACGGAGGTATCGACACCCTTCATAGCGCTCGTCAGGACGTTTTGAGGCGCCAAGTAAGCTTGGTCCGTGTCCACGCCGATGGCGTATTTTCCAGCGCTCTTCACTGCACTGATGGCGCCGATGCCGCATCCGCCAGCCACTGGGAAGACGATGTCTGCGCCTTGCGACATCTCGTTTTGTGCATATTGGCTGCCAAGTGCTTGGTCAGTGAAACTGTTGGTGTATTGTAACAGCACTTTGCCGTTTGGATCTTCCTTCTTAAAGCCTTGTTGGAAACCTGCGATGTAGGAGTCGACCGGAGGGATTTTCTGCCCGCCGATCACGCCGACGACATTCTGGCTGTTCAGGCCTTTGAGCGATGTGCCCGTTTCCAACAGACCTGCCATCGCGCCTGCGAGGTAGCCAGCTTGTTCGGACTTGAAGATGGCGCTCGACACGTTCGGCCGGTCGGTGATGGCGTCGTCGATGATGAGGAACTTAGTCTTCGGGTACTGCTGGGCCACTTGTTCGACCGCGTCCTGCATCAGATAGCCGACGGCGATGACCAGACCGTAACCTTCTTGAGCGTATTTACTCAAGTTTGGTACGTAGTCGGATTCCGATTGCGATTGGACGACGCTGCCGCTTATCCCCAGTTGGCCTTCCGCTTTCTGGAGACCCACGTAGGCCAAATGGTTGAAGCTGTTGTCGTTGAGGCCACCTGTGTCTGTCACCAGGCCGACCTTGAGGCTGCTTTTGTTACCGCTTGCGGAACCTGTAGCACTGCCGCCGGATGTGGATCCACCCGTCGAATTGGTCCCGCAACCAGCGGTTAGTACGGTTAGTGCAACGGCCGCTGCCGCGGCGGACAACAATTTCTTTCTCAAGTCCTTTACCCCCTAGAATTTGGAACTCAATACCGCTAGACGAAATCCTTTTACGCTTACGAGCGGTCAATGTTCGACATAAAGCGTCATGATTCCTACCGCTTTGTGCAGGAAATTTGTGAACATCGAAAAACATTCGAGACGAGGGCTAAATGGCTGACCATATTATCCCCAGTTTGTCATTTTTCGTTCACGGATCAATCGCGGATCCAACGCTGGGATCGTCCGCCAAGTGGGACGTGCAATGCGGGCAGCGCGTCGCGTGGTCGGCTATCTCCTGGATGCAATAGGGACACAAGCGAGGCGCTTTGACCTCTGTTTGGTGCCGGCGGCGTGCAGCTAGCCGGTTCAGGTTGCGGACGACAAAAAACATCACTACGGCGATGATGAGAAAGTTGACGACGTCATTGAGAAACGTCCCGATGTTGATGGTGGGGGCACCTGCCGCTTTTGCTGCGGCGAACGTTGGATAGTGCTTCCTGCTCAGGTTGATGTACAGGTTCGAAAAATCGACTTGTCCGATGACTAGTCCCAGCGGCGGCATGATGATGTCGTTGACAATTGACGTCACCACTTTGCTAAATGCGTTGCCGATGATGAATCCGATCGTCAGATCGACGAGGTTACCGCGTAAAGCGAACTGCTTAAATTCTTTCCACATTTCGAAACAGGCCTCCTCCTGTGCGCGTGTTGCCCGAAGAGCGACAACTCACGCAAAGAAATGCTTCAATCGGGTGTACAGGTCGTCCACGCCGGAAAAAGCAAACTGGATGTCGACGGGCCGCCCTTGGTCGATGTACACGAGTGCTGGAACGCTCTGAATCTTCCACGATTCGAGCAGAGGGTACGCGAAATTGGCATCGCAGGTATAGATGGTGAGCCCCGGTATCGCAGCGTCGACGATCTCGAGCATTCGCCGGGCGAGTTTACAGGTCCCACACAGCGGCGTGTAGAAAAAGATGGCGGCTCGGCTGTCGCGCGAAGCGACGGTTAACGCTTCGTTGTAGGTCAATTCCGTAAACATCTGTGCCTCCTGATATCCTCCGTGTAACCAGGCCTAAAATTGCGCTGTCCGTAGACGAATATCCCTAACAGAGGTTGTCGTACCTGAATTGTATGGGAGTGTGCGGTGAAAGCACAAATTTTAAGGAGGGATACTTATGTACGGTGTATTTGGAGGCTATACCCGTTGGGCGGTCGTGTTTCTAATTATCTTTGTGCTATTCTTCCTCCTCGTACCGGCTTACACGCCAGCCCCGGCTTGCTAATTCAGACCTCGCGACGGTTAATTCGGCTCCCTAACAAAGAGTGGCCCCTGTAGTGGGAGCCACTCTCGTGCTATTTGTTCAAGTGCTATCTTGGCCAATCCGCGGGCGTGCCGACATCAGGCATTCGACCCAGCCTCCGCACACAGCGGCACACTGGGTGGAATGGACAAGGGGCGTCGTCAGCTGCCCCGGCTCGGAGGGCGCGTTAAAACCACATCTGCTGCTGTGTTCCAGGTGCTACAGGGGACGTATACGGTGCATGCTGCATCACCCAAGGCGAATAATAGGCGGGGCCCTTCGGGCCTTTGGGGCTAGCCTGTGGACCGAGGTAGGGGTTAAAACCAGGCGCGACCGATCCTGGGCTCCGCTGTGGCCACGCTGCGTAAGGGCGTGCACCTGCCGAACGGCCTCCAGCAATGCCCCCGAACAGGAGAAAGAGTGGAAGGAAACAAGGTGTTGCGTCGACGCTCGTTCGACGGGTCATATATTCTCCTCCTTTTTACTCACCACATTGTATGGCTGAACTGAGCGTTTGCCCGGGCGACTATCTAGAGTTGGAACTCTGGACTTACATACTGCTTTGTGGCGACATGGTAAGATAGTTGTGGAGGAAACATTGAAATTTCACATAACATGATAGTGTTCCAAGTTGGCGTTTCTCATCCGATTTCTCATCTGATGGAAGGAAGTTGGGCGCTATGCATACATCATCGACTTCGCGCAAGGTGATCATCGTTGAGGGGAAGACAGACAAGGCACGAATTCTTCGCGTCATTCGTGAAGATGTCGAGGTCGTATGCACGAAGGGAACATTGAGTTATGAACAAGTCGAAGATGAAATTGTCCCCCTTCAACAAGATGACGTGTACATCCTAGTGGATGCTGATTCGGCCGGCAATCGGCTTCGCAAGCAGATCAAACAGGAGTTGCCAAATGCGCGCGACTTGTATACCCGAAAATCGTACGGCGAAGTGGCGAGAACACCGCTTGAGTACCTTGCAAAAATTTTTTCTGACGCGCATTTTGTCATCGATGACACGCTTCTCTACAATCACTCCCGGGGAGCCGGATACTTTGCCGATTGATGACGCCAGTTGGCTCGCTTGACGAAACGAAGTACGCCGTGCATGATCACAATTGAATTTGATCGATACGTGAGATCGATACGGTAGGCAGCCAGTTCTTGAGGACTGGCTGCCCGTGTGTAGAGGAAGAGAGTGGAGGTGTTCCGGTGAGCCGATATCTGGAGAAGACGCTTAGGGAGAATTTAAGGCGCGAACTCCAGGCAGCCAAGCTGTATGAGGCTGCAGCCGCCCGCGAAACGGACGGCCGACGACGGGAGATTCTGCTCAAGCTGGCAGACGTCGAGTATCGACATGCGGGGCTTTGGAAAAACAAGTTGACCGAATTGGGAGCCGAGGGAGAAGCGGTTGCGATCAAGGTGGACGAGGTCCCCGCGTCGCGAGACCTCACGCACTTGCTTGGTGAGATCGAACGGATTGAGCAAGGGAACGACGCGTGGTATCAATCGCAGCGGAATGTGATTGACGATCCCGAGTACGTCGCGATTTACGATCAGATCGACGAGGATGAGAAATTGCACGCGGATATCGCCGCCCAGTTCGGAGAACCGGAGACGGGGAGCCCGAAACGTCGATTGAAGCGATTGTGGAGCTCGGAGCGATGGCACAAGAACCAGACGAGCGGATGGCTCGGCGACGCTATTTACGGCGTCAACGACGGACTTGGAGCGCTGTTTGGCATCATCGCCGGCGTCGCGGGCTACACCAGCCAGGATCAGACCATTCTCGTGAGTGGCTTGTTCGGCGCGCTGGCGAGCACCTTGTCAATGGGGGCAGGGGCGTGGCTGGCTGCGAAGTCGGAAAACGAGCTGATGGACGCCGAGCTTCACGCGGAGCGCATGGAAATCGAGGAAGACCCAGAACACGAGATAGAAGAGCTCGCACTCATCTATGAGTTAAAGGGATTTGCGGCGGAAGAGGCGGCGCGCATTGCAAGGCAAATCGCATCTGACCAAGAGCAGTTTCTCACGACAATGGCGCAGGAGGAGCTGGGCATTCACGAAACCAGTCGCGGCAATCCGTGGCGTTCGGCGCTTTTCGGCGGCGCTTCAACGCTCGTCGGCGCGGTCATTCCTCTGATTCCGTTCTTTTTCATGAGTGGAGCACCGGCGCTAGCGGTGGCTGCTATCGTCAGCATCGTGGCACATTTCGTCGTTGGCGCGCTGAAGTCGCGGATGACCGTGCGCGGTTGGTGGATAAGCGGTCTCGAGATGACTTTGGTCGGCGTGATCGTGGGCGGAGCGTCATACGCACTCGGGGAATTGGGCAGAGCGCTGATTGGTTGAACCCGACGATTCGGACCAACCGGATAGAGAAAGCAAAGGCCGTCGCGAAGTCGGGTTTTCCGAATCGCGAGCGGCCTCTTTTGCGTCGTGTGTGGTCAGATGATCATGGCCTCGGCTGCCCGGTAGATGCTCAGCTCTGTTCTGTGATGATCTCCGGACCGTCGTCCGTGATGACGAGGGTGTGCTCATACTGTGCACTCAAGCTGCCATCCTGTGTGCGAGCGGTCCAGCCATCTGCATCCAGTTTGCACTCGTATCCGCCCACATTGACCATAGGCTCAATCGTGAAAGCCATGTTCTTCTTGATGCGCGCGCCGCGATGCGGTGGACCGAAGTGAAGGACCTCCGGACTTTCGTGCATCTGCCGACCTATGCCGTGTCCGATGTAGTCGCGAACCACAGAAAAGCCTTGTTCCTCGACGTAGGTTTGGATGGCGTGCCCGATATCGGAGATCTGGTTGCCCGCCACGGATACCTCAATTCCTTTGTAGAGCGACGTCTTCGTGACGTCCAACAGGCGCTTTGCTTCCTCGCTGATCTCTCCGACTGCATAGCTCCACGCCGAGTCCGCGTGCAATCCTTTGTGCAGTGCGACCATGTCAACGGTGACGATGTCGCCGTCCTGCAGGACGTATTCACTTGGGAATCCGTGGCACACCACGTCGTTCACCGAGGTGCACGCCGCAAACGGATACCCGTGGTACCCCTTTTGCGCAGGTTCCATGTTGTACTTCGTGATAAATGACTCGACAAACGCATCGATTTCAAGCGTCTTGATGCCTGGGCGAACAAAGTCCCGCAAGGCCTCGTGGCAGCCGGCGACGACCCGTCCGGCTTCCTTCATCAGTGTGATTTCGTGCTTACTTTTTAAAACGATCACGTTTACAACTGCCTCCCATTCTCATTCACCGGCATGCTGCTGTATCCTCAAAGTCCCGTTGGCGTGACGTAGAGGGAGTTGGTTGAGAGAAAGATGACGCCTATGACAAGCCCTACGATGAACAGCCCGACGGCTTTTTTTCTGGACAAAGGTTTTGCATTCGGGCGAATGCGAATCAAAAAGACAAATAGAAATCCCGTCACCAGGACAAGAAACAAATCGAGCGCATCGTGCACCGCGAGTTCCGCCTCTCTGCTTAAGTTCTATACGATTGTGCCACAAAACGTCGTCCATTTCACGTGGCCAGTGGTTACAAGTTCACACAGGTGTCCTGTAAAATGGGAATGTATTCATGGGGAGGCCACTGACATGATTTTGGGCGTAGGTACCGACATTGTAGAAACGGCCCGGATTTTATCGGCTTTAGAGCGATACGGCGACGCATTCTGCCGCAAAGTACTAGGGCCGGATGAGATGCGACGGGCCTTGGCTTACGGCAGAAAACGGCAAGCGGAATTCGTCGCCGGGCGATTCGCCGCGAAGGAGGCGCTGGCCAAGGCAGTAGGCTGCGGGATCGGGAGACTCGCGATGAGTCATGTCGACGTGATGGTCACGGAAACCGGGCTCGCAGTGAAGTTCGACTCGCCCTCGGCACTCGCAGATTTACCGCCGTCCGACGCGTTCCACCTGAGCATTAGTCACCATACGACGATGGCGTTTGCGACAGCGATTTGGGAGCGCCCCTGAGTTTCTGCATCGCGTCCCAGGTGCACGGGATGTTTGTACATATTGTTGGGACACGCCGAATATCCATATAGCATCCTCGAGGAGGGTACCGCTGTGTATCTGGTCACGAGTGAACAAATGCGGTGTTTCGATCACGACACCATCGAGACACTCAAGGTGCCTGGCATCGTCCTGATGGACCATGCGGGAAAAGCAGTTGCACAAATCGTCCGCGAACGTTGCGTGAAGTCGGTGTGCATTGCGTGTGGAAAAGGGAATAACGGGGGAGATGGGTGGATAGCTGCTCGTTGGTTGCGCCACTTTGGCGTGCAAGTGCGAGTAGTTTGTGCACAGGACCCAGACTCGACGCTTCAAGGCGACGCACGACAGGCGTTTGCCATGGCTCGTGCGGCAGGCGTCACTTGGACCGTTTACCGTGCGGGCAGTTTCCACGACGATACCTGTGAACTGATCGTCGACGCTCTCCTGGGTACAGGCACGACGAGGCCACTCGCCGGCGTGTACCGGGAAATGGTCGAAGAAATGAACGCTGCAAATCGCCGAATCATCTCCGTCGACATTCCGTCCGGCGTCAATGCGTCGACTGGTGAAGTGGACGGTGTCGCTGTCGAGGCGAGTGAAACCGTCGCGATGGCGTTCGAGAAACTGGGTACCGCCGTCACACCGGGCGCACTGTATGCCGGTCGCGTACACGTAGTGGATATTGGCATCCCAGCGCCGCTGCCGGAGGGATTAGCCACGTATGTCGATCCCGCCGTATTACGCACGAAATGGGGCATTCGCGACGCCATGAGCCACAAGGGGTCATACGGGCGGTGCGGTATCTGCGTCGGGCAGATGCAAGGGGCAGCGATGCTTGCTGCGGCGGGCGCAGCAAGGGCTGGTGCGGGCCTTGTGATCCTGGCGACAGGTGGACCGTTGTCGCACGCTCCAGCACCGGATTACGTCGTTCGGACAGATACGTGTTCAGAGCGCGCGCTGTCCGACTGTACATCCATCGTTTACGGACCTGGACTAGGGGAAGTGTGCGAAGAGCTGGTTCGACACCTGGTGAACGCAGGGGATGACAGGAGTACGAGCGTCCCTTGCATAATCGATGCAGACGGATTGAAGGGGCTCCAGCGAGATGGGGGACTGCTCACGCTAGGAGACCGCTCCGTCCTCACGCCTCATCCGAAGGAATGCGCCGCGCTGTTGGGATGGACTACAGCTGAGGTGCAGGCGAGAAGACTCGCGGCTGTAAAGCAGCTCGCGGCACAGACGGGTGCGGTTGTGCTGCTGAAAGGGTATCGCACGATCATCGCCACGCCGAGCGGCTCCGTGCGCGTCAACCCGACGGGAAATGCATCTCTGGCCGTCGGCGGGAGCGGGGACGTGTTGGCTGGCGTGATCGGCGGACTTTTGGCACAAGGGCTGGAACCGTTCGATGCCGCATCACTAGGGGCCTGGTTGCACGGCCGCGCAGGGGAACTTGCGGGAGCGGCGCTGACGCCAGTGAGTACGACGGCTTCAGATGTCGTCGACTACATTTCCCGAGCAATAATGACGCTTTTCGACAGGGCGGATGTTCGACCTTGAGATGACTTGAATGGTGTGTGTCGGAGAAAGGCGAGGTGGCTATGCGAAAGGTTACGGCAGTCGTTTTGGCACTCGGACTGGTGGGTGGCGTTGTCGTAGGCTGCGGCGTCCCGACGGGTAAGTCGGTCAACCAGAAAATCCAGACACAAGCCCAACAATTAGATAGCACAAACTATCAAAGTGACGCGACGATGACGGTACAGATGGACAACAATACGCAGACGTACTCTGTACAGGTTTCCTACGAGTCGCCGACTACGTACAAGATTACCCTTGGAAATCAGGACAAACAGGTGCACCAGGTCATCGTACACAATGACAACGGGATGTTCATCGTGAGTCCGTCGCTTCAAAAAGTTTTCCGGTTCAACGGAGACTGGGCCAAAAATCAAGGTCAAATTTATCTGTACGACCAGCTGTTGAAACAGATTACGACGACTAAGAACGTGAAAATGACGAAGGGGAACGGAGAATACATCTTCAACGTCCCGGTCACCCCTGCGTCAGACACCATCAGCACGCAGCAGGTTGTGCTCGATTCCAAGACGCTTGAACCGAAGACTGTGAAACTATTGGACAAAGATGGGAAGCCGGCTGTCACGCTCACGTTCAAATCGTTCAATACAAACGTGAAGTTCAAACAAGCAGACTTCGATCCACAGTCGATGGTCAGCAGCCAGACCAAAACCACGATGACAAGCGACGATGAACAGGCGTTCGGGTACGTGGAACCCAAAACTTTATTTGGGACAAAGTTGACGAGCTTGATGCAACCGAGTGAGACGAGCGCCGTCATGAAGTTTGGTGGCGACCACCACTACTTGCTGCAGGAATGGCGGCCCACGCCGGGACAACAAGCTGATCCAGAAGGACAGTTGGTGGATATGTACGGAGTGCCAGCGATGTATACGGACGGCAACAACGTGTCGAGTCTGACGTGGCTGAACAATGGGGTCGAGTACGCGATCACCAGCAACGATTTGAACCAGGATCAGTTGGAACAAATCGCCATGTCGACACTCAGCCAGGTTGGAAAGTAAATGTTGATCGATGCTCCAGCCATTCGAGACACCATAACGGCAATCATAACGGAATGATCGGCGGTGGTGCACGGACAGTGCGCCACCGCCCTTTTTCGTGTACAGCGCTTTCTTTGCACGAGATTGCAGAAAGCGCTAGGCAGAGCACCGCACCATTGCTAAACTTCTAGTAAATGGGGTGGTGTTTCCTTGTATCGCGGGACATTTTCTATCGTTGATCTACGCGCGTTCGCGCACAACCTGCGCGTCATGGCAGACAGAGTTCATCCAGAGACTAAACTTCTCGTCACCGTCAAGGCCAATGCTTATGGCCACGGGGTGGCGCCGATTCTCGAAGTGTTGACGAAGTCGAACGTCGTCGCCGTGGGGGTGGCGTCGCTGGAAGAAGCATTGCAGGTGCGCCAATGCGGATACGCTAAGCCAGTGTTGATCTTGGGCTCGGTTGGCGCTTGGGAATTGCCGATCGCAGCGCAGCATCAGATACACGTCACTTACACGGATGCGTGGGGAGACATCGATGCGTTGCCGCCAATGGGCAGCGAACCGTTGCACATACACACTGCGTTTGACACAGGGATGAATCGGCTTGGCTTCAAGTCCATCGAACATGCGAAGGTCGTGTTGCATCAGATCCTAAACCGCTCGGATATGACCTGGTCCGGCGTATCCACGCACTTGGCATGTTCAGATGGGCCCTCCGACCAACACGCCCTGGAGCAGATCCGGCGGTTCTCCGAGATGATTGCGCAACTGCGGGCACTCGGGTACGACGTTCCGACTGTGCACGCTTCAAACAGTGGCGGCGTCCTTCGCAACGGGCAATGGCACTTTGATATGGTGCGCATCGGAATTGCGGCCTATGGCTATTCTCCTGACGAGTCCGTGCTTCCGATGCCCGAGTTGCGGCCAGTCATGCATATGTACAGTTCGATCACGCGGATTGCGGATGTGCTGCCTGGGGAAACGATTGGTTATGGCGCAACGTTTACGGCGACGAAACCGATGCGGGTAGCCACGGTCGCCGCTGGGTATGCTGATGGATATCCAAGAGCTTTGTCCAATTCGGGGAAAGTTCTGGTGTGCGGTCAAACTGCGCCGGTCGTAGGCCGAATTTGTATGGATCAATTGATGATCGATGTGTCAGATGTGCCAACGGCGCGGGTGGGTGACTTCGTCACATTGTTCGGTAATGCGGCTCCGCGATCATGGACTCCAGAGGAGTGGAATCGCATCTCACCGGATCGTCGTCGCGAATGGTTGCTAAAATCGTTCGAAAGTGACAGCCACGGCGAGCAAAACGTGCTATCATTGTCCGATGTGGCATCGCGCGCAATGACGATCCCTTATGAAATGGTCTGTCAAATTAATCCGCGGGTACCAAAACTGTATGTCAATGCAAATATCTCGTGAGTTACAACTTTGACCTGCCTGAGGTGGAAAGCTATAATAGCCGATGTGAAATGTGTCACCAGAGCAGTGGAGGTGCCGCGCGTGTCCGGCAAAAAACGCATGGTAGTCTACGTTCCGGAGCAGTTGCTAGAGCAAGTGGATGGCTTCGCTCGAACGGATAGCGCAAATCGCAGTGAAATTGTACGAGAAGCCTTGCGTATGTATGTAACAGCGCACCGTAAGAACGACATTCGCGAACAGATGCAGCAGGGGTATCTGGAAATGGCTCGATTAAATTTGCGAATTGCTTCCGAATCATTTCCCTTGGAACAAGAAGCAGGAGGCACGGTGGAACGCTTAGTAAGCGGGGTGTAAGTGATTGAACGTCAAACGAGGGGACGTTTTCTTTGCGGACTTGTCACCCGTAGTCGGTTCTGAACAAGGCGGCTTTCGCCCCGTTCTCATCATTCAGAACGACATCGGGAATCGCTTTAGTCCCACCGTCATCGTGGCGGCTATCACGGCCCAAATTCAAAAGGCGAAACTGCCAACTCACGTCGAGATCCCGGCTCAGCCGTATGGCCTCGAACGGGACTCGGTCGTACTGTTGGAACAGTTGCGCACGTTGGATAAACAACGTTTGACGGACAAAATCACGCACTTGGACGACACCATGATGAAGATGGTCAATGACGGACTCCTCATCAGCCTCGGACTTGTGGACTTTTAACAATTGCATGGTTATATCGAACGAGGACGGATGTGAATCCGCCCTTTTTTCATGTACAATGTGAGCCATCTTGAAGGTACGTGTCCGAAAGGGAGTTTAACTCGATGAGCCAAGCGCAAGACAATTCTCAAATTCGAGACTTTGCGCTCGCCGAACAAGGCGAGTTGAAAATTGATTGGGTGCGCGATCACATGCCGTTATTGCGCCAATTGGAGGAGCGATTCCGCAAGGAGCAGCCATTTGCCGGCAAGCGAATCTCGATGTGTCTCCACCTCGAGGCGAAGACCGCCTATCTCGCGCTCGTCGTACAAGCAGGAGGGGCCGATGTCGCCATTGCCGCCAGCAATCCACTCAGTACCCAGGACGACGTGGCTGCGGGACTCGTCAAGCGAGGCGTGACTACGTTTGCGTGGTACGGGGCGACGCAGGACGAGTACCAGGGGCATCTGCGGGCTGTGCTCGATCACGATCCGATTGCCGTCATCGACGATGGCGCTGATTTGGCGACGATCCTGCACCAAGAGCGTCCAGAGCAGGCAGCTGGCCTGATTGGCGGCTGTGAGGAGACGACGACGGGGATCATCCGACTGCGCGCGATGAGCGAAGAAGGCATTTTGAAGTACCCGATGATTGCCGTCAACGATGCGGACTGCAAACATCTGTTTGACAACCGTTATGGGACAGGCCAGTCCGTGTGGGATGGTGTGATGCGAACGACCAATCTCGTCATCGCCGGCAAGACTGTCGTCGTCGTCGGCTATGGATGGTGCGGCAAGGGCGTCGCGATGCGGGCGAAGGGACTTGGCGCGAAGGTCATCGTCACCGAGGTTGATCCAGTTCGCGCTGTGGAGGCTGCTATGGACGGCTTTTCCGTGATGCCGATCGTGGAGGCTGCCGAACACGGAGATTATTTCATCACGGTCACCGGCGTCAAGCACGTTATCCACCGAGCTGCGATGGAACGGATGAAGGACGGTGCCATTCTCGGCAACGCTGGGCATTTCGACGTGGAGATCAGCAAACCGGATCTCGCATCGCTCGCGAAGAATGTTCGTCGGGTTCGGCCGAATATCGACGAATATCAGCTTGCCGACGGGAGGCGCATCTACCTGATCGCTGAAGGCAGACTCGTCAACCTGGCTGCAGGGGACGGGCATCCAGCGGAAGTGATGGATATGACGTTCGCGCTGCAGGCTTTGGGCCTGCAGGAGGTCGTCCAGCACAGATATGAGCCTGGCCTGCATATGATCCCTCGAGCAATCGATGTCGAGGTGGCGCGAATGAGACTTCAGAGTTGGGGCGTCGCCATCGACCACCTGACAGACGAACAAGAGGCCTACCTACACAGTTGGCACTGACCAAGGGGGCAACCAGATGACAAAACCTGTGATCGGCCTTACCGGCATGCGCCACACGCGCACGACCACGCTGCCTGGCCTGCCGTTGCAGGGCGTCGCGCTCTCCGATGACTACACACTTGGGGTACAAAGCGTGGATGGAATTCCGATGGTCATCCCATTCTTGAGCGACGACGTGACATTGGGCGAACTGGCTAGGCGTCTCGACGGACTCTTGCTTACCGGCGGCGAAGATGTCGATCCCGCCACGTATGGCCAGGAGCCTCGCTATGGGCTAGGGGATGTGGTCGCCGAGCGGGATCGGCTGGAGATCTCGCTGGTTCAGATGATGCGCGCGCAAGGCAAACCGATTCTCGGCATTTGCCGCGGCATGCAGGTTCTCAATGTGGCGTTAGGCGGGACGTTGTACCAAGACATTCCGCGCGAGTGGAAGGGCAAGACTCAGCATAGCCAAAAGGCGTCCCGGAACCATTTAAGCCACCGCGTGAAGCTGGAGCGAGCGAGCCGATTGGCAACCTGTTTTGGGGGGAAGACGTCGATTCGAGTCAACTCGTTTCACCATCAGGCGGTCAAGGATATCGCGAAGCCGCTGCGGGCGGTCGCCTGGGACGCTGAGGGCTTGGTCGAGGGTATCGAATCGAAGGAAGGGCCATTTGCCTTGGCCGTTCAGTGGCATCCGGAAAATCTGTGGCGGGATGACGAGACTGTGCTCGGCCTCTTCCGAGCCCTTGTCGACGCCTGCCGGGATTCGTAAGGTGTTAAAGGCGATGGAGTGAAGGCGCCGCCCAACGTACGGGGCGGCGCGGCTTACGCCATGAAATTCAACTGCCCAGCCGGGATAATTTATCTAGACAAGGGTATTGTTGTGCTCTAATATATCGTTAAACGATGTATCTTAACGCGATGCTTAAGCGGAACTAAGGAGGTGGCTGGCATGGATAAGGAACTGCTGAAGGGTAGTACGCCAATCGTGGTGCTGTCGCTGCTCCAGGAGAGGCCGATGTACGGGTACCAGATCATGAAGGAAATTGAGGCTATTTCCCAAGGAGCGCTCGCGTTCAAGGAAGGGACGTTATACCCCATTCTTCATCACTTTGAGATGGTTGGGTATGTCACATCGTCTTGGTCGAATTCAGAAGGTGGCCGCAAGCGAAAGTATTACGCCATCACTGACGAAGGACGCGCGCACTTGGCCGCAAAGACGCGTGAATGGAGAATGTTCCGAAAGGCGATCGAGAAGTTTGTCGGGGAGGAATTCGCGTGAGTGGTACGCTTCTGCATCCTCGTCTCGAGACCTACATCGAGACTGTGTGCGCCCAGGTGAAAAATCGTGAGGCTCACAAACTGATACGTGAGGATATTAACGGGCACTTTACCGATGCATTAGAGGACGAGCTGGAACGCGGATGGAACGAGGAGGAGGCCGTGCTTCGTGCCATTGAGCGATTGGGGCAGCCGGAGGAGCTGGGCCGTTCTTTTCACCTTATCCACCAGCGGCGCGTCGACTGGCCGGCGATCATGTGCCTTGCTATGCTCTCGTTTCTCGGCATCCTCGTGACCATCGGTAATATGCGTGACATGCCTTTTGGGCAGCACGACACCATGCCGTGGAACACCATTGCGGGCGTTGCGCTTGGTTTGGGACTTGGTGCTGCGGTCTTCTTTGCCAACCCTCGACACATCCAGAAGATGTGGCCCTTGCTTCTGTTCGGGACGGCCGTTCTGATGCTTGTGACCTTGGTAGTCGGAAGCAGTTCTCGGCCATTTTGGGGACCGAAGTCGCTCGATGGCTTCGACGTTTTCACCATGAGTCCCTATCTGTTGGCGCTTGGTCTTGCGGGGGCGTTGTCCTGCGAACGTTGGAAATCGCACTGGCGCGCATGGCTGTTGGTCTTCACGGTCGCTTTGATGCAAATCTTATTTGCTCTAGACGGTTCACCTGTACTGATCGTCGCAGACATCATGTTGTTTGTGGCACTCGTTCGCCATCGCGAAGTGCTCTGGCGCTTCGCCGTTGTCGCGGTACCGGCTCTGGTTCTCGGCGTCCGCATGACACTTATTCGGTTGCCGCTCCGTTACGTCGTCGAGCGTTTCACCATCGCGTTTCATGCCGGCACAGCGCCTGAGAGTATCGGGTACGAGAATTACCAAACGCAACTTCTCGTGCAAAACGCAGGGTGGTTTGGTCACGGCATGGGCGGTCACCCGTTTCTGTTGGCAGGCAGTCATGGGGTGTTTGCATTCGCCGAGTTGATCAATTTGTTTGGTTGGAGCGCTGGAGCAGTTCTCGCCGGGGTGGTCATCTGGCTCATTGCGAGGCTGTGGAAACGAGGGATGACGCTATCCCAGCCATTTGCCTATCAGTCCTTTCTCTGTCTGATGACATTGCTGAGTTTTCAGTTGATTTACCCGATGATGATCGGCCTTGGCGTCTTCCCGATTATCGGAGTTAAAATGCCATTCGTAAGCGGAGGGCCCCTCCCGACGATCCTGGCGCTATCTTCCTTCGGGTGGCTTCTGAATTTGTTAAAACGCACGGAGTATCGGTATCAAAGGGCGGTAGAGATGTAACAGCTAATCCATGACGAGATCGTCTGGTTTGGAGGTGTGTCACCAGCGTAGACTCGCGAAAGGCCATCGCTGCCAAGCATACAAGTCATCATTGAGGCGGGGGCGCCCAAGCGCTTCCCGCCTTTCGCTGTCCCCTTAAAAGGCCATTCGCTGCATCTCTTCTCATGCGCACAGCGCAGAGAGGAGGCGACACACATGGCACAGACGACACCAGTCAGCCGAGTTTTGCAGATTCAAACGCAGGTCGGAACCACATCCTCTGGGCAACCAAAGCTTAGGAGCCACAACTACGCCAACGTAGCCCTAGAGGCGGCGGACGACGACTTGCTAGCTGTCGGACAGGCACTCGCGGCACTGATCGACGAGCCCTTGGTACAAGTCGCTCGGGTGGATCAAGTGGTCATCACCGCCAGTACATCGAACACGACGGCCTAAGTTTCCTACTTGGCCAGGCAAAAAATCGACTGGAGGTGAAGAAGTAATGGCGACAAAACTCTCGTTATTTCTATCGTTCATGACGGACCAGAACAAAAAGGTTCGCGTCAACATCCAGAATCCAAAACAACCAGTGGACACAAATGCAGTGAACGATGCGATTCAATCCATCGTCAATAAAAACGTGTTCAACTTCCCGCAGGGTGCCATCGTCAAGGCACTGCCGGCGCAAGAGACGCAGACGGATGTGACGACTATCTCGTAACTCGGTTCGGATTGCACCCACGCCCATCGGCTGGGTGCAATCGCTGTTTATCACCACTTGTGGCGAGCGCTGGTGCTTTAGTCTCTGTTTGGGGGACGATCTGCCAATCGCGACGTGATGAGTTCGAAGAGCTCGGAGATCGATTGCGCGGTCACGCACTCGTGATGATTTAGGAGGATAAACGGTTGACGACAGCATAGCGCGCAGTCCTCGACGCACGCGTAACGTTTCGTTTCGAGGGTGAAGGGGAGAGAGTCGTTTGGCCGCTCCTGATCACGACACTGAGAATTGGCACGATCTCGTGCGGCCCATGCTGCAACTCTGTCGACGACTTCACGCACACCCCATTTTTCGTTGTGCACACACCACTCCACTAGCACGATTCACTGTCCACTCCTCGAACTGGATTGTAGTCTACGTATTACAAAGACTAGCAGAGCGAGGAGGACGATCACAATCGTCACCCACATCAACGTCGACTGTACGTGCTTCAAGAGTGTCTGTACGTTTTCCCCAAACCAGAAGCCTAGACCTATCCACATTCCACACCACAGAACAGAGCCCACGATGGTGTACGAGGTGAAGGTGCTGTATGGCATGCCGACAAAGGACGCGGCGTATGTGCTTAGTGAGCGAATGCCTGGGAGAAATCGCCCGGGGATGAGCACGAGAGCACTATAGCGGGTGATCAATGCCGACGTATGCTCCACGCGCGCAGGGTTCAAGATGTGAATACGATAGAGCGGATTGAGCACTGGGCTTCCGAATTTGCGGACCATCCAAAAGATGATGGAGACGCCTGCGAAATAGCCAAGCGACCCGATACAAAGCACGGCGATGCCGTTCATTTGACTTTCGGACACTGCGTATCCGTAAAAGGCGAGAAAGGCGTCGCCCGGAAAGGGTAGGCCAAGACCCTCCAGGACCATGGCGATGAATACGCCTGGGTAGCCAAGCGACACGATGGTCGAAGAGATGTCGTGAATCCACGTCATTACGTATCCCATGTTTGCACCCCGCAATATGAACTCCCATTCATATCTATGGACAAGTGGCGTCGAACATGCCTTCCCACATTGATATGATGGATGATGTGCGTGTTTTGTACTGGAGGTGTTTTGGATGGACGAGTTTGGTCTGATTGCAGCGCTTGCCAAGCGCTTGCCTAAGCCAGGGAATGACGTGTTGCTGGGGATCGGGGACGACGCGGCCGTCGTTCGCACGAGCACGGCGCCGTTTGTCGTCACGACGGATACAATGGTCGAGGGCGTCCACTTTCTACCCACGACCATCACCGATTACAACTTGGGTTACAAGGCCCTCGCGGTGTCTGTGAGTGACGTCGCGGCGATGGGGGGCAGGCCCAAGTACGCCGTGGTGTCACTCGCGATCCCGTCGGCCTGGGGCGAAGCCCGACTCGAGCAAGTCTACGATGGGCTGCGCGAGAATACGGAGCGATTTGGCTGTGATGTCGTCGGTGGAGACGTGGTTTCGACGAGTGGTCCACTCGTGATCACGACCACCGTCATCGGCGAAGCCGAAAACCCGATTCCAAGGTCCGGCGCGAAGCCGGGAGACATCCTGTTTGTGACGGGAAGCCTCGGCGGATCGAGTGCTGGGCTGCAAGTTATGCAAGAGGTGACGTCCGCGTCGGGCATCGCACAGGCGCGGCTCGTCGAGCGTCATCAACGGCCAGAACCACGCGTTGGCATCGGGACGCTGTGTGCGAGGTTCGGTGTGCACGCGCTCAACGACGTCAGCGATGGACTGGCCAGTGAACTGCATGAAATTTCCGTGGCCAGCGGCGTGCGCTGCGTGGTCGAGGCGGATCAAGTGCCGGTGATGCCGGAAGTGAAGGAACTCGCTCGCGGCTTACATCGCGATCCGCTCGACTACGCGCTGTACGGCGGCGAGGATTTCGAGTTGGTCGGTGCAGCATCGAATCGCGCCTTCGCATCGCTTCTGGCCGCAGCTTCAGCGATGCAGGTCCCCGTAACGCGAATTGGCCGTTGTGACGACGGGGATGGCGTCGTCATGCACAGGGCGAACGGACATCTGGAAGTGCTTGAACCGAAGGGATACAATCACTTTAAACGCGTGGATACGCGATCTGGCAGGGAATAGGGTTCGAAGCGACCAGAGTCACTTCGGGCAAACCCGCTAAAGGGAGAAAAACATGTTACGCGATTGGTTAGTTACGACGTCTCAACCCGAGGAGACGCAGAGGTTGGGTGCGTGCCTGGGTGATGTTTTGCAGGCGGGGGACGTGGTGTTGCTCTACGGCCCGTTGGGCGCCGGGAAAACGCATTTTGCGCAAGGGGTTGCGCGAGGACTATGCGTCGAGTCGCCCGTGACGAGTCCCACATTTACGCTCGTCGCCGAGTATGAAGGCCGTGTTCCCCTGATACATATGGATTTATACCGCTTATACGACGACGCAGCGGCCGACGTGCCGATCTTGGCGGCTGAATCGCTCGTCCAGATTGGCTTCGACGACTACCTGGACGGAGATGCAGTACTGCTCGTTGAATGGGGGCGTGGCGTGGAAGCGGATTTGGACAGGTATCTGTCCGTGTCCATCGACTACGTCCATCCCGACAAGCCCTCGGAGGCCGATGCTACGACGCGGCACATCGCGGTCGAAGCCGTCGGAGAGATGGCGCAACGACGATTGCGGGAGTGGGTGGATGCATGGGCGTAATTGTCATGGATACCGCGACAGACGCTCTTGGCGTCGCCGCTGGCCGCATGGACGGAACACTGCTCAGCGCGGTGACGCAGCGCGTCCCTCGGGGGCATTCTCGATTGCTCCAGCCCTCTGTTCAATTTGTCATGAAGTCGGCGGGATTTTCTGCGGGCGAGATCGAACGGATTGGCGTCGGGACCGGGCCTGGTTCCTATACCGGCGTGCGGATGGCTGTGTCCACGGGAAAGGCGATGGCGCACGCACTGAGGGTGCCACTGGTCACCGTACCGACGCTCGACGCCATTGCGCTCGCAGCAGGGATGAGTGGCGGACAGCCGGTCGGCGCGGCCGAGCGAGACGGTAAGCAAGCGGTGCTCGTACTGCTATTTGCAAGGAGGCATCGCGCGTTCGGCGGCTGGTTTGTGCTCGAGGGCGGTCAGTTGCGCCAGCGATCACAGGCCGAGGTGAAGCCGATCGAAATGTGGCTCGACGAGGTGCCAGGTGAAGTGCCTGGCGGGCTGCCTTTGCTGGTGCACGACTTGCCGCAAGCGGAGTTAGCATCGCGCTCGAATGGGTCGGCATTTCAATTGGCGGCCTGGAGCGACGTGTGTACGAGGTTCCCGGATGCTCTTTTCCGGCTCTCCCTGAAGGGTGACTACCCAAGTTTCGAAGGGGAGCGCATCCACACGGTTTTACCGGATTACGCATTGCCTGTAGAAGCGGAAGCCAAATTGAAATCGCAGCAAGAGGGGGGCGAGCGACCGTGAGTGCAGAGAGTACAGAAAAACTGGTCATTCGTCGAATGCTGCTCCAGGATCTCGACGACGTGCTGCACGTCGAGCACCGCGCCTTTACCGCCCCGTGGTCGCGGGCTGCGTTTCTCGGTGAACTGGTCGAGAATCGGCTCGCCCGCTACGTTGTGGCGGAGCTCGACGGCCGCGTCATCGGCTATGGCGGGCTGTGGATGATCCTCGACGAAGGACATGTCACGAATATCGCAGTCGATCCCGATTTTCGCGGCCGCAAACTAGGCGAAAAGTTACTTCGCACTTTAATGTCGATGTGCGCGGCGAGCGGTGGTCGCAAGATGACCTTAGAAGTGCGCGTGTCGAATACCGTCGCCCAAAACCTCTATCGGAAGTACGGATTTGAACGGGTCGGCCTGCGCAAGGGATATTACACGGACAATCGCGAGGACGCCATTATCATGTGGGTCGACTTACCGCCGATGGACAGTGTGAAGGCCGGGGGAGAACTGATTTGATCATTCTAGGCATTGAAACGAGTTGTGATGAAACGTCCGCGGCCCTGGTGCGAGACGGCAGGGAATTGCTGAGCGAGGTCACCGCCACGCAGATGGAGATCCACGCCGCGTTTGGCGGAGTCGTCCCCGAAGTCGCCTCGAGACACCACGTCGAGGACATCACGCGCGTCGTCGAGAACGCATTCCGGGATGCCGCGATGACCTGGGCGGACGTGGACGCCATAGCCGTCACTTGTGGGCCGGGGCTGCTCGGATCCCTCCTCGTCGGCGTCTCGGCCGCCAAAGGGTATGCACTCGCTACTGGGAAACCACTGATTGGTGTCCACCACATCGCAGGCCACGTCGCAGCGGCGACGCTTGGAACCGACGTGCGCCCGCCCTTTCTTTGTTTGGTCGTGTCTGGCGGCCACACAGAGTTGTTGACTGTGGACGAGCAGTTTTGCTTTACGAAATTAGGCGGAACCCGAGACGATGCTGCGGGGGAGGCGTACGACAAGGTCGCACGTCTGCTCGGGCTGTCCTACCCAGGTGGGCCGAAAGTGGACAAGTTGGCCTTCGCGGGCAATGGGGAGGCGTACGCGTTTCCGCGTGGTCTGTTGGACGAAGAAGGATACGATTTCAGTTTTAGCGGCTTGAAATCTGCTGTCAACAACGCCTTGACCAAGCAGCGAAATCGACGCGAGGAAATCTCTGTGGAGGACGTCTGCGCAAGCTTTCAGAACGCTGTCATCGACGTCTTGGTGGAGAAGACCAGGCGGGCGCTTCGTCACACGGGCTACACGCGATTGGTGGTGGCAGGGGGCGTCGCAGCCAATCGTGGACTTCGCGTTCGGCTTGGCGAGTTTGGCGAACGGGAGGGCATTGATGTCGTCTTTCCGCCTCTGCGCTGGTGTACGGACAACGCTGCAATGATTGCGAGCGCAGGTTACTACCGCGCGCAACAGGGCAAGGAGAGCGACTTGTCGCTCAACGCCTACGCGCAATTGCCCCTCGACACTTGGCAGTCGTGGAAGTGATCGACGACGTAGGATGTCGTCTCGTCAATTCATCCACAACCTTGTGCACAAGTTGCTAGAACAAGGTTGTGGATGATGTGGAAAAACGTCGAAAAACCTCGAAATGTAGGCCCTGTGGGCTGTGGATAAGTCTGTGTATAGTGTGGATATGTTGTCCACAACGCCGGTGTGCTTCCCGACGGACTAGGCGGATCGGGACAGAAATGGCCTTAGTTGACGTCCTCTGCCGCCAAATCTCGCTCTAACTGCTCGAGGTCCAGCGACGCCTGCTCCCACCGCAGGAGTGCATCCTCGTGGCGCGCTTGTAGGTCTTTTAACTGTGCTTCGAGCTCGTAGAGGCGGGTCAAATCCTGGTTTTGCGCGGCTTCAGACAGCGCAGTAGCGACTTGTTCCATTTCCACTTCACAGGCTGTGGATAACTGCTCGAAGCGCTCCACAGCCTCCTGTGCCTTGCGTACGTCAGAGGAGCGGATGCGCCGGCGCGTCGGCCCATGCTCTTGCTTGGCGGCGGGTTTGACACCACTTTTGGCGTTTCCCTGTGCGGTTGGCGGCGCTCCTTTGGCAGACTTGTTGCTGCTATCCGCTTCAATTTCTTGAATTCGGTCATTCTCCGCCAACTTCTCTCGATAATCCGTGTAGTTGCCGATGTATAGAGTTAATCCATCTTTCGACAAAATCCCCACGTGTGTCGCAATAGCGTCAATAAAGTAGCGGTCGTGCGAGATGAATAAGAGTGTGCCGTCGTAATCCACCAGGGCTGCCTCGAGCGCCTCTTTGCTGGGGATGTCCAGATGGTTGGTCGGCTCGTCCATGAACAGGGTGTTCGCGCGTTGTAACATCAGTCGGCACAGGTTGAGGCGGCTGCGTTCACCACCGCTGAGCCCCGCCACCGGTTTATCGACGTCGTTGCCGCGGAAGAGAAACTGCGCGAGCGCGCTGCGCACGGTCGTACGGTCCATCTGTGGATGCTCGTCCCAGACCTGGCTGAGGACCGTCTTCGTCGGATCGAGGTCGGACTGTTCCTGGTCGTAGTACCCGACTTGTACGTGTTGTCCGACGTCGATGGCTCCGCGAAGGGGCTCTATCTGGAGCAGCAGCGTCTTCATCAATGTGCTCTTTCCAGCCCCGTTGGGGCCGAGCACGGCGAGTCTCATGCCGCGTTCTAGCCGGAAGGACACGTTGTTCGCCAGCACGTGTTCTTCATAGCCGATGGACACATCGGATACGCGTAAGACGTCTCGCCCCGACGGTCTGTCTGCGGCAAACGCGAGATGGACATTCGCCTGATCGCCCTCAGGTTGGTCAAATCGTTCCATCCGTTCCAGCATCTTGCGACGACTCTGCGCACGTTTGGTCGTGGAGGCGCGTGCCAGATTTTTCGCGACGAACAACTCGATCTTCGCGATCTCCTCCTGTTGCTGCGCAAACTGCTTCGCCTGCCGGAGGCGGGCTTCCACCTTCTGTTCCATATACGCCTCGTAATTGCCGGTGTAGCTCGTGGTGACCCCCTGCTCCAACTCGACGGTATGCGTCGTGATCTCGTCTAAAAAGTAGCGATCGTGAGAAACCACCAAGACACTGCCTGAATAGCCCTTGAGAAACTGCTCGAGCCACGTCAAAGTCTCGGTGTCGAGATAGTTTGTCGGCTCGTCGAGGACGAGGAGGTCCGGTTGGGCTGCTAAAAGCCGCGCGAGTGAGAGGCGCGTCTTCTGCCCTCCGCTCAGGGAAGAGACAGGCATCTCGTGCATTTCTCTGGGGAACTGAAGACCTGACAGAACGCGGCGGATGTCGGTCTGCCACGCGTAGCCGCCTTCGTCTTGAAAGCGCCTCGACAACGTATCGTAGGCAGTGCTCAACTGTTCAAAGCGCGCCTCGTCCTGATACACGTCCGGGTCCGCCATCTGCTGCTCGTATTTGCGCAGATTCTGCTCCATCTTCTCCAAGTGCGCGCGAGCTTGCGCGACGAAACTGTAGACGGTCGAGTGCTCGGGCGGATCGACAAATTGGGACACGTAGCCGACCGTCGTCCCTTCACGCCAGGTCACATGCCCAGAATCGGGCTGCTCCTGCCCCGTGACAATGCGAACGAGCGTCGATTTGCCCGCCCCATTGCGACCGACAAGCCCCAACTTATCTCCAAGCCGAACCATTAATGAAGCATCGTGAAGGACATCCACGGTGTCGTAACTCTTTTTCACATGACTTACTTGCAAAACAATCATATGGATTCCCCTTCATCTCATACACTCTAGCGACCGGGATTCTAGACAGGCCTATGTTAGGAGGACAGCGCTGATGGCGACTCCAAAGTTTTCGCTGCCCGCTGGCTTTGGTTGGCAGTACCACGCGATTCTATGGCTTCAATCGTTTCATACACCGATTTTGGACAAAGTCGCAATGGTGATGTCCTACCTTGGGACGGAGTCATTCTATCTCATCATCTTACCGATGATCATGCTTGTGTTCAGCCGCCAATTCGGATTGCGGATGACTTATGTATTTTTGACCAGTATGTTCTTCAACGCCTGGCTCAAGTCCGTCATTCAAATCGCCCGCCCCATTGGCGTTCCAGGTATCCGATCCGGTTATGTCAGCTCAGCGACAGGATTGTCGATGCCAAGCGGTCACGCCCAGGGGGCGATGACCCTGTACGCTGCTGTCGTTCGCCCCTTCTCCAACCGGGTTCTGCGCTATCTGCTGTTGCTAGTCGTTCTTTGCATTGGCATCTCGCGGATCTATCTTGGCCTACACTGGCCGATGGACGTTTTCGTCGGCTGGCTGCTCGGCCTCGTGATTGGCTCTAGCGGCTGGCAAATTGGCCGTTGGTGGAGCTATCGCGAGATCCCGTGGCATTTTGCGCTTTTATTTGCTGTGCTGTTCCCGGCTGTCTTATTCTATTTTAACCATGATCCGCTGGGCGCTGAATACGCGACGTATCTCTTCGCTGTGGGCACTGGTGCAGTGCTCGAACGCCGATTCGTCCACAGTCGGATCGACGGCGTCTGGTGGAAGCGAATTTGTGCCGGCGTCCTCGGCTTAGGGGGAATAGTTGCGATACAATGGTTATTGCAAGGCGCTGCGGCGGATTTGCCTGGTCGGCTGTTGCGCGACCTGCTCGATGGCTGGTGGGTAACCGTCGGCGCGCCATGGGCCTTTTTGAAACTCAACGTCTATCAAATTAATGCAGAAGAGCTGGCCAGGTGACGGTGACCGCCGCTCTTTTGGCAGTGGAAGCTGGGAATTCGTTGTCTGTCGAACTCGAAAAAGATCATTTGCGACAGGTCCTAAAACGCGATAGGATGAGTTTAACAGAAAATGAGAGACGTATTGCAGAGGCGGCTATCTGTTCGGCCATCCTCAATTTTTGTGACGGGCATACTCGCAGTGCGCGAACAGGCGTGAAGCCGTGTACGATTGGTCTGTACGCAGCTGTCCGCGCGGAAGTAGATGTGTTAGCATGTTTTTCCAAATTGCGGGAGCGAGGCTGGATTGTCGCTTATCCGAAGGTTCTGAACGTTTGGGGGCAAATGGACATGTTCGCGGTCGAGTCACCGCGGGACCTTCTGCCTGGCCAGTTTGGAATTCTCGAACCCGACGCGCGCGCTCTCGCAGTAGACCCAGCGGACTTAGATATCCTCTTGGTGCCAGGACTCGGTTTTACACCCACCGGCTGGCGGCTTGGCTATGGCGGTGGGTTCTATGATCGATATTTGTCGCGAACCAGGCCAGGGCTACGCACCATCGGCATCGCGTTTGGCGTTCAACTGCGCGCCGCACTGCCCGTATCAGAGCACGATCAACGTTTAGACTACCTCATCACGGAACAGGGTGTGGTCGACTGTTGGAAATGAGCGTCGTCGTAGCCGGAGGGCGAAGTCGACGGATGGAGCCCTTGGGAAACAAGTTGCTGTTACCGCGGTCGCCATCCTCCCCACCCATATTGACTCACGTCGTCACCACGGCGGCCAAGGTGAGCGATAGCGTCGTGATCGCCTACGCCGACGAACACGTCAAGGAGGCTATCGCAAGCGAGCTCGCCCCTGAGGACGCGTGGAAAGTTCACTGGCAACGAGATGAAGCTCCGGAATCCGGACCCTTAGTCGCCCTTGCCGCCATCTTTCCTTTGCTGCAAGCGTTGGGAGCGGACAGGGTGGTTGTGGTGGCGGGCGACTTGCCGGGGGTCACGGCGGACGTTCTGGTGCGGTGCCGGGACGCCTTGGCGGATTCCGAAGCGGATTGCGCCGCTATTGAGCGGAGTGGTCGCTTGCAGCCTTTGCTGGCATGTTACCGCACCACGGCGGGACAGGCCTTCGTCGAGGCGGTGGAAGACGGGCAGACGCGTTTGATGAGCGCGGTGGAGAAGCTTTGCGTCGTCCGCGTCCGGATGGGCGAAAGGACGCCGGAGTGGCGCGTGCGCCCCGTGCACACCCCACAAGATTACGATGCTTGGTTGGCTTGGAGGGATTCGTTTGAAACGTCGTGAGATTCGAGTAGAAGACGCTGTCGGGTTGCAGTTGGCACACGATATGACGCGAATCGTTCCAGGTGAATTTAAAGGACGTCAATTTCGGCGCGGGCACGTCGTGCGGGAAGAGGACATCCCGATGCTGCTGGACATGGGGAAGCGCCACATCTACGTGCTCGAACTGGAGCCTGGTGAACTGCACGAGGACGACGCGGCCCAGCAAATGGCCAAGGCGCTCGCTGGTCCGGGTCTCGTTCACTCCGCTGTGGAGGAGGGGAAGGTGGTCCTGCGCGCCAAGCACGACGGCATGCTGTGGATTGACGCGCGCCGCGTCGTGACGATGAATGGCATTGAGCACATCTCCATCTCGACCCGCCGTCCCTACATGCACGTGCGCGCGGGCCAGTCGGTCGCAAGCGTCCGCCCGATTCCACTCGTCATCGGCCAAGACAAAATCCGGGCGGTCGAGTTGATCGCCGAAGAGACCTGGGGCGGACGCAGCATTATCGACGTGCTGCCCTACCGCGACCAACAGGTCCACATCGTGACGACGGGCAGTGAAATTCAGAGTGGCCGGGTAGAGGACAAGTCGGGGCCCGTGCTGCGGGCGAAGTTTGCAGAGTTCGGCATTGAAGTGAAGGATCAGCAGTTTGTGGGGGACGAGCAGGAGGACATCGTTTCCGCCATCGTTTCGGCCTGTGACCAGGGGGCGACGCTCGTCTGTGTCACGGGTGGGATGTCGGTCGATCCCGACGACCGCTCACCGGGTGCCATCCGCGCTGCCGCCACCGAGGTGGTGTCCCACGGAACGCCGGTGATCCCTGGTTCGATGCTCATGCTGGCCTACCGGGAGCGGACGGCGATCTTCGGTTTGCCCGGCGCCGTTATCCACGATGCGAGGACGTCGTTCGACGTATTGCTGCCGAGGATCTTGGCCGGTGCGCGCGTGCGCAAGCGGGACATCGCCATGCTCGCGATCGGCGGCTGGCTCAATGACTAGTCCGCAGGTCATCTCCGTCGTCGGCTATCAGGACGCGGGGAAGACGCAGGTCGTCGAGGCGTTGGTTCGGTGCATGTGCGCAAGTGGGCTCGCCGTAGCCGTGCTCAAGCACGATGGCCATGCCGACGCCATCGCGATGCCCGATTGGGAGAAGCGGGGCTCTGACACGGCCCGCGTCGCGCAGGCGGGGGCCCGGTGGACGATGGTGGCCAGCCGCAGTGGCTGGCTGCTGCACGACTGGGCGACCGCGCCTTCGGGTGTGGACGATTGGCTCCGGACGATGCTCAAGACGATTGACGCCGAGGGTGCGCAGGTGGATGTCGTGATCGTCGAGGGGGCGAAGATGAGCCACTTGCCGAAAATCGCCGTGGTGGCCGAGCGCTCTGAGTTGCGGCGCCTTCTTGATGCGGGGGTTGCAGATCTAGTCGCCGTCTGCTGGACTCGCGAGGTGCTCGCCGAGGCCGATGTCGAAATACCGCAGTTCCACCTGTCGGCAATTGAAGAGTTATATACATATCTGTCGAAACGAAACTGCTAACGTTTTCTTGCAATAAAAGTTTGTGAAAACGTGTTGCACTCTTTTCGCGAAGTGATTATTATAGTCCTTGGTGTTAGCACTCACCGACCGAGAGTGCTAACAAAGAGTGATGAACTATTTAAGGGAGGTTGTTCACATGCTGAAGCCGCTCGCTGATCGCGTTGTGGTACGTCCAGTAGAACGTGAAGAAAAAACCGCTAGTGGCATTTTCCTTCCGGATAATGCAAAGGAAAAGCCGCAAGAAGGCGAAATCCTTGCAGTTGGCCCTGGGAAAGTAGAAGACGGTAAGCGCTTCGAACTCGATGTGAAAGTCGGAGACCGCGTGATTTTCTCGAAGTATGCTGGTACGGAAATCAAAGTGGACAACGAAGAAGTTTTGATTTTACGTGAAAACGACATCTTGGCAATCGTCGAGAAGTAAATCGACTACATACGGTCAGGGAGGTTGGAAACATGGCAAAGGAAATCCGCTTTGGTGAAGAAGCGCGCCGCGCGATGCTGCGTGGTGTCGATGCACTGGCTGACGCCGTGAAGGTTACCCTTGGTCCTAAGGGCCGCAACGTCGTTTTGGAAAAGAAGTTTGGTTCCCCGCTCATCACGAATGACGGCGTGACCATCGCTAAGGAAATCGAACTGGAAGACGCGTACGAGAACATGGGCGCGCAACTGGTTAAAGAGGTTGCAACCAAGACGAACGACGTCGCTGGTGACGGTACCACAACGGCTACGGTTCTCGCGCAAGCGATGATCCGCGAAGGCTTGAAGAACGTCGCTGCAGGTGCGAACCCAATGGTTCTCCGCCGCGGCATCGACAAGGCCGTTGCAACGGTTGTCACGGAAATTGCAAACATCTCGAAGCCAGTTGAAGGCCGCGAGAACATCGCACAAGTTGCTGCAATCTCCGCTGGCGCTGAGGAGATTGGCGTACTCATCGCTGAAGCGATGGAGAAAGTCGGCAACGACGGCGTCATCACCGTTGAAGAATCCAAAGGGTTCACCACGGAGCTCGAAGTCGTTGAAGGCATGCAATTCGACCGCGGCTACATCTCCCCGTACATGGTTACGGACACCGACAAGATGGAAGCTGTGCTCGATGAGCCATACATCCTGATCACGGACAAAAAGGTTGGCAACATTCAAGAGATCCTTCCGGTTCTCGAGCGCGTCGTCCAATCTGGCCGCCCACTCCTCTTGATCGCTGAAGACGTCGAGGGCGAAGCTTTGGCAACGTTGGTTGTCAACAAGATTCGCGGCACGTTCAACGCCGTTGCTGTAAAGGCACCTGGCTTTGGCGACCGTCGCAAGGCGATGTTGCAAGATATCGCAGCACTCACCGGTGGTCAAGTCATCAGTGAGGAGCTCGGCCTTGAACTGAAGAACACGAGCATCGAGCAACTCGGTCGCGCTCGTCAAGTTCGCGTCAGCAAGGAAAACACAATCGTCGTTGATGGCAGTGGTGATCGCGCTGAAATCGCTGCTCGCATCAGCCAAATCAAGAACCAAATCGAAGAGACCACCTCGGATTTCGACCGCGAGAAACTGCAAGAGCGCTTGGCAAAACTGTCCGGCGGCGTCGCAGTCATCAAGGTTGGCGCTGCAACCGAGACCGAGTTGAAGGAACGCAAACTTCGCATCGAAGACGCGCTCAACTCCACGCGTGCAGCAGTTGAAGAGGGTATCGTCCCTGGCGGCGGTACGGCACTCGTCAACGTCATCAAGTCCCTCGAAACCATCTCCACGGAAGGCGACGAGTTGACGGGCGTAAACCTTGTTCGCAAGGCGCTCGAATCACCTGTCCGCCAGATCGCTGAGAACGCTGGTATCGAAGGCTCCATCATCGTTGAGCGCTTGAAGAACGAGCAAGTTGGCCTCGGCTACAACGCAGCGACGGGTGAATGGGTTGACATGTTGAAAGCTGGTATCGTTGACCCAGCTAAGGTTACGCGTTCTGCTGTGCAAAACGCAGCTAGCGTTGCAGCTTCCTTCCTCACGACGGAAGCAGCAGTTGCTGACAAACCGGAGAAGGAAAAAGCAGCTCCGATGCCTGACATGGGCGGAATGGGCGGCATGATGTAAGATCGGCCATCGGCCACGGGGGCTCTCGCTTTTGCGAGGGCCCTTTTTTGCGTTCGGATTGTTCACTAGAATCTTCTAGGACCTCGAAAAACAGTCACACCTGCCAAGCATCCTTCTTCGTTTCGCCACATATTTATGAACTAAGCTATCAGAACGCTGGGCCAATGCCAGGGTAGATAACCCTATGTGTCACAGCGCAATACAAAAAATGGAGTGGATGGCTTGGTTAAATTAGACCTTTACGACGACCGCTGGTCCCGCTGCTCGGGGCGCAGTCGCCTTGTGGCGATGGTGAAGGACCCATCTACGTTGTTTGTGTACTGGGAAGTAGATGAGTTAAGCAGGCGCCTCGTGACCGATCATTTTCAGTGCGAGTGGGAAACTCTGCCCCTCTTTTTGTGCGTCTATGACGTCACGCATCGCTGGTTCAACGGGTACAATGCACCACTTGTGGCAAAGCATCGCGTATCACACGACGCGGACAATTGGTATCTTCATCAGTTGACGCCACAGCACAATTACGTAGTCCATCTCTCCACGACAACCTTCCACGACCAGCTATTTTGTATCCTACCTTCGGACGCAGTCAAACTTCCACCGAATAAAATAGGGCCCCTGGAACCACAGGTTCAATTTGTAACGCCTCTTCCCTGCACACGGGCTGACGCGGTTCCTGAACTGGAGGAACGGTATCCATATGCAGCCGTGTTTGACGGCTATCACGTACACTCGCCGGAGGGGATCAACGAATGACCTTGGGATATCTCAACCTAGTTCTCCACGCACATTTGCCATACGTTCGCCATCCGGAGAGAGAGGATAGGATAGAAGAGCGCTGGCTGTTCGAGGCGCTCACAGAAACCTACATCCCGCTGTTGCAAGTCTTCCACGGCCTCCTTGACGACGGCGTCGACTTTCGAGTGACCATGTCGCTGTCGCCGCCGCTGATTTCGATGCTAGCGGACGAACTACTGCAAACTCGATACCGCAGGCACATGGCGAACCTACTTGCGCTGTGCGAGTCTGAGCAGACGCGTACGGCGGACGATCCGGCCCGCCGTAGCCTCGCAAAGGAGTATCAGCGGCGCTTTGAACAG